>SVCS01000026.1:8144-21310 GCA_015058205.1 Clostridiales bacterium
ATTGCGGTTGACCGGGGAGAACTGGTCAGCCTGCTTGGCGTGTCCGGAAGCGGCAAGACAACCCTGTTCAACTGCATATCCGGTATCTACAAACCAGTCAGCGGCAGTGTTATACTTGATGGAGAGGACATCACTGGAACGACTGGTCATATCAGCTATATGCTCCAGAAGGATCTGCTTCTGCCTTATAAGACCATTGAAGACAATGTAGCGCTTCCTCTGATCATCAGAGGCGCTTCGAAATCAGAGGCGAGGAAACAGGCCTCCGCCCACTTTGGGGAGTTCGGTCTGGAGGGGACACAGAAGAAATATCCGAAACAGCTTTCCGGCGGCATGCGGCAGAGAGCGGCGCTTCTGCGAACCTATCTGTTTTCAGACAATGTAGCGCTGCTGGATGAACCATTCTCCGCTCTCGATACGATTACCAAAGGCAGGATCCACCGGTGGTATCTGGATGTTATGGAAAAGATCAATCTTACGACTGTCTTTATCACCCATGATATCAACGAAGCGATTCTACTTTCTGATCGCATCTACATTATGACGGGAAAACCCGGTGAAATCCAGACAGAAATCAAGGTCAGAACGCCTCGAAGCCAAAGGCAGGATTACGATCTCACCGATGAGTTCATGGAATACAAGAGGCAGATCATGGCCCTGCTCGATGAGCGGGAGATGAAAGGAAACATTGAGAGATGAAGATTCTTCACACTTCTGACTGGCATCTGGGAATGACGGTCAACGGCGCGGACATCACAGAAGACCAGCTGTATTTTATCGATCAGATCAAGGACATCGTGAAAGAACAGCAAGTCGATGTGGTGATGATTGCCGGCGATATTTTTGACCGTGCCAATGTCAGCGGAGAAGTAATCAGAATATATGATGATGCAGTTACAAGTCTTTGCTCCGAAATCGGGGCAAAGACTGTTGTCATTGCGGGTAATCACGATGGTCCGGAACGGCTGTCCCAGTGCAGCAGGCTGCTGGCGGGGGCAGGACTCTATGTGGCAGGGATCATGGACTCGGCAGGGGAGAAAGTTGAATTTGAGGATACACATATCTATCTGCTGCCTTGGATCGATACTGCCAGGGTCAGATATGCCTTCCCGGAACAGGCAGAGGAAATCACAGATACGGAGAGTGCGTACCGGGTCGTGTGCGATCACATCCGGGCCGTCATGGATCCGTCGAAACGGAACATTCTCACCGCCCATGCCTTTATCGTCAATGCGGAGACATCTGTAAGCGACAGAGCGGCGGAGATCGGCTTTGCTTCCGCGGTGCCTTCAGATGTATTCGAGGGGTTTGATTATGTCGCCCTCGGGCACATCCATAAGCCGCAGGACATTACCGACACGATTCGTTACAGCGGTACGCCCATGCCATATTCCTTCGGGAAAGAGGAAACACAGGAGAAATCCGTTACGATCATCGATACCGATGATATGAGCCGGCAGATTCTGCCTCTGCAGCTGCTCCACCAGAGAAAGACGCTCAGCGGTTCTTATGAGGAGCTTCTGAAAGGGGACATCCCGGAAGAAATCCGGAAGGGTTATCTGCGCATCGAACTGACAGACAGATATATGGGGGCGGAGACGATGATGGCTCTCCGGCAGGTGTATCCGAACATCCTGGAAGGCAGGGGACTGTCCTTTGAGGGAGACCATGCAAAGGCAACCATAACAGCAGAGGAACTGAAACACGCATCTCATGATCCGGTGTCCATCTTCCGGAGTTTTTGCGCGGATATGGCAGGAATGGAACCTGACGATGACCAGATCAGGCTTTTTGAAGAGGCTGTCAGGGCACAGACAGGGGAGGAACTCCAATGAGACCATTGTCACTTTCATTACAGGCCTTCGGGCCTTATGCAGGAAGAGAATATATTGATTTCGCAGATCTTTCCTCAAAGGGACTTCTGCTCATTTGCGGTGATACAGGAAGCGGTAAGACCATGATTCTGGACGCCATGACCCAGGCTCTCTACGGCAAGTCCAGCGGCGGACAGCGCAATGATTTCATATCTCTTCGGTGCAATAGATGTAATCCGGAGGATGATACATTTGTGGAATTCATCTTTGAGGCCGGCGGCAAGGTGTATAAGTTTGAACGCAGGCTGGAGAAGAAACGCGTCAATCTTTCTGAGAAACTGAATATCTCCGTGATGGACGAAGAGGGCCGGTTCGAGCCTGTCCTGGAAAAGGTGAGAAAAAATGATCTTCCGGCCTACGCGGAAAAGCTCATTGGCCTGGACTATGATCAGTTCACACAGGTCATCATTCTTCCCCAGGGAAAATTCGAGCGGTTTCTGGAGTCCGATTCCGGCAAGAAGGGAGAAATCCTGACTGAGATCTTCGGCGCCGGGAGATGGGATGAAATCGCGAGAAGATATTACGATAAGGTAAAATCCCAATGGGAAGAAGTGCAGGCGATCAAGGAGCGTACAGACAGCCTTCTGCAGAGCGAAAACTGCGAAACCATCGATGAACTGCGCAGCAAGACAAAAGAAGCGGAGCGGGAACTGGAGGAGCTGACAAGTGCCTTCCAATCGGCAGAATATGATGAAAAACGGAAGAAACTCCTTGCAGATAAAGAAACGGCAGCAAGACTGGAAGAACTGAAGAACACGCTCAAAAGCAGGGCCGGAGCGCTGGCAGCCGCTGAGGAAACGATGCGGAAGAAGGAATCTGTCCGGGAGGCAGCAGAGAGAACTCTCGCAGCGCACAAAAAAGGAGAGTCAGAAAAAGAAGCGTGGAGCAGAGAGAAGAGCTCTCTGGAATCCAAGACCGAGATATACGAAAACATGGAATCTGTGCGGGAAGACTTCAAAGAAGCAGACGCACAGTGGAAGAAGGCGCAGCGCAAAGCAGAATCAGCTGCTGCGGACCTGGAAAAATCTAAGAAGAAGGAGTCAGCAGCGCTGTCTGCCTACGAGGAAGCGGACAGACAGCACAAAGACGTGCTGGAAGCCTTTGCACGGGGCGCTGCGGGAAGACTCGCTGCGGATCTGACGGAAGGTGAGAAATGCCCTGTGTGCGGAAGCACCCATCATCCGGAGCCGGCAAGTCCCGGCGCCGATGCTGTCAGCAGCGAGCAGGTCGACAGAAAGTTCGAAGCTCTTGGCGAAAAGCATGACCAGTGGGAACAGGCCCGAAAGAAAGCAGAAGAAGCGCAGCAATACGCCGAGAAAACACGGGAAGAGTGCGCAAGACTGGAGAATGTCCGAACCGGGGCCGAAAAGGCTCTGGAAAGCAGCAGAGCCGGCATGATCGAAGGAATCGAGGATTATCAGGCACTTGAAAAGGACATCAGACGCCTGCAGAAGAACATCGATGATTTCGATAGAAAGCTCTCTGAACTGACGAAATCCAGGGACAATGCCAGAATCAGTCTGGCGGAAGCGCAGACGAGACTGGAAAACGCAAAGGAAGAAGTGCAGAAAGCAGAAAAAGAGGTGGAAGCGGCTAGGGCGAAGCTGCCGGAAGGAGCAGAGAGCTTCGACCTGAAGGAAATCGAGGAAGCACTGGCGGCCATTGAAGAGGCGGTGATGTCCTATCAGAGAAAACAGGGCAGCCTCAGCACTTCCATCGAACGTCTTACAAAGCTGAGTGAAAGCCTGGCAGAAGATATGGAACAGTATACGGCCCGCATCGCCGGTGCCGAGAGCGCCCTTGCTTTCGGGCGGCAGCTGCGGGGCGATACAGGAACAGGACTGGGAAGATATGTACTGGGTGTTATGTTCGACCAGGTGATCTACGCAGCCAATGAAATGCTCAGCAAGGTCCACGGAGGCAGGTATTCCCTGGTACGGACGGAAGAGGGAACTTCCGGATCCAGAAAGAAGGGCCTTGACCTGGCAGTTATCGACAGCTTCAGCGAGCAAGATGGCGGCAGATCGGCTGCATCCCTGTCAGGAGGAGAGAAATTCCTCGTTTCCCTGGCTCTGTCGATTGGCATGTCAACGATCGCGCGGACGGACGGAATCAATATCGACGCCATGTTCATCGATGAAGGATTCGGTTCTCTCGATGAAAGTTCCATTGGAGACGCTCTGGAAGTTCTGGAGAGCATCCGATCTGATCAGGGCGGCGGCAGCTTCGTAGGAATCATCTCCCATGTACAGATCCTCCGGGACAGCATTCCGTCCAAGCTGATCGTGCGCAAAAGCAGGAAAACAAGTACGATCGAATACACAGTAGGGTGACCGCAGAAGCGGTCACTTTTTTCTGATATACAAAATCATGTAGGGCTTAATAATATTAAATACAAATTGTTGTGCTTTTGTGTTATACTCTATTCTGTATAAGAATGGAATCAAGACAATAAACAGGAGAACAACATGACATATACTCAGGCAGCAATACTCGGAATCGTTCAGGGTCTGGCAGAATTTCTTCCAATCAGCAGCAGCGGACATCTGGCTTTGCTTCAGTACTTCTTCGGTGTGGAAGCGGACAGCGTTCTGCTGTTTACGGTTATGATGCACGTAGGTACCCTGGTTTCTGTATTTATCATTTACCGGAAGGATATTGGAGCCCTTCTGGTCGAACTGGGTCTGACCATAAAAGATCTGTGCACGGGGAAGGGCCCGCGCATCAATGCGAACCCGACAAGGCGCATGGGGTTTATGATTATCGTGGCGACGATTCCGACCGCGTTCATCGGGCTGCTCTTTGAGGACTTCTTCGAAAGTCTTTATGCGTCGATCGTATCCATTTCAATGGGACTGATATTCACAGGAATCATTCTGCTGATTGCAGAGAGAATGGGCAGAAGCGATAAGGGACCGATGGAGATGAAGTGGAGACACGCCATATTCATCGGCTGCATGCAGGGTATTGCCATAGCCCCGGGTGTTTCCAGATCTGGTTCAACCCTCTTCGGCGGTCTCATGGCAGGATTGAAGAGAGAGTTTGCGGTTGAATTCGCCTTTCTGATTTCCATCCCGTCGATTCTCGGCTCCGTCATTCTCGAAGCGCCGGAAGCCTTCGCGGAAGGAGCGGATGCGTCACTGATCGGGCCGATTGCAGTAGGCGTTATCCTGGCGGCTATATCCGGTATCGTCGCTATTAAGGCGATGATCAGAGTCGTTTCCAACAAGAGACTGGTCGGCTTTACCGTGTACGTATGGCTTGTTGCCGCAGCTGTACTGGCTTATTCACTTTTGGCGGCATAATAAAAGGGTAATGAAGATAAGAGGAAATAATGGCAGATAAGAAGAAAACAACACAAAAAAAGAAAGCGACTGCGAAGAAGACCGACAGCAGAAATAACAGCAGAAAGAACAGCAAAAAACCACAGTCATCTCCTGATGTAGAGAAGGCGGTTCAGAAGCTGGAGCTGAGAATGGAAGCAAAGGCACAGATCAAAGATGAGATTCTGGGCATCATTCTCGTCGCCCTTGGTGTATTCCTGATTGTAGCGCTGCAGACAAAAGCTGCAGGTGTAGCAGGAGAAGTCATCAGCAAGGGTCTGAAAGGTTTGTTCGGTTTTGTCGCGTTCTTCCTTCCGTACTATTTCATCGTGTACGGAGTACTGTTGTTCCTGAAGAAAACCATACATATCGGAATCAAATCTCTGATCTACCTCGTCATCATTTATCTGGCGATCGACCTTGTGAACGCGGCCAGATTCATGGACGATATCGCGGCAGGCGGATCCTGGGGCGGATTCTCTAAAAGCTTCCATGACGGGATTGCCCTGGATGGCGGCGGTGTCTTCGGCATGGGTGTCGGAGGTCTGATCACCAGCTTTATGGGTGTGGCAGGATTGTATATATTCGCATTTGTCGTGATATTCATATTCCTGCTTTTGCTGATCAATACGCCGATTTCAAGATTCTTCGAGGGCTTTAAGGTCCGCAGGAACAGGCGCATTCTCGAGAGGGAAGAACGGGCCAAGGAGCGCGAACGGCAGAGAGAGGAAGAAGCGAAAGCCGCCGCACTGGGGATTCATCAGCCTCAGAGTCTCAGCCTGTCAGAAGGCGCTATGACGAGCGGTCAGAGAAAAATCATGGGATATATGGCGGAGGATCCGTCCGGCAAACCGGAGGAAAAGAAGCATCCGGGCAGCAGACCGAAGAGGAATTCCAGCGGAACAGGACTGCCGGATGGTCCGGAGATCATCGGGGCAGGAACGGAACAGGCTCCTTCCGATCCGGTGTACGATCCGCAGAAGAAGCTTACGAAGACGGAGGCCGCCAACAGTATGCTGGAAAGCAGCGATTTCCTGCCGTCGGACGATTATGCGGAGTATGAATTCCCGCCGATCGATCTGCTCAAGAAGCCGACAAAGGCCAAGTCCCTCTCCAGTGAAGGAGAACTCAGATATAAAGCGCAGCTCCTGGAAGATACCCTGGACAGCTTCGGAATCGCAACGACAGTCACAAATGTCATTCAGGGACCTACGGTCACCAGGTATGAAGTTCATCCGAACAGCGGTGTCAAAGTGTCCAGAATCAAAAATCTGAATGACGATATCGCCCTGAACATGAAGGCGCGGAGCATCAGAATTGAAGCGCCGATACCGGGCAAGGACGCTGTAGGCATCGAGATCGAAAATGAGAAGTCCAACGCAGTAACAGTGCGTGAAATCATAGAATCAAACGAATTCAAGAACGCGAAATCCAAGGTTACCTTCGCCGTCGGACGGGATATCGGCGGCAAGGCGATCGTAGCGGATCTGGCAGCCATGCCTCATCTGCTCATTGCGGGTGCGACCGGCTCCGGTAAATCCGTCTGCATCAACAGCATCATCGCAAGTATTCTCTACAAGGCGCGTCCGGATGAAGTCAAGATGGTGCTTATCGATCCGAAGATTGTTGAGCTTTCACACTACAACGGTATTCCGCATCTGCTCATCCCGGTCGTTACGGATCCTGCCAAAGCGGCAGCCGCCCTGAACTGGGCTGTAACAGAGATGGACGAGCGCTATAAGAGATTCGCGGAAAACGGCGTCAGAGACTTCAACGGATTCAACAGACTCAAAGCGAAAAAGAAGAACAGCGTCAGAAACGGTGAGGTCGACGGGCCGATGCCGCAGGTCGTCATCATCATCGATGAGCTGGCCGATCTTATGATGGTCTCCTCCTCACAGGTGGAGGAATCGATCTGCAGAATCGCCCAGAAGGCAAGAGCTGCGGGAATGCACCTTATTGTTGCGACACAGAGACCATCTGTCAATGTCATCACAGGTCTGATCAAGGCCAACATCCCGTCGCGTATTGCTTTTGCAGTCACCTCACAGGTTGATTCGAGAACGATCCTGGACGGCGTCGGGGCAGAGAAACTGGTCGGTAAGGGCGACATGCTCTTCGCGCCGCTGGGCAGCACGAAACCGACGAGAATACAGGGCACATTCATCTCTGATGAAGAAGTGAAGGGACTGATCCAGTTTGTCCAGCAGCAGGGCGAGGTGGACGAAGCAGCGGAAGCAGATGTGCTCGATACCATAGAGAGAGCCAATAAACCGGCTGTCGAGAAAGAAAACAATGATTACGGCGATGAACTCCTGCCGGATGCGATCGAACTTGTCGTAGAGCAGGGAGCAGCTTCGGTATCGATGCTGCAGAGGAGATTCAGAATCGGTTACAACAGGGCTGCCAGAATCATCGATATGATGGAAGACCGCCAGATCGTCGGACCGCCTGACGGCAGCAGACCGCGTCAGGTTCTTCTGTCAAAAGAAGATCTGGAGAACATGAAGAATACGACTTCGGATATGTAAGCAAGAAAAAACAGATATACAACCCATGAAAAACAGGAAACTATATATCGAAACACTCGGATGCCCGAAGAATTTCAATGATTCAGAGGGCATCGGGGGCATATGGGAAGAGGCCGGCGGAGAAATCGTCTCCAGTCCTCAGGAAGCGGACGTCGTACTGGTGAACACCTGCGGCTTCATTAATGACGCCAAGGTGGAATCCATTGACGCCATTTTTGATATGACAAGACTCCCCAACAAGCCCAAACTCATCGTCAGCGGATGTCTCAGCCAGCGGTATGGGCAGCAGCTGGCCGATGAGATACCGGAAATCGACTATCTGCTGGGCGTCAACGATTACGAGCGCCTTCCGGAGATCATAGGCGGAGAGCAAAGGCTCTACAGGAGCAGTGCGCCGGCATGTTTCAACGAATTCAGCAGCAGAAAGCTTCCGGACACCCATTATTCGGCCACACTGCGCATTGCAGAAGGATGCAGCAACTGCTGCGCTTACTGTGTGATTCCGCAGATCAGAGGTCCTTACAGAAGCCGTCCGGAGGAGAATATCCTCGCCGAGGCGGAGACCCTTGCCAAGGCGGGCGTGCGGGAGCTGATTCTCATCGCCCAGGATCTGACGGAATACGGCCGCGACCTTTATGGAGAGCTGCGTCTTGCCGATCTGCTTCGGAAACTCTGCAGGATCGGCGGAGAGGATCCCGCGAAAGGATTCCGCTGGATCAGACTTATGTACTGCTATGAGGACCGCATTACAGATGAGCTGATTGAGGTTATGGCGTCTGAAGAGCGCATCTGCAAGTATATCGATATCCCGCTTCAGCATATTTCGGACAATGTGCTGAAGGCCATGCGGAGAAAATCGACCTCTGCATCTATCAGGGAGACCATCAGCAGGCTGCGGGAAGCCATGCCGGATATCCATATCAGGACGACCTTCATCACCGGATTTCCGGGAGAGACAGAGGAGGACTTCGAGGAGCTGGCTGACTTTGCAGAGGAGACCAGATTCGAACGACTGGGTGTCTTCGCTTATTCCAGAGAGGAAGGTACGCCTGCGGGAGATATGGACAATCAGGTGGAGGAAGAGGAGAAACAGGCAAGGGCCGACAGCATCATGCGCCTGCAGCTTGATATCTCCAGAGAACACAATGAAGAGAAAGTCGGAAAGGTTCTGGACGTGCTTGTGGAGGAAATCGACGAGGTCAGTGATGATTTCGTTACCTATGTAGGCAGAAGCGAATACGATGCGCCGGAAATCGACGGAAGCGTAGTGTTCCGAGTCCCTGCCGGGGAAAAAAGACTTGCACCGGGCGAGTTCGTCCCAGTGCTCATAGAGGATGCGTTTGATTACGATCTTACAGGAACAGCTGTAAGAGAGAAAGGATAAGATAAATATGGACAATCAGGGAAATAAGGAGTTTAGATTCAAAAACTTGCCGAATCAGCTTACCATCGGCAGAGTATTCGCGATTCCCCTTTTTATCATCCTGCTGATGATGGGATTCCGAATCGCGGCGACAGTCGTCTTCATTGCGGCTGCCTTTACAGATATGCTGGATGGTAAAATCGCCCGCAAATACAATCTGGTGACCAATTTCGGCAAACTGATGGACCCGTTGGCGGATAAGCTGCTGACCATGTCGGCCTTTATATGCATGGTAGGTCTGGGGGATATCCCCGCATGGATGGTCATCGTGATACTGGGACGTGAATTCATCATTACAGGGATGCGGCAAGTTGCGGCAGCAGAGGGTATCGTCATCGCAGCCGGATGGTCCGGTAAGATCAAAACCGTCTGTCAGATGGTCGCGATCCCGCTTCTGATGCTCAACAACTGGCCTTGCAGTCTGCTTCCGTTCCCATGTCCGATGGATCAAATTGCTCTGTGGGCAGCACTGGTCATGACAATCTGGTCAGGTGCTGAGTATATTATCAAGAACAAACAGGTATTTTCCATGAAAAACAAAAGCTGATCCAGGTCAGCTTTTGTAACGTTAACACGAGGTTCAGATGAAAGCTGCAATTCTTACAGTAGGAACAGAGATACTCTTTGGTGAGATCACAAATACAAATACAGTTTATCTGTCGCGCAGATTGAATGATATAGGGATCGATGTCATGTATCACTACACCGTAGGGGATAACCCGCAGAGACTGGCTGAGATGATCGAGACATCCCTCAGTGACTGCGATATCGTTATTACGACCGGCGGACTGGGACCCACACAGGATGATATGACGAAGGAAATCGCCTGTCAGGTCATGGGCGATCATCTGGTCATGCATGACGACATCCTGGAGTTCATCAAAAACAGGATGCTCTCCTATAAGACAGTCATGACAGAGAACAATGTCAAACAGGCGCTGCTGCCATCCAGATGCCGCGTATTTTACAATGACGCGGGCACAGCGCCGGGATTCGCACTGGCAAGACCATGGAAAGCGGATCAGGCGGAAGGCGCGGAGACAGACCATATGCAGTGGATTGCCTGTCTGCCGGGACCGCCGAAGGAAATGACCAGAATGTTCGAGCGTTCCGTCATGCCATGGCTGGAGGAACTGACGGAAGGCTGTCTCTTCTATCAGGAAATCAGAACCTTCGGTATCGGAGAGTCAGATCTGGAGACGAAGCTGTTGCCTGTCATCGACGGTCAGACAGACCCGACGATCGCAACCTACGCAAAGGACGGAGAATGCTCTGTCAGAGTCGCCTCCAAGAGAAAAACAAGAGAAGAAGCTGAGACAGCAGTCTCAGAAATGATAAAACGTGTGGAAGGCTACGTGGGAGAGTTCATCTACAGCACAGATGGAGAAGACTATCCTGCAGTTGTCGGAAATAAACTTATGTCAAGCAATGTGACGATTGCGGCGGCGGAATCCTGCACGGGAGGCTTGTTCGGTGCGGCACTTACAGATATACCGGGCATTTCCGCTGTTTTTGACAGAAGTCTAGTTACCTACAGCAATCATGCGAAGATCGATGAACTCGGCGTAAAACCGGAGACACTGGAACGGTACGGTGCTGTCAGTGAACAGACTGCCCGTGAAATGGCAGAAGGCGTCCGACAGAAGGCAGGGACGGATATCGGCATCTCCGTGACCGGGATCGCCGGTCCAGACGGCGGAACAGATGAGAAACCAGTCGGTCTTGTCTATATCGGTTTGTCATTGGGAGAAAAGTGCGGTAATCGATGCCTCTGCAGAAAGATCGACCGCCGTCTGAAGGACCGGCAGAGAAACAGACGTCACGCTGTCCTCAGTATGTTCGATATGATATACAGGAACATTGACTGATGTTTTTGCCATCGGAGAAATAACAGTTGACAAATCCGAGCGAACATGGTTAAATAGCAATAAATGGAAATAATGGTAATAGATTACTGAACAAATGTTCAATATTTCTGTTGACAAAGTCCAATGATGCGGGTATTATAATGGAAGAACAGATGTTCACGGATTGATGGAGGGAATCATGGCAACTAAGAATGATAGTATGTACAATGCAGGTTTTGCAAGTAATGAAGAGCGTGAGAAGGCGTTAGCTAGCGCCATGGCGCAGATACAGAAGCAGTTTGGTAAGGGCGCAGTCATGAAACTGGGCGATGATAACGCCAGACTGAATGTGGAAGCAATCTCAACAGGATCCATGAGCCTGGACCTGGCAACGGGAATCGGCGGCGTACCGCGCGGACGTATCGTAGAGATATACGGACCGGAATCGTCCGGTAAAACAACGCTGACACTGCATATCATAGCAGAAGCGCAGAAGAACGGCGGCAAAGCGGCATTCATCGACGCAGAGCACGCTTTGGATCCGGAATATGCACGCAATCTGGGCGTCGATATCGACGAGCTGCTGGTGGCACAGCCGGATTACGGTGAACAGGCGCTCGAAATCGCCGAAACGCTGGTCAGAAGCGGTGCCCTCGATGTCGTCGTAGTAGACTCTGTCGCAGCTTTGGTTCCGAAGCACGAAATCGATGGTGCAATGGGTGATGCGGCAGTAGGTCTGCAGGCAAGACTCATGTCACAGGCATTGAGGAAGCTTGCCGGTGTAATCAACAAGACAAACACCACGATCATTTTCATCAACCAGCTGCGTGAGAAAATCGGCATCATGTTCGGTAATCCTGAGACAACAACAGGCGGCCGTGCTCTGAAGTTCTTCTCATCAATGAGAATCGATGTTAGAAGAGTCGACTCCATCAAGGCAGGAGATCAGGTTCTCGGGAACAGAACCAAGGCTAAGATCGTGAAGAACAAGGTAGCGCCTCCGTTCAAGCAGGCAGAGTTCGACATCATGTACGGTAAGGGCATCTCCAAGTCTGGTGATATTCTGGATTGTGCTGTTGATGCAGGTCTTGTAGAGAAGGCAGGTTCCTGGTACAGCTATCAGGGCAACAGAATCGGGCAGGGCAGAGAAAACGTCAAGCTTTACCTTGAGTCCAACCCGCATGTGATGGATGAACTGCAGGGACAGCTTCTGGACATGCTCAAGGCATCCCGCAAAGGCGATGAAGAGGATGCGGCAGAGGCGGATGTACCTGGTGTAAGCGGCGGCACAGCAGGTCCGGATGGGCTTCTCGTAGACGAAGACGGGGTAATCATCGAATAAGTACACCTCAAAAGAAGAGAATTACATCGATATTGATGATGAAAGCACCAGACACTTCACTGGTGCTTTCAAATTTACAGAAAAAAGTGCTTTACAAACATATCACACTTGTTGTATATTATCAGAGTATGAGCCGCTCGAACAGGGCTATTTAAACGTGCGCAATAATGGCGGACTGCCCCGGTAGGCGAGACTGGTTAGAGGAGGAAAGAATTTAATGTACGCAATTATTGAAACAGGCGGAAAACAGTACAAGGTACAGAACGGCGACCAGATCAAGGTTGAGAAGCTGAATGCAGAAGCTGGAAGCGCTGTCGTATTTGACAAAGTCCTCGCTGCAGGAGAAGGTGCTGACATCAAGGTTGGTACTCCTTATCTTGAAGGGCTTACTGTTGAAGGAGAAGTAGTTGAATCCGGAAAGGGTGACAAGGTCATCATTTTCAAGTACAAGGCTAAGAAGGATTACAGAAAGAAGCAGGGTCACAGACAGCCGTACACACTGGTTGAAATCAAGGCAGTAGCTGGAGAGAAGGCTGCGCCTAAGAAGGAAGAACCTGCAGTAGAAGCAGCTCCGGTTGAAGAAGCTGCTGCAGAAGAAGTTGTAGAAGAGAAGCCGATCGAGAAGATGCTCAAGGCAGAACTCATCGAGTATGCTGAGAAGAACGGCATCGAAATCGACGCGAAGGCAACCAAGGCTGAGATCATCGAAGTGATCAAGGCAGCAAACTAAGAAAATTAGAGTTTAGATTGATTATACAAGGAGGTATTCCATGGCAAGTAAAAAAGGTGTAGGAAGCTCGAAGAACGGTCGTGATTCCGAGTCGAA
>SVCS01000089.1 GCA_015058205.1 Clostridiales bacterium
GTTGCCCAAGACCGTTGCGATGGCGCTGCCATCGCAACGGTCTTGGGCAACGCCATCGGTATGGGCGTATCCATCTGGTACTACGCGGCGGGCAAGACCCTGCTGAAGCCAGCGGTACAGTACATCCGCCCGACGGGAGAAATCATGAAGGAGATCTTCTGGGTCGGCGTGCCGGCAGGACTGGAGACCATGCTCACCTCTATTGCCTTTGTGGTAAACAACAATCTGGCCGTCGCCTACGGAGAGCTGACCGTGGCTGCCATGGGAATCGCCCAGAAGATTATGTCCCTGGGCAACTATATCTACCAAGGGTTTTCGGCCGGGTCCCAGCCAATCATGGGCTACAATTACGGCGCAAAAAATTACCACCGGATGCTGCAGGTTCTCAAAGCAGGTGTTCTGGTGGTAAGTGGTATTGAGCTGTTTGTAATGCTGATCTACGGGGTCTTCGCTCCGCTTCTTATAGATATCTTTACGAATTCACCGGAGGTCATTGCCACAGGGAGCAAAGTCCTCCGGGCAATCATGTGCATTCTGCCTTTCGTCGGCGCTGTGTCCATGAGCCGCATGTCCTTCCAGTCTATGGGCAAACCCCAGTACGCCTTCGGCATTACTCTGGTGCGGCAGCTGATTCTGTACATCCCGCTGCTTTTGCTTCTGGATCACGCCTTCGGATTTGACGGCATGATCTGGGCCCAGCCTGTGACGGAAGTCATCATGATGGCCGCCTCCGTGAGTCTGCTGGTCCGCGTCATCCGCCGGGAGCGCGCACAGCAGTCTGACCATCGCGCCTGACATCTGCGATTTGATTCGCCGCGCCTGACGGCCGTTCCGTTATTCGATCACGTTTCCGAAGAGCAGTCCCTTCTTGTTCAGCAGTTTCGGTGTGCCGATGCGGAAAGTATTTCCGCCTGCCGTCGGTTCGATGCAAGCCTGGTTGGCGCTGAGTGTTCCGCTGAGGGTCATGTACATAGAGGCGTCGCTCAGATCCCAGTCATAGGCCTGGGCGATCAGCCTTTGCATCTCGCAGTAGCCCAGGGTGATGGCCTCGTCGCAGGTCGGCGCGTTGGTGTTCACGAACCAGGCGTCCTCTGTCTCTGTGACCGCCCAGTTCAATTCGAAGTTCTTCATCAGCCGTACGCGGACGGTGATTTCTCCGCCGACTTCCAGACCTGTACCGACGACTTCTCCGTCCGCCATGCAGGCGTGGATGTCTCCCATGGCCAGCAGCGCGCCCGGTACCCGGACCGGCAGCCACACAGTCACGCCCTTTGTGATGATGTTGCTGTCCATGTTGCCGCCGCAGTTGGATGCGTGAGCGGATGGAATGTCCTCGCCGTTCGGCGCTACACCGATGGTACCGACCATCGGATTGATTGGTATTTTCACGTCTTTGTAGATGGCCTGACCGTCCTCGATTTTGAGAATTCTCGTGCGTGGATCGCTGTTCTTCCAAAGAGGCCCACAGTCTTCGCAGATGATTACTGCGCCACTGTCTTCCACCTGGACATCCAGAATGTCCACCGCCAGCACGTCGCCGGGCTCCGCCCCATTGATATACAAAGGCCCCGTCGTCGGGTTGGAATGGCTGTAGTCCGCATGATACGGCACATCGCTGTCCTCGGTTACCAGCCCCTCGAAGCAGTCCTTCGTGACGAACTTGACCGTTTCACCCGGATCCGCGTAATCGATTGGTGTGTTGTCTTTTGAGAATTTGTATGTGAATTGTGTCAGTGTTTTCATTTTTGCTCCTCTTCTTTCTGTCTGTTCCCTATTCCGGCACCGCTGCTTATGCGACAAAGGCCTTCCAGTTCTTCACGCTGTACAGCGGGATGAGTGGTATCATGATCGGCACGGTCTTAACGTACTTCTGGTAGACCGGATCGTCGCCGTAGTTGCGGTCCTGTCGCATTTCCAGCCTGCGCGCACCGCTAAACATAACGTATGTTATGCCAACCAGTCCCAGAATCGCGATGATCCACTGCAATGCTCCCTGCAGGTATGGAATTCCTGCGATAAACACCCCTGCCCAGAGCACCAGTTCACCCAGATAGTTCGGACATCTGACGATTCTGTACAGTCCCGTATCTACAAAGCGACTCGGGTTCTTTTTCTTGGCTGCATTCTTCTGCATATCTGCTGCGATTTCCAGCAATACGCCCAGAATCATCATGATCAATCCAATCCATGCAGCCGCCACATCCGGTGCAATCATCGCTGCTCCCTCTTCAATCAGATTCGCTGTATTCTCCAGCCGGAACGTGAACGGACTCGTCTGCAGGAAATACAAAATCGCACAGGATACCCAGATTGCGATTTTCACACCCGGTGCGATGCTTTTGCTTCTGTCGTTCTCAGGTTTCAATATCTTGTTGTAGGCCGCGCTCTTCATCTCGCGGATCATCAGATATCCGCCCAGCCGCACGCCGTATACGATGAACACAATGCAGGCGATCCACGTCACCGGCGTCATGATTCCGTGGAACAGAATCAGCAGCGTAATGCCGATGCCGGCCACCGCAAATCCATAGCCCACCGAAAAGAAATAAACATATCTCCAGAAACCCACCGCGCAAAGCAGCAGACTCACTGCGAGTATCACTATGTAAGTCATCAGATATCTCCTTTTGCTGTTATTCTAGTGCACCTATACTCTACCACAAACTCCATTTCAGCAAAAGAGCCGCCTTGATCCTGCCACCGGTGTAAAAAACCTCAATGTTAAGGTCATTTCTCACTACTTTTTCTTTAGTCGTCAGTGGATTGTTGCGCTGATTACCATTATTTTACATTTTATTCCAGAAGAATTGTACTAATGTGTAAAACACGAAAAAAAGATAGTGAATTCTCACTACCTCTCATAGCCATTATTACACCAAATCGCAGAAAAAAGCTCACTGACTCAAATATGGAGAAAAAATGGGTGTAACTTTTTCCGGAAACGAGCAAAAGTTACACCCACCTTGCCGAAACACACACTGATCCGCACTTATTTTTTCAGTTCTTTCCGCTTTCCGTTGACTTCTCTATCCTTCCTACACAAACACCATCTGCAAAAGCATCATATACACGGCTGTCCCCAGCACGACGCTCACGATGGTGTTGCGCTTCCACAGGTAGGACGCGACAACGACTGCCATAGCGATGAGTTCCGGGATACCGTGGGTGCCGCCGAGAATCGAAACATCCCGCAGGCAATATACGATCAAAAGCCCCATAGCGGTGTATGGAATCACCTTGCCCAGGTAGAGGATGAAGTCAGGCACCTTGGCGCTGCGGCCGAAGATGATGACTGGCACAATACGTGTGGCGAAGGTGGCTGCGCCCATGACGAGCATAATGATCAAAGCATGTCCGTAATCAGGCATCCCCATCACCTCCTGTCTCCGCTGAATTGGCAGTCTCCTCCTGACTGGTCACCGCTACCCGGCCAGTCTCATCTGCCAGCTCCGACGGTTCCGCCGACTCAATCCGCTTCCGCATCACCGTCATGGTCAGAACGATGATAACCATAGCCGGAATCAGGAAAATGTCCGGTCCGAAGATCAGTCTGCACAAAAGCGTAGCGAATAGCCCGGTAAGTGCCGGGATGTGATTTTTGGTATCGATCCATTGCTGCAGGAAGACGGTGGTGAACAGGGCTGTCATAGCGAAGTCGATGCCCGTGGAATTGAAGCTGAGAAGCGTTCCGACGCAGCCGCCGAGAACGCATCCAAGCAGCCAGGACAGTTGGTCAAACAAGGTGACCAGCAAGCGGTAGCCGCTGACATTGACCCCTTCCGGCACGTCGTCTTTGCTCAGCATGGCGTAGGTTTCGTCACACAAAGCATAGAAAAGATACCACTTCCGGGCTCCTTCCCTGCTGTAGCGTCCAATCATGGAAATGCTGAAAAAGATGTGCCTGGCTGAGACCATCAGCGCGGTCAGTCCGGACATCAAGACAGAGCCGGTGCTCATCAGAGCGATGCTGACGAACTGGACCGTGCCGCTGAAAATAATGATCCCCGATGCGAGAGACCAGAGCGGTCCAAACCCGTGCTTTTGCATGAGGAGTCCGAACCCGATGCCGAGTACGATGAAGGTCACCATAATCGGGGATGAAGTCTTAAGCGCCGAGGATATTTCTTTCTTAGTGATGTTGAAATTTTTCGTGTTCAAATTCATATGGAACGAGCAGTGCCCGCAGTGTCCTCTGTGCCTGCAATACCCACAGTACCCGCAGTGCCCGCTATTCGCCCTTCTTCTGGTTGAGTGTTTCCATGTAGTCTATGACCACCACGCAGTCCGGCTGCACATTCTGCAAAACCTTCACCATCTGCTTCTCCGGGATGGCGACGCATCCGGCGGTGTATGGATTGTAGCCGAGGCAGTGCAAAAAGATTGCAGAGCCTTTGCCCGGGGTGCATTTCTCATTCCAGCTGATGTTCAGGCAGTACAGATAGTGTGGATTGTACTGAACAAGATGCTCGCTGGCGCTCTTGTTCAGATCCGGGTCGTCTTTGATGCTGACCATTTCATTGTAGTGGTGGCCCTCTCTCTGGTCGCCGGACCAGTAGTCATCCTTGGTGACCTGGTAGTATTCCATTGTGCTGCCAGGATCTTCCGCGATGCCGAAGGCCTTGGTGAACTTGTATGTGCCAGTCGGCGTCTTTCCGTCGCCTTCTTTGGTCTTACCCAAGCCGTTTCTGCCGATGTAGCCAGGGGTCTCTAAGATCTGCTTCCAGTTGCCTTCTGCATCCTTCTGATGCATGGAAACTTTCGCAACCGATCCGCCGGTGACAGCTACAACGAAGATCTGCGTAATATCCACCGCCTCTTCTGCTTTCACCGCCGCTTCGGCTTCTTTCGCCGCGGCCAGATCAATGACCCAAGACGGAGAATTCTCCGCTGCTGCAATGTCGAAGGCGGTTTCCGTCTCTTCGGCTGCAGCTGTCTCTTCGGTTGCAACTGTCCCTTCTGTCGCTGCATCCGACTTTGACGGCTCTTCCAGCGCGTACGAAACCCCGCCTCCCATCATGCAAAGGCAAGCCAGCAGCATTGGTATGAAAATGTATTTCCTGAATAACTGCCGTCTCATTTTCGATCCTATCTCTTTAATCCTATTCTTTTACAGTTCCCACTCTTCCCACTGCGCAGGGCTGATTACCTTCAGTGAATCAATCAGAACGACGCAGTCAGGCTGCACCCGGCGTACCGTCTTCATTCCAGCTGATGCATGGAAACATAGGCTGTCGTCGGTCCGATGCCCCCTACGATAAACAGCTGGTTTGCGTCTTTTGCTTCATCAAGGCTGCTGACCCACTCCGGCGAATCTTCCGCCTTAAAAGGTTTCTATAGGTTAATCATACCATATATTGTGCCTTACAGCATAGATGAAACTATAAATTCCTTATATATTGACGATATTGACCACCTAAGAGGCAGAGCCGTATAATAGCACCGTACAATACTTTCAGATAATTGTTGCAATAACAGAAATGAAACAGCGTTTTGCGCGATTTATCGTCGCACACAGCAAGACAATTCTTATCATATCCATCATCCTGGCGCTTGG
>SVCS01000090.1 GCA_015058205.1 Clostridiales bacterium
ATCGGCAGATCACTCGCATCGATCGTTGTGATGTAATCGATTCCTGTTTTACCGGCCATCAGATTGTCCCAGTACTCATTGACTCCTATACCGATAGGAGTGACTGCGCCCATGCCGGTTATAACCAGTTTCTTATTCATTATTTCTCCTTAACAAGTGCGAATGAGAACTCAGCTTTGACTGCCACTTTGCCGTTTACACGTCCTTCGCCTTTCGCGAAGTAGAACGGCGGCATCGCTCTGGTGAGCTCGCACTTTGATTCGAATGTATCTCCCGGCTTAACAGGAGTCTTGAACTTCACGTCCTTGAGTCCTGTAAACAGCGATACCATGCCTTCCTCCATTGCGTCCTGCAGAAGCACGCAGGAAGACTGGGCCAGCATCTCACAGAGAATAACGCCCGGCACGATAGGATTCCCCGGGAAGTGTCCCTGGAGGAAAAACTCATCGCCGCGAACATGGTATTTACCGTGAGAAACCTTCTTCTCATTACCGTCTTTATCTGTTTCTGTTACAACTTCAGCCTCTTCAACGAGCAGCATATTGTCTCTGTGAGGCAGTATTGTCATTAATTCTTCTTTATTCATATTTCTTAAATCCTATACATGCATTGTGTCCGCCGAATCCCAGGGAAGTGGAAAGAGCACAGTCAAATGCGCCTTCCGCCGCAACATTCGGTGTGTAGTTAAGATCGCACTCCGGATCCGGAACATCCAGATTGATTGTCGGAGGTACGATGCCGTTTCTGATTGTAAGAATGGAAGCGATTGCTTCAACTGCGCCGGTGCCGCCCAGCATATGTCCTGTCATGGACTTGGTGGAGCTGATCTGCAGCTTGTACGCATCGTCTCCAAATGCTTTTTTCAGCGCGATCGTCTCGGATTTGTCATTGAGCGGTGTACCCGTTCCGTGAGCATTCACATAAACCTTTGCCGGATCGATGATGCCCTCTTTGCAGCATTCGTCATAAGCATCCCTGATTGCCTTTGATCCTGCCTTTGCTTCAGGATCAGGTGCCGTCATATGATGTGCGTCACATGTTGAGCCATAGCCTGCCAGCTCTGCATAGATCTTAGCTCCCCTTGCCTTGGCGTGTTCTTCGCTCTCGACAACCAGCGCGCCTGCGCCTTCACCGATGACGAAACCGCCTCTTTCCAGGTTGAAAGGAAGGCTGGCTCTGTTCACATCATCTGTCATGTTCAGTGCCTGCATCTTGATGAATCCTGAAAGGCCTGTACGTGTCAGTGCCGCTTCTGTTCCGCCTGTGATGACCACATCTGCATATCCGTGTCTTACCAGGCGAAGGGCTTCTCCGATGGCGTTGGTTCCCGATGCGCATGCAGAAACGGAAGGAAGGGCCGGACCTCTCATTCCGTATCTTATCGCGATTGTTCCTGCCGCCATGTTCGGAATCATCATCGGAATAAAGTACGGTGATACGAATCTCGGTCCTTTGTTCAGCAGCTTCTCGAAATTGTTCTCGAATGTCTCGATGCCGCCGATTCCCGATCCGAAATAGACTGCTGCTCTGTCCGGATCGAAGTTGCCCTCGATGCCGCTGTCTGCAACCGCCTGCGTCGCTGCCGCTACTGCCATGTGCACATTGTGGTCGGATCTTCTGATCTCAGCCTTCTCCATGTACTTGGCAGGATCGAAATCTTTAACTTCTGCGCCGATTTTTACTGCGTAATCAGTCGTGTCGAATCTGGTGATTGGTCCGATTCCGTTCACGCCTGAGATGATGTTATTCCAGAATGTATCAATGTCATTGCCTACAGGTGAGATGACACCCATTCCGGTTACTACTACTTTTCTTTCCATTTGTTTCTCCTACATTGCTATTCCGCCATCAACCTTGATAACTTCACCAGTAATATAGCTTGCCGCGTCAGATGCCAGGAAGAAAATCAGATCGGCGACTTCTTCTGCCGTTCCCATTCTCTTCATCGGAATCATGTCGACCAGCTTATTGTTCTTGCTGAGGTTCGCAGTCATATCCGTTGCGATAAATCCAGGTGCAACTGCATTGCAGCGAACGCCTCTTCCAACCAGCTCCTTAGCTGTTGACTTAGTAAGACCAACAACGCCTGCCTTTGAGGTGCTGTAATTTGCCTGACCAGGATTTCCAATGAGTCCTGATACAGAGGATACGTTTACGATGCATCCGCTTCTCTGCTTCATGAATACAGGTGTGCAGTGGCGGATCATGTTGAACGTTCCTTTCAGATTGACGCCGATGACAGCATCGAAGTTTTCTTCCTTCATCATTGCGATGAGACCGTCTCTTGTGATGCCTGCGCAGTTGATGAGAATATCGATGCTTCCGAATTCCTCAACGATGGCTGCTACTGTTTCCTTGACAGCTTCGAAGTCTGCAACATTCATGCGTATTGCCTTTGCCTTAACGCCAAAAGCTTCGATCTCCTTGACAACCTCAGCTGCTTTTTCTTCTGGATCCATGTGGATGATGACGATGTCAGCTCCGTCAGCCGCGAGCTTCAGAGCTGTCTGTCTGCCGATACCGGATCCTCCGCCTGTAACGACTGCTGTTTTACCCATTGTTCTTCACTCCTTCCAGTGTCTTCTGAAGAGTTTCCATATCACTTACGCGATACATCTTTACATCCTTTGAAATTCTGGTGATCATGGAAGTCAGCGCCTTGCCCGGTCCAAGCTCGATGAATGTGTCAACGCCTTCATCGATCATGTTCCTGACGAGCTTCTTCCAATAAACAGGATTGATGATCTGCTCTACCAGAAGCTGCTTGTAATCGCCCTCATATGCAAGGGCTGTACGGTTTGAATAAACCGGAATGTTCACTTCTCCGATTTCAGCGTCTTCCAGGAACTTGCTGAAATCTTCCGCCGCCTGATTCATGTACGGCGAATGGAATGCGCCGCTGACATCGAGGATCTTCGCCAGACCTTTCTCAGCCTTGACATCCTCTGCCATTGCCTTGATCTGCTCCTTGTCGCCCGCTACGGAAACCTGTCCGTCACTGTTGTAGTTGACCGGATAGAGGTCCGGATACTTGCTGCAGATTTCTTCTACCTTCTCATCAGGCAGTTTCAGAACTGCCGCCATTCCCGTCTCATGAGCCTCTGACGCAATCTGCATCAGTCTGCCTCTCTCACTGACGACTCTTGTTCCTTCTTCAATTGTCATGGCGCCTGCATAAGTAAGAGCAGCCAGCTCTCCCAGGGAGTACCCTGCTGCCATGTCGGCGTGGATGCCCTCAGCTTCCAGCGCTGCTGCCATTGCCAGATCCACTGTGTATACGCAAGGCTGCGTATTCTTTGTCTGCATCAGCTCCGCAGCGTCCGCTTCAAAGCACTGTGCGCTGGTTTCCGGTCTTACTGCATCGGCCTTGGCAAACACTTCGCGTGCAGCCGGAACTGCATCATAAACATCTTTGCCCATGCCCGGACTCTGGGCACCCTGACCTGCAAATACAAAAGCTATTTTTCCCATTTTTTAAGATCTCCTATTACTCTGTCTGCATCCTGCATAAGGTCTGCGATGATTTCAGCACATGTCTGTTCCTTCGTGACCATGCCTGCGCTCTGGCCTGCCAGGAAGCATCCATTCTTCTCATCGCCTTCTACGACTGCCATACGCAGTCTGCCTGCTGCGAACTGATCCAGTTCCTCGTCAGAAATATCTGTGTACTCAATCTTTCCGTATTCTCTGGCGAACTGGTTCTTGATGCTTCTTACAGGATGTCCCAGTCTTCTGCCTGTTACAACAGTAGCTGTGTCTCCTGCTTTGAAGACTTTGTTTCTATAATTCTCATGGATATTGCACTCTGTTGCTGAGAGGAATCTTGTTCCAAGCTGCACTGCTTCTGCTCCCAGAGCCAGCGCTGCCGCAATACCGCGTCCGTCAGCGATACCGCCTGCTGCGATGACAGGCAGATCGATTGCGTCGCATACCTGAGGGACCAGTGTCATCGTGGCCAGCTCACCAATGTGACCACCGCTTTCTCCGCCTTCTGCGATGACTGCAAAGGCACCGGTTCTTGCTGCCATTTTGGCAAATGTTACGGATGGAACGACAGGGATGACTTTCACGCCGGCTTCATTCCAGAGGCTCATGTACTTACCTGCATTTCCTGCGCCGGTGGTGACAACCTGTACTCCCTCATCCACAACAATCTGCGCGATTTCATCTGCGAAAGGACTCAGAAGCATGATGTTCAGTCCGAACGGTTTGTTGGTGAGTTCCTTCGCCTTTCTAATCTGACCCCTTACGTAATCCGCATCGGCATTTCCTGCAGCGATGATTCCTAAGCCTCCTGCATTTGATACTGCTGCTGCCAGATCAGCATCTGCGATCCATGCCATGCCGCCCTGGAAAATCGGATATTCGATTCCCAGCATCTCAGCTATTCTTCCTCTTTTCATAATCTGTTCTCCATGCTTTTTGCACATTGCTAATTGACGGCCATAAAGCGGCCGTCAATTCAGTTTCTTATTTATTCAATATTGTTATTAGTTCATCTTTTCTTCAACGAACTTGATGAGCTCATCAACAGTTTCCAGATCTCTGTCGAGGTCCATCTGAACGCCGAGCTCTTCTTCGATCTTCATAACCAGTTCAACTGCATCCAGTGAATCGATTCCCAGTGATTCGAAAGTTGACTCTCTCTTGATTTCCTCAACATCACAATCCAGGTGTTCTGCTACGATAGCTGCAATCTGATCAAATAACATTTTCATTTCCTCCTTGTTTACACAATTAAAATCAAGCATACTTGATTAGATGCTCAAATGATTAAATTATCTAACTGTCAGTAAGTATAACGAATCATTAAGGTTTTGTCAACTATATGATGTGCATACCGATAAATGCCTGCCCAAGGGCTATGCCTCCATCGTTCGGGCTGACGCTGATATTGTAGTAGACATCGAAGTTCCTTTCTCGCAGCTCTTTCAGAACACCTTCCATCAGAATCTTGTTCTGGAACGTTCCGCCTGTAAGAGCCACCTGCCGCGCCCCTGTCTTCTCTCTGATCGCAACACACTGCTCGGTGATCATCGCAATGATTCTCTTGTGGAAGGAAAGGGCCAGGTCGGATGCCCTGTCAACACCAGGGTTCTTCTGCGCAAAGGCAGCGGCGTCCTCAAGCATGATGGCGCACTGGCCTTCATAATCGTTGTAGTCCTTGATGCCCAGCAATGCTGACACCCCATCAAAAAGACGTCCCATGCTTGAGCTTCTGATTGCATTGACCCCGTTTTCCAGCGCCTTCAGGATCAGCAGGCTGTCCGGACATCCTGCGATTTGTGCCGCGCCGAATTCAATGATGTCGGATATGTCCACGCATATTTCAGCCGCACCTTCCGCATCTGTTTTGGTTGCTTTTGCAGCCGGATCCAGATAGCCCTTCTGATAGGCCGCCATATAACTCAGAGCTGATCTGCGCGCGTCCTTCATGGATGAATCCCCGCCGATCATGTCCACATACTTCAGATGCGCCATGCGCTGGAACTCTCCACCTTCGCAGAGCAGGAATTCTCCGCCCCAGATGGCTCCGTCCGTTCCGTATCCTGT
>SVCS01000027.1:0-9122 GCA_015058205.1 Clostridiales bacterium
CTGATGGTTTCTGCACCCGGAATGTCCGCGCAGTTAACCACCATGTCCATCTGCGGCGTGCCCTCAAAGCTCTTCAGACATTCTGCCGGGCGCATCATATTGACGTAACGAACCTCAGTGAATATCTTCTTCTTTATCTCTTCAACGCCTTCTCCTTTCAGCGCTACCGGCGTATTCCTGTCGAGCACACAGTAGATCTCAGCATCTTCTCCCGCTGACTTCTTGATCGTGTAGCCGTAGATCAGCGCCATGATGACATTGTTGGCCAATACGGCAAACCGTTTCTTGTCCTTTGCGCCTTTTGATACCGTATAAATCGTCCCTGATTCATTAAACGTAAACAGAAGCAGGTCGATCGGAAGGTCTTTTGGTCTCTTGATAACAGGCATTCCAGGCAAAGAGATGGCATAACCTTCTGCAGTGAACTGCGGATATACCTTGTCGATTTCGTTGATTTTGTCAATGTACATAGGAATACCGGCTAAAGATGAGTTGCATATGACCTCATCCCCCGGCTTCAAGCCCTTCTCGTTGGCGTATTTGCTGTCTATCTCTTCAATGACACCGCAGAAAAGCCCTCCTGTATCCGTGACCGGATTGTGGAGTTTCCCTCTTCTGATGACGATATCTTTGATTTTCTCTTTGATGCGCTCCTCGTCATTGCCGGCTTCCTGGCAGATCTGACGGAAGCTGGTTCCTTCCACGTGCACCCTGTCCAGAGCGATTCTGACCTCCCCTTCATGAAGCTGGCTGCTGTTATCCAGCTCCCATGCCAGAGGTGTGAATGTCCGGCGCGGAGTCAGTGATCGTTCAAGTCCAAATGTGTTCATCTCATCTTACCTCCTGAACCGTTTTCGGTTCATTTTCCTCTGATTCATATGATAAACGTTTGGCATTGGTTTTGCAATATATATTGTCCAGGTAATGTAGTTTGTAATTTTGTATTAAATAAAACGAAAAGGAGATAACAAATGGAAAAGATTACTTCAACACTCAGACTCAGAATGTCAGCAAAAGACGCTCATTACGGCGGAGAACTGGTAGATGGAGCTCACATGGTACACCTCTTTGGTGATGTTGCTACTGAGCTGCTCATCAAGCTGGACGGAGACGAAGGTCTGTTCTGCGCTTACGATAACGTAGAGTTCCTGGCACCTACTTATGCTGGTGACTACATCGAAGCTTACGGCGAAATCGACAAAATCGGCAACACTTCAAGACACATGGTATTCGAAGCAAGAAAGGTCATCGTTTCAAGAAAAGACATCAATGACTCAGCTGCAGACTTCCTGGAAGAGCCAATCGTCGTAGCAAGAGCTTCCGGAACTTGCGTAACTCCGAAGGAAATGAAGAGAAAATAAGAGCCGGTTACGAAATGGGCCGGGCACAGTTCTCTAAGTCCTCGTCGCGGATAACTGCATAAACTCACTCACAGAGAATGACAAAACGCCGAACAAACTCACAGTTCACACTGTTCAAACATGTTCGGCGTTTTTATTCTCTTTGTTCCCTTCGTTTGCAGTTATTCCCGCTCCTGCGGAAATCGTTCACTGCGCCCGGCCCATTCCGTCAGCCTCTTCTCATTTACAGCTGCTTCAGGTATTCCACTTCAGCGCGGGTGAGCTTGCGGTAATGTCCCTGCAGCAGTCTTCCCAATTTGATGTCACCGATGGCAACCCGCTCCAGACTCTGGACCTTGTTTCCTACAGCCGCAAACATCTTGCGCACCTGGCGGTTTTTGCCCTCGTGGATCGAAATCTCCACAACTGCGGAACGCGGATTCTGCTTGATCACGCGAACCTGAGCAGGCGACGTCACAAAGCCGCCGATATCGACGCCTTTGCGCAGCTTCGCCAGACGGGCCTTCGACAGGACGCCGGCAACGGTAGCGATATAGGTTTTGGTTACCTCATGCTTCGGATGGGTAAGTGTATATGTCAGCTCACCGTCATTTGTCATGATCAGAAGCCCGGTCGTGTTGTAATCCAGGCGGCCGACCGGGAAGAGCCGTTCGGGAATATCTGCAACCAGATCCGCTACGGTCGGACGTTCCCGGTCGTCGTGCATAGACGTAATATACCCCAGGGGTTTATTGACAGCAACATAGATCTTCGCCGTTGCCCCCTTGATCTCGGTGCCGTTGACGGTGACAGTATCCCCTTCCGCGACCTGGGCGCCCATCTCCCGAACAACGGCGCCATTTATCTTCACGTTTCCGTTGGCGATCAGCTCGTCCGCTTTTCTCCGGGAGCAGACACCGGCCGATGCAATGTATTTATTCAGTCTCATGGAAGTAGTATAACACATTTAAATTGAAAAGAGACCCGAAGGCCTCAATTCAAGAAGATAGATGTTATGCTACTAGACTGATTTAGGTTGCTTTAGTCAATTAAATCAGTAATACAGTAAGTATATTACTCTTGCAGTTAGTCGATGTCAACCGTTTTGGCAAAAAAAGTTTTTAAAATGTTCTTATCATTCTGTTGTATAATTATCCCGATAAGAGTAATAAGGAGCTGCGTTATATGAGTATATACGATGAACTGAAAATCAAAATCGATTCCCTTGCAATCTTCAGCAGTGTGAAAGACGACCCTGCTGTCGCTGCGCTGAGACGGCTGCTGGACGCCAATTCCGTCGCCGCGTACAGTGAATTCATAGAACTCCTCTATCCGGAAGGCGCAAGCCTGTCCGCCTACATCAGGAAACTGGTCCTTGAGGATGATAACTTCTATGTGAAGGCCGTGGCCGCCGGCAAAAAGATTGATCCTGAAATCGTAGCTGCCGTCAAAAGCGAACTGAGCATCCTCACAGAAATCAGTCAGATTCCATCTGCTGACATTCGCCAAAGGGTGCTTGACGCAAATGTGTCCAACGCAGATTCTCTGGCTCTTCCAAAATGGAAGACAGAGGAATGCAATCTGGTAAAAGACTTCACCAGCAAACTGACGAACATCGCAGTAACTGGCTATGGCATCTACGCTAAGTACACCTTCTTCCGTGTAGAAGACGGCAAAATCGTACCAGTCGCCCATCCTGACTATCAGAAGCTCGACCAGCTCTTTGAATACAAGCGCGAGCGTGACCTTGTCATCCGCAACACGGAAGCTCTTCTGGAAGGAAGCGGCGCCAGCAACATGCTTCTCTACGGTGACATGGGCACAGGCAAAAGCTCCACCATCAAAGCGGTAGCGGCCGCCTATGCTGACCAAGGTCTGCGCATGATTGAGCTTAAGAAAAATCAGCTCTTCCAGATTCCTGCCGTCATGGAGGAAATCGCAGCCAATCCGCTCAAGTTTATCATCTTCATCGATGACCTGAGCTTCGCAGGAAACGACGACAACTTCTCCGCCCTCAAGGCTACGTTGGAAGGAAGCATCACAGGCTGCGGTGACAATTCCGTCATCTACGCGACGAGCAACAGGCGTCACCTTGTGCGCGAGTCCGCAGCTGACCGCGTCAGCGGCGCTGGTTTCGATGATGATCTGCACCTCAATGATACGATGCAGGAGACTATGAGCCTGGCAGCCCGCTTCGGACTCACCATCACATTCAGCAAGCCGGGCAAGGACGCTTACCTCTCAATCGTACGCTCCCTGGCCGACGAGTACGGCATTGCCATCGGGGACGGAGAGGACGAGATTACCGAAGAAGAACTCATCACGAAGGCGGAGGCCTTTGCAATCAGAAGAAACGGCAGAAGTCCGCGTACAGCAAGACAGTTCATTGAACTGCTCAAAATCGGACTTTAATGTTGCTATATAGATATGTTAGGTTACGTGCAGATCTTTAAGCCGGACCTCAAGGTCCGGGAATATGAAATCTATATGGGCTACTACTGCGGCGTATGCAAGTACATCGGTTCCGAGTACGGTCAGCTGCCGCGTATGGCTCTAAGTTATGATGCCGCTTTTCTGGCGCTCCTTCTGGCCTCTGTGGATGAGACGCCCGACGCACCGACCCAGGAACACTGCATCGTCCATCATATCAAAAACAAGACCATCATCCGCAACAAAGCCATCGAATACGCAGGCGACGTCATGCTCATCCTGGCATGGTACAAGATGCTCGATGACGCCCATGATGAAGGCAAGACTTCTGCAAAGGCAGCTGTGAAGCTTTTGAAACGTCTCCACAGAAAACTGCAGCAGAAGTATCCTGATCTCTGCGACGGCATTGAGATCAACCTCGCCGTATTGAACGGTCTTGAAGAGAGCAAGTGCGCAAGCCTCGATCAAGCAGCGGAATCCTTCTCCAAGATCATGGAAGTCATTTTTAGAGAAGGAGCCAAATCTCTTTATCCGAATTCACAGAACCTTCACGATATTTTTGCCCGGACAGGGTATCATATGGGAAAGTGGATCTACTTGATCGATGCGGCAGATGACATCGAAGAAAACATCGAGAGCGGCGCCTACAACCCGCTCCTCTACCGTTTCGACTACAAAGGCAGCACGTCCGGCAGCGAGGAGCTTGCAGAAGAAACGACGCAGCAATTCCGCGAAAGAATACACGACGATCTTGACTTTAATCTGTATCATTATCTGGCTGTTCTTTCGGAACAGACAGGATCACTTGATATAAAAAAGAATCAAGGTATAATAGACAATGTGATATACTTCGGGATGAACAGAAAAACCGAAGAGATTATAAATAAAAACAACAATACCGAAGAAAACAATACGATAAACGACGAAGGAGAATTGGATGAATCCATATGAGGTTTTAGGAATCAAAGAAAACGCGACGGATGAAGAAATCAAGGCGGCTTATAAGGAGCTGGTCAAAAAGTACCACCCGGATAAGTACATTGATAACCCTCTCGCTGATCTGGCTGAACAGAAGATGCAGGAAATCAATGAAGCCTATGATATGCTCATGAAGAAGCCGGGAAGCACCGACAGTTCCGCCGGCTACGGTCAGGGCGGTTATGCCTCACAGGGAGGCTATGCGTCTCAGGGTGGCTATGCGTCTCAGGGCGGCTACGCTTCTCAGAACGACTACAGCTATGATGAAGACTTCATGCGAATCAGGCGCGATATTGATATGGGCAGACTGGATTCAGCGGAAGCAGCCCTCAACGGTATGTCCGCCAAGGACGCTGAGTGGTTCTTCCTGAAAGGCGTTCTGTCCTCCCGCAAAGGTTGGTACGACGATGCCCTTAGGAATCTGCAGACAGCCTGCCGTATGGATCCGGAAAACGCAGAATACCAGCGTCACTACACTGCGGTCAAGAACCGCGGGCAGGCGTTCCAGAATCAGGCACAGGGACATGGTTACAACACCATGGGCAATGACGATATGTGCTGTCAGGCTCTCCAGTGCTATATTTGCGCAGACTGCTGCTGCGACTGCATCTAATAGCCCTCTGACGCAAAGACAGTAAACTGCAAAGGCAATGAAACAAAACAGAACCGGAAAAATCGCGATGGGTGGTATCTGCACTGCCCTCGCTGTCATATTTATGTTCGGCGCATCATTCGTGCCGGGAATCGAGCTGACATTATTTTTGATCAGCTCTCTTTTTACTGCAATCATGGTCATTGAAGCAGGCGCCGCAGGCGGCCTCTCCGTATTTGCCGCCGCAAGTCTCCTCGGGCTGATTCTGGTACCAAACAAACTGGCACTCATCCCATACATCTTCTGCTTCGGATATTATGCAGTCCTTAAATTCTATATTGAGAAAATCAAAAGCGGCGTGTTGCAGATCCTCATCAAAGTGATCTACGCAGCCGCTCTCATGTGTATTGGTTTCCTGTTGTTCCGGTCAGTGCTTACATCCAGCGTTCACACGCCTGACTGGCCGGTTGCCGGACTCATCTTCGCAGGAATTGTGATGATGATTCTCTATGATTATGTCATGACATTCCTCATCAACTGGTACATCCGGCGTTTCAAAGGGAGTCCGGAGAATCTGAAACTCGTCAACTAACTGAACCACAAGACGGCTGCTGGGGTAATTCGCTGATGTCCTCGTTCCTGCGGATTACAGCGGATTGCCCCAGCAGCCGTCTTTTCTTTTTTGTTATTTCGTCGCGAATGTCAGTTTCTGTCCGTCGGTGTCGATAAGGACGGTGTCGCCGTCCATAATCGTTCCGCGAATCAGCTCGCCTGCGAGTTCTGTTTCGATGTTTCTCTGCAGGAATCTCTTGACCGGACGGGCACCATAAGCCGCGTCGTAGGATTCGTCTGCGATGAACTTCTTCGCGGCATCTGTCAGTTCTAGTGTGATTTCACGTTCTCTGAGTCTTGCTTCAATATCCTTCATTCCCAGCTCAATGATCTTGATGATCTGATCAATGGTGAGTGGTGAGAATACGACGGTCTCGTCGATTCTGTTCAGAAATTCCGGTCTGAAGTACTTCTTCATCTCCGCTTCGACTCTCTCTTTGACTTCCGGATCTACCGTTCCGTCTTCTTTGATGCCATCGATCAGCATGCTGCTTCCAATGTTGGAAGTCATGATGACAATGGTGTTTTTGAAGTCAACGGTTCTTCCCTGATTATCTGTCAGACGTCCGTCATCCAGAAGCTGCAGCAGGATGTTGAACACATCCGGATGAGCCTTCTCAATCTCGTCGAACAGGATGACGCTGTAAGGCTTCCGTCTGACGGCTTCCGTCAGCTGACCGCCTTCGTCATATCCAACATATCCCGGAGGCGCTCCGACCAGTCTTGAAACGGAGTGTTTCTCCATGTACTCAGACATATCGATTCTGACCATATTTCTCTCTGAGTCAAAGAGCGCTTCTGAAAGGGCCTTCGCCAGCTCTGTCTTGCCGACGCCAGTCGGTCCCAGGAAGATGAAGGATCCAATCGGTCTATTGGCGTCCTTCAGTCCTGCGCGAGCTCTCAGAACAGCCTCTGCTACAGACTGTACGCCCTCATCCTGACCGATGACTCTCTGGTGCAGGATTTCCGGCAGCTTCAGCAGTTTCTCACGTTCTGTTTCAACCAGTTTGGCAACAGGAATACCAGTCCATCCCGAGATGACTTCGGCGATTTCCTCTTCCCCTACTTCCTCCTTCAAGAGGCGTGCCTCTTCGGCCTTTTCTGCCTTTGCTTTTTCTTCCTCCAGCTTCTTCTCCAGTTCAGGAAGTTTGCCGTACTTGAGCTCAGCAAGTTTTTCCAGATCATATCTTCTCTCGGCTTCTTCTATCTCATGGCGGACATCGTCGAGCTGCTGCTTGACTTCTTTGACTTCCGCAATGGCGTTCTTTTCGTTTTCCCACTGGGCCCGGAGAGCGTTGTCCTCATCCTTGAGTTCTGCCAGTTCCTGCTCCAGCGCTTCCAGTCTTGCCTTTGACGCTTTATCTGTTTCTTTATTCAGGGCCTGCTTCTCGATTTCCAGCTGCATGATCTTACGCGAAATCTGGTCGAGCTCTTCAGGCATGCTGTCGATTTCTGTTCTGATTCTCGCTGCTGCTTCATCCATCAGATCGATGGCCTTGTCTGGCAGGAAACGATCTGTGATGTAACGGTCTGAAAGAGTCGCGCACGCAATCAGAGCGCTGTCTGTGATCCTTACGCCGTGATGTATTTCAAATCTTTCCTTCAGTCCACGGAGGATGGAAATGGTATCTTCCACGGTTGGCTGATCTACCATAACCTTCTGGAATCTTCTTTCCAGCGCCGCATCCTTCTCAATGTACTTACGGTATTCATCGAGGGTCGTCGCGCCGATGCAGTGGAGTTCTCCTCTTGCGAGTTTCGGCTTGAGCAAGTTGCCCGCATCCATGGCACCTTCCGACTTGCCAGCTCCAACGATGTTGTGCAGTTCGTCGATGAACAGCAGGATTCTGCCATCGGACTTCTCAATCTCATTGAGAACTGCCTTCAGTCTCTCCTCGAACTCGCCTCTGAACTTCGCGCCCGCGATAAGAGAGCCCATGTCCAGTGCGAATATGGTCTTATCTTTCAGTCCTTCCGGAACGTCCCCGTTCAGAATTCGCTGGGCCAGGCCTTCTACAACTGCCGTTTTACCTACGCCTGGTTCGCCGATGAGTACCGGATTGTTCTTCGTTCTTCTGGAAAGGATCTGAATGGTGTGTCTGATTTCCGCATCACGGCCGATAACCGGATCCAGTTTGCCGTCCCGCGCCATCTCAACAAGATCTCTACCGTACTTGTTCAGTGCGTCGTACCCCTCTTCCGGATTCTGGCTTGTCACTCTCTGGTTGCCGCGCACCTGATTCAGCGCATTCAGGAAGCAATCCTTGCTCATACCATATCTTCTGAAGATCTCAGCGCTCGGTGTATTTCTCTCATCCAGCAGTGCCATATAGAGATGCTCAACGCTGACATATTCATCCTTGAGTCTATCTGCCTTCTTCTCTGCATCGACCAGAATCTGCTGCAGACGCCTTGTGGAATACATCTGATCAGCGCTACCGCTTACCTTCGGAATCTTGTCCAGTTCCGCCTGTACGGATCCGATGATCTCTCCGACATTTATCTTAGCGTAAGTAAGGAGCTTAGGAATAAGCCCATCCTTCTGCTGCAGCAGTGCCATATGCAGGTGTTCTCCATCCACCTGCTGATGGCCTTCTTCCACAGCGATGTTCTGGCAATCTATAATTGCCTCTTGTGCTTTCTGTGTGTATTTTTCTATGTTCATAACTAGTTTCCCCCTTCTATTTCGGGGCCTTTACCCCTTTGTATTGAGGCATTTCCCCCTTTGCTAAATTCATTGTAATACCCGCTATATGCAAAGTCAACACTTTTTTGGCACTCACTGCCATAGAGTGCTAATAATTTTATCCTTGGACTAATGGTGTAATAAAAAGCTGCCCGAAGGCTCTGCAAAAACAAGGTTTTCTATGAATTATGGGTACAAGCTTACCCAACATCCTTTCATCACGCACCTTATATAAGAAGTTGCCATCTCTATTTATGTGCTATAATAAAACCTACAATAGGAAACGCAAGGAACCACGATTATGAAAGCACTGATTGCCATGAGCGGCGGGGTTGATTCCTCTGTCGCCGCGAAACTTACAAAAGAAGCCGGTTATGAATGCATCGGATGCACAATGGAGCTCTTCGAAACCGGATGCGGGGGACGCCCACGCAGCGAAACCCCGTCTGCCGAAACCCCGTCTGCCGAAACTCTGTCGGACGAA
>SVCS01000027.1:9222-20608 GCA_015058205.1 Clostridiales bacterium
GACGCAAAAGATCAGAGCTATGTTCTCTACAATCTTACACAGGAACAGCTCGCCCATGTGCTGATGCCTTTGGGAGAATATACAAAGGCCCAAGTCAGAGAACTGGCGAAGACAAATGGTTTTGTGAATGCAGACAGACCAGAGAGCCAGGATATCTGCTTCGTTCCGGACGGTGATTACGCATCTGTTATCAAGCAGTATACGAACCGCACCTTCCCGGAAGGTGACTACGTGGATCTTGAGGGCAACGTTATCGGAAGGCACCGGGGCATCATCCACTACACCATCGGTCAGCACAAACACCTGGGGCAGGCCTTCGGCGAGAAGCGCTACGTCTGCCGCATCAATGCGGATAAGAACCAGGTTGTCCTCGGCAGAAACGAGGACGTCTTCTCTTCCTATGCAAAGGCAACAGATTTCAACTGGATCTCAGGAGAAATTCCGGAAGGTGAAATCCGCTGCCGCGTTCGCGTACGTTACAAGCAGAGAGAACAGTGGGCTACCGTGCGCCCGATCAATGCAAACGAAAACGCCGGTTCCCAAGGAACCGACGCTGTTGAAATCTTTTTTGATGAACCGCAGCGTGCCATTACGCCGGGACAGTCCGCCGTACTTTACGACGGAGATATCGTCCTGGGCGGCGGCATACTTGTGTAAGCCTGTACTCGTGTAGCGAATCCTGCTCCACCTTGCGCGAAACCTATTTCGTGAAGATAAGCCAGATACCCACGTAACCTAGGCGAATCGTATTTTCGTCCATGATCTTATATCTGACGCGGGACTTCTTCTGCATCTTTGCCCAGCATACCGGAGGATTGAAATCGTCCTCATTGCAGGTCAACTCCAGAATGCCCAGCTTACCGGTGTCATCCCCTTTCATTGTTCCGGATAGACTCGGTTTCCCTGCAGCTTCATCGTTGAGACTGAAGGTGCCATCTTCCTCAATAGTAATCGCATAAAAACTGGTATCCGTGTATCCGTCTGAGGCCAGATCGGCACACTGCCACTGTCCAACCAAACGTTCCGGTACCTTGGGACCTCCGCAGCCTGTAAAGGCTACCAGCATTATGATTGCCGCTGTAAAGGCGAATAATATAACTAGTTTATTTCTCATCTCTGTCACCCCGAATATTTATTGAGTATCCTTGACACAGTGGACTGGTTTACGCCCAGTGCATCTGCTGTCTTCCCTGTGGTCTTATATACCTCGTAGGCGCGCTTGACCAGCTGTTCCTCCAACAGATGCTTTGCTTCCTTGAGCGGTATGATGTCTTCACAATAGACGCTGCTTTTGCTCTTGCTCTGATCCTCCGATCCGTGCAGCACTTTGTATATGGTCGTTCCGCTTATGATCGGTCCCTCTGTCATAACGTAGGCGCTCTCAATGGTCTGGTCGAGCTCAATAAGATTGCCCGGCCATGAATGGGATGTGAGCTTGCCAAGGGCGTCTTTGTTCAGGATCTTCTTCGCCTTGTACTTTTCGTTATATCTCAAAACGTACTGGTTGGCGAAATACGGGATGTCCCGCACCCTGTCTCTGAGCGGCGGAATCACAATCGGCACTGTGTTGAGCTTATAATACAGAGCCTTCATGAACATCCCCGTATCACTCAGTGCCCGCAGATCCATACCTGTCATTGCAATGATCCGGGCGCTCGACTTCACCGGTCGATGGCCGCCGGCTCTTGTGAATGTTCCTGTGTTGATGTATTCAAAGAGCTTTGACTGAATCCTCTGCGGCATATAACTGATGTTGTTCAGCGCCAAGGTCCCCTCATTGGCCAGATCCAGCTTACCCTGGATGATGACTTCCAATTTGCCGTCTTCTGAATTGCTCTCCCTTCCGAAGATTTCCTGCTCCAGGAAATCCGGATCCGCGCTGACACAGTTTACGGTGATAAAATGCTCGTCCCTGCGTTTTCCGAAGTAGTGGATATATCTGGCGGCAATATGCTTGCCGGTTCCGGACTCACCGGAGATGAGTATTGGCATATCAAGAGAAGCCACCATTTCCATGGCGGATTTGACCTTGATGCTCGCCGGATCTTTGACGTCGAAATCACTGCTCTTCTGCAGCTGCCTCTTCAGAAGGTCGATTTCTTTCTCCTGGGCATTCAGCGTTTCAACAAGTTCGTTGACGGCTTCGATGTCCTGGGATGTGGTGATGACCATTCTGATTTTCCCGTCGTCATCGTAAACAGGAACACCTGTCGCTATGACCTGTTTGCCGTTCTTCAGATGCTGCAGAACACTTTCCGTCTTCTTGTCCTTGAGCACACGAAGGGTACTGCTCTCCTCGAAGTAGCCGTCTTTCATCAGCTCACGCACATTGCGTCCGACGACATTGTCAACATCCAGTTCATTGATCTGTATGGATGCCGGATTGACAAATAGAACGTTGCCGTTGCCATCGCTGACGAAAATCTCAACGCCGAGGTTTTCCACTATTGTCTTGTAGATGTTTTCTTCAGGTGTCTTTTTCATGACAATATAAGCGTCTCTTCTGCAATACTGTTACTTGATATCAAAATCTGAATCCAGGAATCCTTCTCTTGCCAGCATGGCCTTAATAACTTCGATATCCGCGAGCGTATCTTCACTTTCTCTTTCGTAAATGCTTTCTTCGATGTTATCGAATGCCTCGGCACATATTGCGAGGGTTTCCTTGATCTTAGCCTGCGTCTCCTCTGATCCGTCGCCTTTTCTGTACTTCTCAACCAGCTCCAGAGTTCTCGGCAGATAGGTCTCTTTGAACTTTCTGACGATCTCCATCTTCGCAAGCTCCGGATTCTCCTTGAGCTTCTTCTCGATCTTGCCGATGGACCCGGAGAGCTCGAAGAGATAATCTCTGACCTCTTCATCATTGACATCCAGGACGGCCTTACGGATCACCTTAATACTTTCACTCTCTGTCTTGATCTTATCCCGCGCCTTCTTGCGTTTGATTGCTTCATCCAGCGGTTCGATCGGCTGACCTGTCATGTAGTCCGTCAGGACGAGCAGACCGTTACCTTTATCGATGTACGCTCCGAGGTTTTCCTTCGGTCCGATGAGGAATTTCTTATCAATCATCTCCTGCAAGTCGCTGATAACCTTGTTCATCGGATAGCCGGTGCTCTCGGAAATATACTCAAGAGAAGTATTTCCTTCCCAATTGATCAGAGCCTCGTACTTGCCCCACTTTGTCTGACGTTTTTTGCTGACGCTGGTCAGCACAATTGCAAGCACGATGAACAGGAGTATGCAAATACCATAGACAACCATGTCAAGCAGCTGCGTGCTTCCGCCAATTGCCATCATAATCGAAAGGACTGCGCCTGCGCCCGCGCCGAAAGCACCAAGCTTCAGCCCGAGGCAGTTCCTCGCGTTTCTGATGGCGCGCAGTTCATCTGCCGTCAGTCTCTTGCTCGCCGGATTTTCTCTTCTTCTCTTGTCGTATTCGCCTGCCATTTCTCAGCCTCCGAAACTTCTGTCTATACTCTCATGGAGCCAGCCTGAGTCAGTCTTTCCTTGAGCGTCTGCTCAATGCTTGTCAGTTCCAGTTCCGCGTCTCTGCGCTTCTGTCTTCCCTCATCCTGGATTCTGATAAGATCATCCAGCGTAGCGATGAGTTCTTCGTTTGTATGCTGCAGAGTCTCAATATCTACGATACCTCTCTCGTTCTCCTCCGCGATCTCCACCGTGGATGTATGAAGCATCTCCGCGTTCTTCTTCAGGATCTCGTTGGTTGCCTCGGTAACCATCTGCTGGGTCTTGATAGCTTCCTTTGAATGAGCCATGCCGAGGGAGATAACCATCTGGTTTTTCCACAGAGGAAGTGTATTTACAAGAGTGGAATGAATCTTATCGGACAGAACGACTGCATTCGTCTGAACCAGTCTGATCTGCGGTGCGTTCTGCAGGCAGATCGCTCTTGTCAGTTCAAGATCATAGAGTTTCTTTTCGAATCTTTCGCACATGGAGGCATAGTCATTTGCGGCCTGGGCATCTTCCGCCAGACCGGTTTCTGCTGCCTTTGCTCTGAGTGCAGGAAGTTCCTCGTTCAGGGCCTTATCCAGTGCGATGCGGCCTGCGGCGATGTACATGGTCAGCTCTTTGAAGTACGCCTTATTGTTCTCAAAGAGTCTCTCCATGACAGCAACATCCTTCAGCAAGGTTTCCTGATGCTTCTCCAGAGATCTGGCGATGGTGTCAACATTGGTCTCCACCTTGCTGTAGTGAGCCTTGATCTTCTCTGTCTGGCTGGCGCCCTTGTTGAACAGTCCTTTGAGGCCTTTGGATTCGGTAGGATCCACCTTGAGATCTGCCACCAGCTGGCTGACTGTCTCGCCGATTTCGTCGATGTCTTTGTTGCGTACGTGCTCAAGGGCGGTTTCCGAAAAATCTGCCAGTCTCTTCTGTGCGCCTGCGCCGTATGTGATGATCAGATTTGAGTCATGCAGATCGATTTTCTCTGAAAAGTCGTTGATCTGCTTCATCTCTTCTTCTGAAAACTGCTTCATTCTGAATTCTTCAGCATCCTTCTGATCGATTTTCTCAACAGCCGGATCCTGGATCTCTTCAAGTGATTCCAATGATAATACAGGTGTGATTACATCGTTTACATCTGCCTTTGGTACTTCCAGTTCCATTGCTTTTGCTTCAACTTCTGCCATTTCGTTCCTCCTTATTCAAAATCAAAATCTGATCCAAGCAGACCTTCTCTCTCAAAAGTCTGTTTCAGCACTTCGATATCAATTAACGTATCTTCATCTTCGCGTTTATAAAGCTTCTCTACGATGCTTTCATATGCGACCGAACATGTATGCAGGATGCCCTTGATTTCGAGCATCGTATCTGAACCCACTTCTTCATGAATGAGTTTGCTGACCAGTTCAGCGGTCTTCGGGAGATAGATTTCCCTGAGCTGCTGTACACTTGCGTGATCTTTCAGCTCCGGATTGCGCTTGATCTGCTTATCAATCTTCCTGATGGATGCTTCGATGCTTCCAAGTGACTCGACAACATCATCGTCTGATATTCTCTCCGCAGCCAGCGCAATGATATCCGCATAGGCTTCTTCCGAACCTTCTTTCGCGGCTGCCGGTTTTTCTGCCGTTCCCGCTTCTTCGTCCTCACGTCTGGCGGTTTCTTCAACCGGTTCCAAAGGCTCACCGTTCCGCATCATCACGAGCACATCGTACTTCTTGTTGATGTAGGCGCCGATATTTCCGCTGTCGTCCATGAAGAATCCGTTGTTGACCATCTTCTGGATATCCTTCCTGACTTTGTCCAGGGATATGCCTGTCTTACGAGAGAGCATCTTCAGGGATGTGTTTCCGCTCGGATTGATGAGCTTCTCATATTTGTCCCACCGTTCCACTTCTTTCTTTGTCCCGTAGTACATCCATACGCCGGCGACAATGAAAAGAATCGGAACAACCAGACTCTGCAGTCCGTCCCTAAAGGAAACTGAAAAAGCTCCCATACAGTACATCAGATTGTACAATCCGATTGCCAGAAATATGATTCCGCAGATTTTCCTTGTGCGGCCTGCTCTCATGTTCTGGATTTTCTTCCGTTGTCTCAAATTCTGGTTTCCGTTCATCTCTTTCTCCGCTTTTCATTATTTATGATATCCGCATTTACTACTTCAATGATGAATGAGCCTGCAGGGATACTTTCACATCCCCGCCTCGTATGATCTGCTGCCCGACTTCTTCAAATCCCATCTCTTTGTGGAATCCGAAACTTGGCTCATTGTACACAGGCAGGATGTCCACCTCGGCAGTCACGACAGAAACACCAGTATCCTCAGCATACTGGAAGACATACTCATACAAGCATCTTCCGAGACCGATTTTCCGGAAGTTCTCATCGATGACGATCCTGTCGATGTAGAGGAACTTCTCGTACTGCTGTGAGAACCAGATGTAGTTTTCACTCGTGTAATCCGCGCCCTCGCGCATAACGATCAGAAACCCCGCCGGCTGACCGTCCACTTCAACAACCTTGAACAGCTCTGCTGTCTGCCGGAAGTAATCTGCTTTCGCCCTGTCCATCGGTGATAGAACCACCACGTCCTTTTCGTTCAGCGCAAGCACATAGTCCAGATCCGCTTCGCGGACATCTCTGATTACAAAATCTTTATTCACCGTCAAGCCCTCCTTCGGCGGTTTCTCAGGCCGACTCTTTATTATCTTCTGCCGGTTTCTTTTTTTCTGCTTCTTCCCACGCTTCGTCTCTGGTTTCTTTCCAGGTGTCGCTGTTCTTCATACCCTTCGCGAGTACGTAGATGATTGAAGCCGCGCAGAGCAGCAGCCCGGTCTTGCCGGCTGTCTCCTTGATTTTGTCTGTCTTACTCGGACCGGTCGGATGCAGAATCTGCGAACCACCCTTCTGTGTCCAGTCTGTAATATCTTTCTTCTTTCCCATAATCCTCTTTTCTCCTTTTCACTCTTATTCATTTCACAGCATAATCTGCTGATTCTCTCCCATTCTTATTATATCCCCTTTTTATGCATTTTTACATACTTATTTACTCTTTTAATGCAATAAAAAACCGATAGGCCTTCCTCAGCTATCCTACCGGTTTATGGTGCGTCTGACAGGACTCGAACCTGCATGCTTTCGCACTGGAACCTAAATCCAGCGTGTCTGCCAATTCCACCACAGACGCACGATCAGGACCGCCCGACGGAGCGGCACCTGTGTATTATACCATACTCACCTGCTGTGTGCATATCAGCGTTTGCGAACTTTGATGTTAGACCCCAGCATTCCGCCCCTCTTAATGATATCATTGCCGAACTTCTCTCGCAGCGCATCGACTGCCTTGTCGGCCTTTTCTTCTCTCTCGTCCGCCGCTTCCCCGAACAAGGACATCTGCTGCTGGGCGTCTTTGTCGATCTGCGTCATCGCAAGTCCGATCAGGCGCAGGTTCGTATGTCCGTCCCAAAGCTGCCCGAAGAGTTCCTTCGCCGTTTCGTAGGTCTTGGTCGTGCCATCCGTCGGCGCATCGAGCATGCGCTGATGGGAATGCTTCTTCATATCATTTCCGCGAATCGTTACGGAGATGCAGGACGCTTTCACGCCATCGCGCCGCACCCTTGCCGCCACATTGTCCGCCAGATGCAAAAGCACCCGATTCCCCTGTTCCCAGCTTATGATGTTATCGTCGAATGTGATCTCATTGCTGTATCCCTTCGGGGCGTCCGGTTCCGCCGTCACCGGTGAATCATCGATGCCGTTGGCGAAATTCCAAAGCTGTGTGCCGGCTTTGTTTCCTAAAATCGCCCTGATTGAAGCCTGATCCGATTTTGCAAGCGCCCCAATCGTATCGATGTGAAGCCGTGACAATTTGTCTGCAGAGGACTTGCCGCAGAGGAACAGCTCTCCTACAGGGAGCGGCCACATCTTCCGCTCAATTTCCTCCGGAAACAGCGTGTGCACTTTGTCAGGCTTCTCGAAATCGCTGGCCATCTTTGCCAGAAGCTTATTAGACGATATGCCGACATTGACGGTGAATCCCAGCTCTCTCCTGATTCTGTTTTTGATCTCATGAGCCGTTGCGACAGGATCCGGATACACCAGTTCCATACCAGTCATGTCCAGAAAGCATTCATCGATTGAGAATTCTTCCATGACAGGCGTGTACTCTCTGAGGATTGCCTTGAACGCATGAGACATCTCTGAGTACAGCGAGAAATCTGCAGGTGCAATCACAAGCCCCGGGCATTTGCGCAAGGCGGCTGACACTGGTTCCCCAGTCACGATGCCGTATCTTTTGGCCGGCACGGACTTGGCCAGCACGATGGACGTGCGCCGCGTTGGATCCCCGCCGATAATCGACGGAATATCCCTGAGATCCGGCTCTCCCTGCCCGCCTGGGGCATTCTGCGAACCACTAAGCCGATCCGCATCCCTCTTCCGACGGGTGGCTTCCCAGGACAGATATGCGCTATTTACATCTATGTGGAATATCGTTCTCATACTCTGTACAGTCATATCGTTATCACATCACATCGCCCAATAACGATTTATCTTTTCTTCTCTGTAATTTGCTTCCAACATCTCTTTGTGGGAGAGAAAGTCCGGATGATCGAAGTACTTCGCCTCTGCAGGACAGTGTGTGATGCATGCCTGACACTTGATACAGATACCTGGCGTCTGGGTCACATCAGCAAGGTCAATCGATCCCATGGAACACACGCGCGCACAGGTTCCGCACTGAATGCATTTTTCTGTATCCGTCACTGGTTTTGCCTTCAGAAATACGGCCGGCTCTCCGTCCATGCGCTTTGGGTGATAGTAAGGTCCCGGCGGCGTATTGCCCTCGACCTGCAGCGGTGCAATTTCCGCCGCGCTTTCTATGCTTCTGACGCGTTCCAGCAGATCCAGAGCGAACTGTTTCGCCTCTGCCAAGTCTGCTTCATTAGGACGGCCGTGTGCAAGTGACGCGGCAAATGCGTGTTGTGTTGCAAAAGCCGCCGCGCCTGCAGGTCTGAATCCCGTGCGCTCCTGCTCGTAGACCAGCTCGGACAGCCCATCGTCAAAAGAACGGTTTCCGTAACATACAAAAGCAACAGAAATCGTATTGTCACCCTTCAGATGTTCCTGGACAAAAGGCAGGATCTTGTTGGGAAGTCTGCCTGCATAGACCGGCAGACCGATGATCAGCAAATCATCTTTCCCGAATTCATATGTTTTTTCACGGGCCTGGGGACGCGTGAAGTCGATTAATTCCACAGGAAGATCTGTTGCCTGCGCTGCTGACTTTGCGATTGCTTTTGCTATTGTCTCTGTATTTCCTGTCGGGCTGAAGTATGCCGCGACAATTCGCCTGATTTTCATATGTGTCTCCTGTCTTCTTCTGTCTCTTACATTCATTATATCCCAACCTGCCATGATTTCAATCGCCATGTAAGTTGACATTCTCGTGATTAAAGTTTACAATCAAACGCAGGTTGAAGAAAGGAAATCATACAATGCGAAACCAATGGAATCTGCATCAGCTTGCTAATGAAATCATAAATGGAAGACGGCTCACAAGGGAAGATGCTCTGCAGCAGCTGATCACCTGCGACCTGAAGGAACTCTGCTCAGAAGCGAACCGCATTCGCCATGTGTTATGCGGGGAAAAGGTTGACCTATGCACGATTATTAACGGTAAGGCCGGCCGCTGCAGCGAAGACTGCAAATTCTGCGCGCAGTCAGCACGCAATGATGCTGCCTGTGAGTCATACGGTTTCCTCGACCCGGAAACAATTCTGGCAGAAGCGAAAGCAAACCAGGCAGATGGCGTGGATCGTTTTTCCATTGTTACGGCTGCGAAGACCCTGCGTGGACAGGAGTTCGAAAAAGCCCTCGTTGCCTTTCGTCTCCTCCGCGATGAATGCGACATGGAGCTGTGTGCCTCCATGGGCCTTTTGAGCAAAGAGCAGCTTGAGCGTCTGGCTGACAGCGGCGTTGTAAGATATCATGAAAATATAGAAACATCCAGGCGCAACTTCCCGAACATCTGCACAACACATACGTATGAAGATAAAATCAGAACAATAAAAGCCGCCCAGGACGCTGGTCTCAGCGTATGTTCGGGCGGCATCATCGGTATGGGTGAAACGTGGGAAGACCGTATCGATATGGCTGTCAGCCTTTCTGAGCTCGGCATTCAGTCGATTCCGATCAACTCACTGATTCCTCTTCCCGGCACACCTTTTGGAGATCTTCCTCAGCTGACAGAAGACGAGATCCTAAGGACTGTCGCCATCTTCCGCTTCATCAACCCAACGGCCCACATTCGTCTCGCAGCTGGACGCAGTCTCTGTGAAAACGATGGTGAAAAAGCATTCTGCTCCGGTGCCAGCGCTGCCATCACAGGCAACATGCTGACTACATCTGGATCAACCATCGCCAGCGACCGCCAGATGCTGACAGCGCTTGGAAGAGAAGTTGTTCATTATGAATAACATGATTAGTGCGTAAATCCGTACTTACCTGTCTTATTTGTATTTGTCAGCACGTGTGCATCTTTCAGCTCATCCAAACACTGCTGGAAATCCTTCATAAAGGCTTCTGCCAAATTGAAGGTCAGGTCTGCCCTGCAGACGATTCTCTGCACTGTCACTTCGCCTGCTCCGTCAGGAAGCGGGTAAGACGGCACTTGCCATCCGAACATGCGGAGTCTGTCTGACAAATCGTAGAGATTCCATGCAATCGGTGTTCCGTCTTCGTACTTCGCATCGGCTTTCAGCTTGTAGCATACGATTGGCAGACGGGCGCCTGAATTGTACAGTTCAAACATACCTGTCTCCTGAATCCATTCGCCGATTACCGTAGCGATTTCCTGGGTCTTCAGGTGAATCTGGGAGTATCCCTGTCTGCCGAAGCGCAGGAAGTTGTAATACTGTCCGACGATCTGGCTCGCGCTTCTGGAGAAGTTGATTGCCATAGTCGGCATTTCGCCACCCAGATAACTGACCTTGAAGATAAGTTCTTCCGGCAGATACTTCTGATCTTTCCAGACAACCCAGCCGACACCCGGATAAGTGAGCCCGTACTTGTGTCCAGACGTAGAGATGGAAACGACGTTGTCCAGTCTGAAATCCCACAAAAGATCCGGCTCCGTAAACGGCGCGAACATTCCGCCGCTTGCTCCATCAATGTGGATGACGAGCTCCGGAAGATTCGGATGGGTCCTGTTGTATTCAGCGACTAGTTTATCCAACGATTCAATATCATCGTATTCCCCTGTATAGGTCGTGCCCAGAATTGCCGCAATGCCTATGGTGTATTCATCGACATATTCCATAACGGTATCGATGTCCAGAGTCATGTCGTTCTTTGTGACCGGTACAATGCGCAGCTCCACATCCCAGTAGACGCAGAACTTCTCCCAACAAATCTGGTAGGCTGAGCTCATGATGAGGTTTGGCTTTCTTGCACGGACATTGACGCCCTTTCTGATGGCCTGATTTCTCCAACGGAATTTCATGGCCATGCCGGCGAGCATGCAGGCTTCGCTGCTTCCAACCGTAGATGTGCCCAGATAATCCGCGCCCTTCGGTGCGTTCCAAAGGTTCGCCAGAATGTTAACGCAGCGGTTTTCAAGCTCTGCTGTCTGGGGATATTCCGATTTATCGATAGCATTCTTCGCCAACGTGTTGCTCATGAGTTCCACCGCCTGCTCTTCCATATAGGTCTGGCAGAATGTCGCCATATTCAGACGTGAATTACCCTCATCCAAAAGCTGGTTTTCTATCAGAGATCTTGCCGCATCCGGGTCGATTGATTCTTCATTCAAACTGTACTTTGGTATGACTGAACCCTCTTCTTTGGTGCCATAGCCAAAAGCCATACTCCTGAGTTTTTCTTTGTTTTTTTCTCCGTAAAGCAATGTTTTTCCTCC
>SVCS01000028.1 GCA_015058205.1 Clostridiales bacterium
CGGTCGATGTCCCCTTCTGTGCAGTACGGTGCCAGTCCGACGCGAATCAGACCACCCTTATCTTCCAGACCCAGGGCTGCGATGACTTCGATCGCGTAGAAATCACCGTGCCATGCGTTGATGCCTTTGTCTCCCAATACCTTGGTGACTTCTTCCGGCGCGTAGCCTTCCATGGTGAAGGCGACGGTCGGTGTGCGCGGTTCTCCCTCGGCTGGTCCGTAGACCTTCACGCCCGGCAGTCTGCGCAGACCTTTGCGGATGCGGGTCGCCAAAGGCGCTTCATATGCATCGAAGGCGAGCATGCCGGCGACCACATTTCTGCGGCGTCCGGTGAGGCCTTCCAGTTCATCTTCAAAGTACTCTGCATACTCAGCTCCGGTGTCAGCAATCAGGTCGATCGCAGCTGTCATACCGGCCAGGAATTCATACTGCGGCGTCGCCATGTGGAACTTGCGGCTGCCCTGGGAGATGTCCTCCGCCCCTGCGTTGTTGAAATCCAGGCTGCCCAGGAGTTTCTCATCCATGTAGCACAGACCCATGTGCGGTCCGAAAAATTTATATGGTGAGCAGAGAAGCACGTCTGTCCCAATCGCCTTGACATCGATTGGCATGTGGGCCGCGTAGTGTACAGCATCTACGACTGTTACCGCGCCGACTTCATGAGCAGCGTCGATGTACTTCTTGACATCGGTGATGGTGCCCAGCGCATTGCTGGCCCAGTTGATGGCAACGACCTTGGTGCGGTCGGACAGCTTGGACATGTAATCCTCGAAGTCCAGCTGCTGAGTCTCCAGATCCAGACGGACCTGCTTGACCACGAATCCCTGTGCCGCCAGTCTTCTCCACGGCTGGCTGTTGCAGCGGTGGTCGATCTCCGTGATGATCAGTTCATCGCCCGGCTGCAGCGTCTTCGCAATGTTCACGGAGAAGTTGTAGCTGTGCTGGGTGGAACCGACACTAAAGCCCACTTCCTGAGGTGAACATCCGAGAAAATCTGCCGCTGCCGCAAAGGCAGCCTGCTCGACTTCATCGGTCTTATAGCTGGCCTTGAAGTTACCGCCCTCATTGGCGTTATCATTGATCAGATAACCCGTGATCGCGTCCACAACTCTCTGCGGCACTTGAGTGCCTCCCGGGCCGTCCAGATAGGCGATAGGCGCGCCGGCCACCTGAAGTTCGCAGGCCGGGAACTGGCTTCTGAATTTTTGTACATCGAACTGGAACTGCTTCATTGCATACCTCCTTGATTTTCATATTTATCTTATTCATTGCAGCCATTATCCAATATACTGCAATCAATTTCCAGTATGCCTATAGTCTATCAGAAACTGTCCGATTAGTCATCCTCCTGCTGTCCGATTAGTCATCCTCATCGTGATCGTCATCATCACGATCATGGTCGTCATGATCGTCGTCTCCATCATCATAATCGTCGTCATAATCGCCCGCATCGTGGTCATCATCATACTCATCATCTGCATCTTCTGCATCGTCTGCGTCATCGTCGCCGTCATCGACATCGACTTCGCTCTTGATGATTTCACCGGTCTGGGCATTGATATCGTACTCATACTCCTGACCATTCGCTGTAAACTCGACCTCATAGGTGATGATGCCGTCGTCACAGTCGAATTCTGCCTTGCCGGAATCCACCTGCAGATCGTTCAGTCCTGCCGCCTGCAGCGCTGCTTTAATGGCGTCTTCTTTTGAGATGTATTTGCTCTTGTCCACGTCGCCGTAGAAATCGTCTACATCCACGTCACGTTCCTGACTGAGCAGAATCAGCTCCTGAGTCGACAGTTTCAGCAGCGCATCTTCTGTCATGTGCTTGCTGTTTGTCGCCATCAGATTTTTGATCAGCCAGGCCTTCCCGGCTGAGATATTGTGCTCCGCTGCAAAGGCAGCAAGGGCTTCATCTCCATCCACATACTGTCCCAGCACGGCGCCGGATATCTCTGTATCCTGCAAATAATCGTTCAGATTTCCGGAAACCATCTGCTCGATTGCAAGTCCGTCTTCCTTATGCTCGGACTGAACCGAAACCATGACGGAATTGGACATCTCCGAAAGATAACCGTGTTTGAGCATGGATCCTGCCAATGCATTGCAGGCGGTATTGATATCTACCCCTTTCAGATCCATCTCATCGAGGATAATGTTCCCATCGTCGTTTAATGCTTTTGCATCGATAATTTTATGGGCTTCATCCACAGAAAGCTCCACGCTCGGATTCACATCGATATCAACGACGGCGAAGACTTCCTCCTGTCCCTTGTGGAACATGCTGAATCCGCCTACGAAGATCAGCAGCGCGGCTGCACACCCTGCAATGGTTCTGTACAGTCTGCGGCGTCTTCTGCGCGCATGAGGCACAACCTCTCTCACTGCCACTGCCTCTTCGGACTGCGGCACAATCTGTCCCGCTTCACCGGCTGCCTGCTCTTCCCGGATCTCCGCCATCAGTTCTTCAAAAATATCCGGGGTCGAATCATCGATCGCTTTTTTCAGCTGTTCTTCGATTTGTGCATCTGTAATCTTATCTTTCATGACTCTCCCCCTTTCCTTCCAATTCTTTTCTCATCTTTTCCAGTGACCTCTTGTATTTTGACAGGACCGTGCCCACGGGCATGTCCAGCAGTTCTGCTATTTCTCTGTGCTTCATGCCTGTCAAAGCATGCAGGACGACAATCTGTCTGTCTTCGAACTCCAGAATGTCCAGCGCCTTTTGCAGAATCATGTGATCGACAGTCCGCTCACTCTCATCAGGATGAGCGATGTTCTCATACTGTGAGAGATCTTCGCAGACATCGCCTGACTTCAGCTTCGTATAGCAGAGATTCCGCACGATGGTCAGAATCCAGGCCATCGGTTTGCCCTTTGGTTTATAGCTCCCGGAACTGTGGTGGACGCGTATATAAGTGTCGTGCATGATGTTCTCCGCGTCGTGCCGGTTCCGCAGAATCGACAGGGCAAATCCGTACACCGCCGCAGAGGTCTGCTGATACAGATCATGGAACGCGTCATTGTCGCCCTGCGCCATTCGCAGTATTAATCTCTCATCTAATTCCAATGTATTCATATTCGTACTCTATTATCTTTCCGTTCTTTGCGAGAAGTTCATACTCATACTTGTAATTGCCGCTGCGAAATTTGATTTCATACTTGCCGCACTTTTTCTTGTACTGATACTTGCATCTGCCCTTCTTCACAACACTATAGCTTTTGCCTGCAGCCTTTGCGACGATTTTTCTCGCTTTTTTCTTGCCGATCTTCTTCCTTGATTTGCTCTTCTTGTACTTGTAGTCTACTGACTTTTCAAGGATTCTGCCGTCTTTGACCGCGATTTCATACCCATACTTCGCCTTGTTGCTGAGTCTGATGAATTCGATTTCTACGGATTTCCCATCGTCCATTTCGACTTCGATGATCCGCACACCGGATTTGCTCAGCCCTGCATTCTTCAGTGCGATATTCAGCGCTGCCGTTTCATTGATCTTCGGAGCTGCCGGCTTTGTGGTCGGCTGGGTCGGCTGGGTCATCGGCTGGGTCGGCTGCGCCGGCTCCGTCGACTCTCCAGTCGGCGGCTGTGCCGGTTCTTCCGTCTGCGCTGCCGGATCTGTCACAGCCCTGGCTGCCGCTTCTCCCGCATCCATTGTGACCGTCTGTTCCGCACCCTGTCCGGCAGCCTCAGCTCCCGGCAAAGTCTCTCCAAAAGCAGAAACGCTCATAGCAAAGGTCATAATGATTGCCAGGAGCGCCGCGCTGATTGTCTTCATCTTTTTCATCTTGTAATCCTCCCTTTTCTGACTGAATTAACTGCCCTTTTATATAGTTAACTGCCAAGGGAGGCTTTTTATTGCATCAGATTGCAATTTTTTTCAGATTTTTTCTCTATCTCTTTTCCACATCTTCTATATCTCATCCAGGGAAACATCTCCAATAATGTTCCCCAGATCAATGTTCTTCTGCAGCATCGGTTTGGACACTTCATCCCAAAGAATCTGGGAGCCGCGCGCTGTCCGCCGCTGCCGCTCAATGGCCTGGGATAAATGAATGCCCTTCTCACGCCAGTCTCTCCCATCGGATGCGTCATTCTGCATGACCGGCTGCACGTTGTCTAATGCCTTTGCGAACCTGGCTTCCGGTGTTTCACCCGCTTCAAACTCGTGAAACAGGTCCATCATCCAGTCCCGCTGGTCATCCGGAAGCATTCCGAAGATCCTGTCAGCGGCTTTCTTCTCTCGTTCCTCCTGGGACTTGAGTCCTTCTACGTCGTAGGCGTAGGTGTCTCCGGCATCGATTTCCACCACATCGTGAATCACCAGCATCTCGATGACCTTCAGCAGATCCACGTCCTCATTGGAGTACTCCTGCAAAACCATCGCCATCAGTGCCATGTGCCAGGCGTGTTCCGCATCGTTTTCCCTCCGGCTGCCGGAGCAAAGGAAGGACTGCCGGAACACTTCTTTTTCTTTATCCACTTCACGGCAGAAATCCATCTGCTGCGCGAGTCTTTCTTTATCGACCATCATTGTCTCCTTCTAAAGCGTTGAACTGTATTAATCATACCACAACATACGTCCTGTTGGCTTTTTTTGTGCTACAATATGCATATGACTAATCAAATGCAATCCGGAAAAACCAAATATCACATCATGATGGTCATCCTCGTCATCGTCTGGGGATTGGAGCTTGCCATTGCGAAGGACGCCCTGGAACACGTGGATAAGCTTCTGATACTCAATGTGAAATACTTCTTCGGGTTCTTTGTAATCGCAGTGGTTGCGAAGCGGGCCGATGCCTTCCATCTTCCTGCCCTGCGCGATCTGCCCCTGATCATCGCCACGACCATCATCGGGCACATTCTCTATTTTTTCTGTGAGTACAGTGCGTTGGACAGCGTTCCTGTCGCAAACATCACCATCATTCTTGGTTTCCTACCGATCGCGTCCATTTTGGTCGAAAAGGCCCTATTCCATAGAAAAACCAGCATCAAACTGATCGTTTTCATGCTGGTCTGTGTCGTTGGTATTTTCCTTGTCATCGGCTCGGACTTCTCGTCCATGCGCGGAGGTTCCTTCTATGGATACCTCTTTTGCGGAGGTGCCCTTCTCTGCTGGCTCGCCTATCTGTTCCTGACAGAATCATTAACGAACAAATACGGCGCGATTCCGATTGCTCTTTTCCAGACGATCATCGCCTGGGTCATCACAACGCCGGTCGTGTTCCCTCAGTATCCGGGCCTTCTGCAACTTCCGGTAGGCATCATGCTGGAACTCCTGTATCTGGGCATCGTCAGCGAAGGAATTTGTTTCCTCATTGAAATCACCGGACTTGAGAAACTCGGTCCGACCATCTCTGCGGTTTACTCCAATTTCCTGCCTGTCACATCTGCCTTCTTCGGCTTCGTGCTTTTGCATCAGAATCTGGTGCTTTTGCAGATCATCGGCGGTCTCGTGGTCATCGCATCAGGCTATCTGGTCATTCGCGAGAAAGACCGTCTCGACCGGCTCGCGTAACCTGCCGATCGGCTTAGCTGATCTATCGCTCGGCTCAGCCCTGTGCCCTCGGCACGATCTCCAGCCAGTATCCGTCCGGATCCTTGATAAAATACAGCCCCATCTCGTGGTTCTCGAAGCAGATGCATCCCATCTCCTCGTGGAGTTTGTGCGCCGCCTCGTAATCATCTGTGTAGAAGGCCAAATGGAATTCTTCCTCACCCAGATTGTACTTCTGCGGATGGTCTCTGAGCCAAGTCAGTTCCAGTTCAAAATCCGCCTCTTCGTTACTGACATACACGATGATGAAGGAACCGTCCTCGGCCACCTTTCTTCTGACTTCCGTCAGCCCCAGCGCCTTCTCATAAAAGTCCAATGACGCCTGCAGATCGCTGACGTTGTAGTTTTCATGAATCATCTTGAATTTCATCGGATTACTCCTTTCCAATCTATCGCAGCATCAGATACACTGTCTCACCGATCATGACCACCGCGAATAGAATCAGCGGCACCATGCCGTCATAAAAGGCCGTCATCGGCGGTAAATCATAGTATTTCAAATAGCAGATCATCCCGGCCGCTGCAGCCGCGACTACAATCGCCGCCATGACTGCAAAGGCAACCTTCCCGATGGTCGCCTCCCCATAGAGAGCATTCAGCGCGCAAACCTGCATGCAGGCCCAGAACACAATCAGCATGAGCTCTGTGGTGACCTGCCTGTGCATGAGCATGTTCGTCAAAAGCAGGAGCACGATGTAGATTGCCGCGCCCGCAGCGATGATGAACATGTACCGCATGCCGCCTTCTGCGCTGGAGCATCCCTGGATGATCCTGGCCAGTCCCATGGCGCCCAGAATGGCTGTCAGCAAAAACAACCCGCCTTTGATACACATGGCTGCGCTGTATCCCGGCCGGAATGCCACGCTCCACCAGATCAGATATACAACACAGCAACCTGCAAAGAGCAGATTGCCGCTGATGATTTTTCCTGTAACTGTCTCAAACATTGCTGCCCTTTCCTATACGGTTCAGCTGCTTTTTATATGCGGCCAAGCTCTGTGTAAATCATGCCGTGCTTTCCCCGTTCAGACCGCATCAGGGAGACGTGCTCCACCAGCATCTCTGCCATCGGCAGATCCTCCAGCACGGCCTCCGGAATCGCGAGGTTTCGGCCGTTTCTCATCTGCGGCTTCCGCACCAGTGTGATGTGCGGTGAGAACTTCTTCCTGTCAAAGGGGATGCCCGCCTCCGCCAGTCCGCGACGCAGGTGCTTCGCCAAAGCTTTCAGCGCATCGGATCCGTGCTGTGTGTCGCTGCCGTGCTGTGTGTCGCTGCCGTCCTGTGCGCCGCCCTCAAACTCATCTTCTCCGACACTGTCGATACCGGCCCACCAGAGGCTTCCGAAGGAACCCACGCCGTCCAGCCTGATATCAAAGGGCTCGAACTCGATTTGCTCCATGACATCCAGCACGTCCTCCGGATCCGGATACTCGCCGATGAACGCCAGCGTCAGATGCAGGTTTTCCTCTCTGGTGAAATTGCCCTGCACGCCCTGGCTTTGCATGGCGTGTTGGATCCGCCTGAGCGCATGCTTCATTTCGTCGTTCAGTTGTATGGAGAGGAAGAGTCTCATACCGTTTACCAAAGGCACCGATTGCCGTTACTTGCCGCACCGCGCTGCCGCCTGGGCGCGCAGCCACTCAACCCACGCGTCAAATCCTTCGCCGGTCTTGGAAGAGACGAAGAAAATATCTGCCGCCGGATTCAGCTTGTGAATTCTTTCCACAACGGCGTCATCATCGAAGTTGAACCACTCGCGGGTATCGATTTTATTGATCAGAACGCACTGGCAAACCTGGAACATGAGCGGGTACTTCAGCGGTTTGTCATCCCCTTCCGGAATGGACAGAATCTCAACATTGACATCCGCGCCGGTATCCTGTTCTGCCGTGCAAACCAGATTTCCAACGTTCTCCATAAACAGAATATCCAAATCACGGGTGTCGAACTCATCCAGGGTCTGTTTCACCATCGCCGCATCCATGGCGCACTCTCCGCCTGTGTGGACCTGAATGGACTCCACGCCGGCGTCAGCCATTTTTTCTGCGTCAACAACCGCTTCAATATCGGCTTCCATAACGCCGATGCGGAACTCATCGCGCAGCATATCGATTGTGCGCAGCAGCGTCGTCGTCTTGCCAGCGCCCGGCGACGCCATGATGTTCACCATGAACGTGCCTTTTTCTTTGTTGCTTTCACGCACTTCATCCGCGATCCTGTTGTTCTCGTCGAACACACCAACTTTTACATCTATTACTCTTACTGCCATTTCAATCCTCTATCTCATACAAAGGCAACAATTGCCTATTTCATCGTCCTTTGCTTACTTCAGCCAGCCGCGCACTTCCGCATCCAGCCACTTGCACCATTCGTCCATGCCTTCTCCCGTCGCTGCCGAGATGAAGAACACCGGCACGTCGCATCCGCATGCGGCGAGATTCGCCTTGAACCGCTCGTTGTCAAAATCAAAAGCAGGAGCGGCATCGATCTTATTGACCAGCACAACATCCACTTCCTGGAACATGAGCGGGTACTTCAGCGGCTTGTCATCCCCTTCCGGAATAGACAGAATCACTGCACTCTTGACAGCGCCTGTATCGAACTCCGCCGGACATACGAGGTTACCTACATTCTCAAGGAATACCAGGTCCAGATCCTTGGCGCCGATTTCACGCAGTCCCTGACGTGACATATCAGCGTCCAGATGGCACATGCCGCCCGTGTGGAGCTGAATGGAAGGCACACCCGCCTTCTCCGCAATCGTCTTTGCATCCACATTGCTGTCGATATCCGCCTCCATGACGCCGACCTTCAGCGGACAGCGTTCTCTGCAGTCATCGGCCGAACCAAGCTCCTGCAGGCCCTTGATGGTCCCCAGAAGCGTGGTGGTTTTACCTGATCCCGGCGAGGACATGATGTTCATATAATAGGTCCCGTCGGCCTTGAGCTGCTCGCGCAGCAGATCCGCATCCTGATCGTTGTTTTCCAGTATCGTCTTCTTCAGTTGTATTGTTCTGACATCCACTTTTTTTCACCGTCCTATATTTTATCTATCTTCACGCAACTGATTGTACCACAAAGGCAGCACAAATTGTAAAAGCCAGTACTAATTGTGCTGCAAAAGAATGAGGAAACCGGTTTGATTCTGGTTTCCTCTGATTCTATGGAGTGTATATGATTTATGGTATTACCCCTATGTGGTCTTTTGTTATGGTTTGTCTGATTCCTGTCTAGTCCAGTCCCATCTTCATCTTCCCGATGACTTTGGAAGCTCTGATGTGCGGAATCGGTATGTTGACCCCTGTCAGCAGCTTGATGAGCCAGATGAAGAAGAGCAGGACTGCCAGCGGTATCGCGCAGGATGTGACGATCAGGACTGCGATGGCTTCTGTAATGCGGTTGAGGGTGTTCTCAAACTTATCCAGTGTTCCTGAGACACCGCCCTTGATCTTCTGGGCAATTTTGTCCGCGATGCCTTCGTCCTTCTTGCCGCCGGTCGCGTCGTTAAGCTGCTTCGTATCATTTCTCGTATCTTCGATGGTCTGCTGCACTGACTTCTGGTAACTGGCGTCAATCTTTTCGGTCACTATCCCGCTGACCGGAATGATTGCAAAGACCATCAGTGCGAACAGAATCAGTTTGACGCCGACTTCTTTCCATTTGTCTGCTGTCTCCGCTGCGTAGAGGTACGCTGCGATCAGGATCAGACAGGCAATCGGTATCAGTATCTTAAAGGCGAGCATGCCTGTCATGGTGACCATCCACTTCTCCAGATAAATCGCCGCCAGAATGAACATGAAGTATCCGCTCAGATCTGCCAGCTGTTCTGCGATCGGTGTACCTGCGTCGCCCGGCAGCAGTGATATTGCCGTCGAGGATGCCGCTGTCACGCCCATCAGTTCGGTGACATTGGTCCGCTTCTCGTCCAAAGAGCTGTAGGTTCCCTGGAAACTGTCCTCTGATGAGGCGATTCCCGAGATCCAGAAAAATGATACCAGTGCGATTACAGCCAAAACTGCGACTATAATGATTGTCCTTCTCATTTCAGTTCTTTCCATAGGCACCTCCTTCCTTTTGTTTTTGCTTTTGCATTAAGTGATGCTGTTGCCTTTGCAACAGATGCTGCTTACTGCCTTTGCATCTGCGGTTACATCAGACGCAGCTCGCCGATGATCGGCAGCGGATCTGTTCTCCAATGTGCTGCTCTGTAGATGCCCATCACGATGAATACGAAAGCTGCTACACCGACAACCGCCGAGATGTTGTCACCTACATGCGGTACTGCTGCACACAGTCCGCCGGCGATTTTCAGCAGGTTGATCATCAGCGCCTGATTCAGGTGATGTGTCTGGAACTCGTCGTACTTGTCCCTGATGATGAATGCGATGATCCAACCGATCCATGTGATATATGAGAGAACAGCAACTCTTCTTGCTCTTTCGTTATACATATCAATACCTCCCTTTATGCTGTTTCTTTGTATGTTGTTCCTTTCTTTTGTGGTTATATGATATAATCTGCATGGGAAATCAGACATCGCAGAATCTGCGGAAGCAATTCTGGTTTTACCGCAAAAATCACGAAAAAGCGCCGTCCGCGGCGCGCGATGATATGCGCCCACCCACGACGCGCGATGAGGTACTTTATGTCAGAACAGAATATCTATCTCACTAAGAGAAAGGCTCTCGGCTGGTCCAGAGAATACGCTGCCGAACAAATCGGCATCTCAGATGACAAGCTTGAGCGCATAGAAAATGAAAAACAGCTCCCGAATCCGCAGGATGTGCTGATCATGTCCGACGTCTATCAGGCGCCGGAGCTTTGCAATCACTACTGCCATGGAAGCTGTGAAATCGGCCAGCTGTACGTGCCGAAGGTTCCGAATGCGGAACTGCCGGGCATCATCCTCCACCTGCTCGACTCCGTCTACGCCGTGGAAGACATCGAGAAGATTCTCGTCAAAATCACGGCGGACAACAAAATCGACGAGTCCGAAGTGGACGACCTGGCCAACGCCCAGTACACCCTCGAACGCCTGTCCATTATGATCGAAGCTCTGCAGCTCTGCGTCGAACGCAAAATCGACCAGGGCGAAATCGACCGCAAAGCCTATGACGCAGCGTATAAGAAGGCCGAGGCGCAGCAGAATCGGTGATGCCGGGCGGCGTGCGGTGATACCGGGCTGCACCAAACGAGCGCGAACCCTCAGATTTGAACACTTTTCGTTCATTTTCTGAGGGTTTTTCTGTTTGTAATGGCTTTATGTAAACCGCAGACAGGGTTTTCCTGTTGGTTTTACCTGCTTTCCGCAGTTTCTGTGGTACCTAACCGTTCAAACCTAGGCTTTTCCTCTCTATCCGACTCAAAAAACAAAGATACCCTCAGATTTCTGCTGTTTTAGCATGATTTCTGAGGGTTTTTGCTCAACAACGTTTTTTATTATGTCACATTCCGTTATCTGTCACATTCTGTTCTTAAGGATATCCGTTCTCAGCTCGATCATACGGAAGGACTCGTCCAAAATGGATTCCATTTCGTTGATTCGATCAATTTGGCTCTTCTTCATATTCATCAAACCTCTTAGTCTCATTCGTCGCTCGGGCTCATCCAAGTTTCTTCTCAATCAGGACCAGATCCACGCCCGGTATCCCGTTAAACACGGTCGGCACGATGCCGATTTCCGTATATCCGTGCCTTTTGTAGAAGGCTCTGGCTGCGGCGTTCCGGGCGTTCGTGTCCAGGCGCAAATACTTGCAGCCATGTTCTAATGCAAAGGCTTCATAGTACGCCAGGAAGTCACTGCCGAGTCCCTTCAGGTCGGTTTTGCGCGAGATGATCAAAGTATGGATGACCATGACTTCGCTGTCCTCTGCCGGATACTGCCACTCACCGTCTGCGTACACGTCGACTTGCAGTTGGTTGAGGATGGCTGTGCCGACGACCCTGCCGTCTGCCACCACCGAATCAGATCCCGCCGCATCATCACCGCTGACCACCTGCACGTACATATCACCGCGTGCGACGGCGTCTTCGGCAGTCTTCTGAACAGGATAAACACCGCGAAGCCAACCGGTGGTGACTTCGCCGGCCTCTTCGCGGGTGTGGATCTCATCATAAATTGCTGCGATTGCCGGAATGTCTTCCGCAGTCGCTTTCCGAATGATTACGTTATTCATCGTAGCCTTTGCTCTCAGTGTTCCTACAGAAAATCCTCGCGCATCGGTGCGAACATGTCGATCAGCAATGAGTCTTCCACTGCGATGGCGCTGTGCACCTGATGGGGCGCAATGTAAACGGAGTCACCGTTCCGCAGCACTTTGGTTTCCCCTTCCAGGGTGAACTGCAGCGCACCTCTGATCACATAAGTGATCTGGCTGTGATAGTGTTCGTGCTCCGGCGCGGTATCTCCGACGGAAAACTCGTTTTCCACCATCATCATCTCCGGACCGTGGGCGACAATGCGCCGGTTCGTCCATGTCGGCATCTTTTCCGCCAGCACATCTTCGTGCATAACCCAAGTCTGTCCTGTTTTCGTCTTTTCCATTGTGACTATTTCCTCTCAAATCAATGACTGCTAATCCTGTTGCTTTTGCTTCCCATAACGCTGCAAATACACCTGATAGGTTCCGAACTGCGCATTGCCCGGTGAGTCAGGATACATATAGTCTTCCAGCTTCTCCAACGGGACCCACTGGGCACCGTCCACCTCAGGCGACAGCGTAAACTCGCTTTGACTGGTGTAGCCGATGAAGCCGTGCATGAGCAGCTCCTGCACTTCGAAGAACCAGGTTCCGGAGTACTCCAGGCAATCCAGCTTGATGCCGGTCTCCTCCAGCACCTCCCGGTAAGCGGATTCCTCCGCATTCTCGCCGACTGTGATATATCCGGACACAAAGTTCATATATTCATCGGACATGTACCTCTGGCGCAGCAAGAGCACCTTAACATCGTCGCAATCATCGCCTGCACCAGCGTCGTCGCTGCCTTTGCAGTCGCCGTTGCCTTTGCGTACGACCATGATGATCACACAGCTCCCAAAGGTGTCAAACCAGTACTTTTCACAGTCTTCGCAGTATGGCACGAGACCGTCATCGCCGGCCTGCTTTGGTATTAACTTCTTCCCGCATTTCGGGCAATATTCGTATCGCATGTTTCCTCGCTGTCGATTTTACTTACGTCGTTTCTACTTATCGTCTTATCGCCGTTACATAAACTGCACTGTCACCCCTGCCGGGTCCTTGGCAAAGAAAAACTTCACATCCGGCATCGGTGAAATCATCGGCGTAACTTCGTATCCCGCCGCTAACATCTCTTCGTGCTTTTTCTCCACATCATCGGTTTTAAATCCGATAGACAGATTCTTGTTTCCGGCGTCGTCGGCCTCCGGATTATGCAAAACCTCTACGCAGGTCTCTCCCGCCGCATTTGCGAGAAATACAAGATCCTTATGGGGCCGCATATCCCGCTGCAAAGTCAATCCGACTTCCTTCTCATAAAACTTGATTTCTTCCTCAAACCGATTCGTCTGAATCGTGACATGCAACATCTTCATGGTTTTCCTCCTAGTTACAGATACACTTCAACGATCATAGCCAGGATGAAGACAACGCAGGCGATGCCCATAACCAGAACCATCCTGCGCGCACGGGCCTTGTTGTTTTCTTTGCGTTCGTCATAGTTCAGTCGATTGTCTTTGCCTAAGTTTGTTCCCATTTGTGATTCCTCCTGGATTTATGCTGTTATTATACAACAACAGCGCAGGGTCATGGAAACATTATCTGCTCTTCCACTCTGCAATGACTTCTCGCATTTCGTCCGGCAGCCTTTTCAAGGCTTCTCTGGCGATTCTGTTCGGTATTTCATAGAACGCCTCTGCGATAGAACCTGCCATCGCAGCAATCGTATCGCTGTCACCGCCGAGCGATACGGCATTTCTGATGACATCTTCGAAGTCAGTGCCTTCCAGGAATGCGATGATCGCCTCCGGAACGCTGCCCTGGCAAGAAACGTCGAAATCATACCCCGGTCTGATTTCACTACAGGTTCTGTCCAGATTGTAGCCGAACTCCTGTGTGATATAGTCGTGAATCTCCTCTTTGATGGCGCCTTTGCGTGCCAGGAAAATCGCCGAGGCGACGGCTTCTGCACCCTTCACGCCTTCCGGGTGATTGTGGGTGACTTCCGCCGTCCAACGGGCCAGTTTCCTGGTGTTGATGATGTTGTCCGCCATCCAGCCAGCTGGTGAGACGCGCATGGCGGACCCGTTGCCCCAGCTGTTGTACGGCATGCTTTCTTCGCTGATCAGCCAGCCGAAAAAAGCTCTTCCATAACCCGCGTCAGGATACTTCAGCCCCCATTTTTTCATTGAGGCCACCAGCAATTTCTTCACAGCCTCCTCATCGTCCAGCACCTCCCGGCGTTTCGCCTCCATCAATGCCTCTCCCACAGCGATTGTCATAACACTATCATCTGTAAATCTGCATCTCCGACGGAATAGTTCGAAATCTTTCGTCTTAATGTTGTGCCATTCGTATGGACTTCCGATGATGTCTCCTATGATTGCTCCTAACATAATATCCCCCCTCTGCTTACTCTCATTTCATCCCCTCTTGATGATATACTACATGATAAAGTGTCCGTTTTTCTTCCCTCAATCCCAATACCTCTTTTTTTCTCTAATGTCCCTCCTTCTATTATCATTATGCCATATCGTTGTACGCGTGTGGTCGCTTTGTGGGCGACAATTTCACAACAAAACCCCCATCACAGAGATGGGGGCATTTACTGTCCAGCCTCTTACAGCAGGTTCTCTCCTTCGCCCATCATAGCGATGTCTACTGCGGTTGCGTCTTCCAGGTGAAATGTCATCATCTTGTTGCCGGTCTGCTCGTTGTAGATGTTCCGCAGATCAGGGATCATATCCAGAATCGCCTCTGCGTACTTCGGATCCTCTTCGAATACTGCCTTGCCGGTATAACGCATCCAATGACCATCCTGCTTGCAGGCAACGATCTCGACCTTTGGATTTGCCACGAGCTGCTTATACACATCCTTGAAGTCGCCTACGCCGAAGAGGACCTTGTCATCCATCTCAAGATGTGCGCCCAGCGGTCTTACCTTCGGCTGGTCGCCGTCAACGGTTGCCAGGAAAAATACGCCAGCTTCTGTTAAGAAATCATTTACCTTACTCATTTTGTATTCCTCTCTTTCTCTTTTGCCAGCAGCCATGCCATGACGTGCACAGACTGCTGAAACTGTCCGTTATAAATCATGTTCTCTATTTCATCCGCAGAGTACTTTTGAATATTCAGTACCTCGGTCTCGTCCAGATCCTGTCCCGCCACCAGGCGGCAGTTCTTTGCGCGGAACACCGTCGCGTAGTTGTCCGCAATGGTCGCATTGGACGGCACGGTCAGCAGGTGTTCCCATTCATCGGATTCGTAACCCGTTTCTTCCATGAGCTCCCGCTTGGCTGTCTCCAGCAGCTCTTCCGCTGCCGAGGCCTCTGCGCCAGCCGAAGTCTCCTCTCCAACCGAGCCCGCAACGCCGGTAGCGCCCGCGCCCACAGCGCCTGCACCCCTGTACTCCTTCCCGTCAGTACGTTCCACGCCGCCTGCTGGAAACTCCGTGGTCACTTCCTTGATGCCCTGCCGAAACTGGCGCACGCAAAGATACTGCCCATCCACATCCGACGCCACAATGACAACGTAGTCTTTGCGGCTGTAGCTGTAGAATGGCTCAAATACACGCCCATCCGGGTAGCGAAAAGCCGATTTCCGGAAGTCGATCCAATGGTCCTGCACAATGTGCTCCACGCTGATCTCCTCCCACGCCAGGTCTTTGTCTTTCGCCGGGACTTTCTCCAATTCTTTCATCGAATCCGTCATCACTCTACCTCAAACCTACTTCACTTCATACTTCCGCAGGTCAATGCCCTGCCGCTGCGCCATCTCCACCAGCTCCTCATCCGAGGCTCTTTCGATTTCGACGCTTTCTGCCAACGCACCGCCGAAACCGCCCACGAAAAAGGCGCCGTAATCCTCATTCAGCATATCTTCACGCAGTTTATCTACATCAATGATCATAAACATCCTCCTTCACCGCCGCATCCGGCTCCGCTACCTCCGTCTTCACATCCGACCGGCTCAGCACAATCATCGCAACGACGACGATTGCCATGCCGATAACGCCCAGCACAGTCGGCACTTCCCGGTACACGAGCAGCCCCAGAATCAAAGCCGCCGTTGGTTCGGCTCCGGACGCCAAGATTGACGCCACGCCGGAATCCACAAATACAAAAGCAATCGTAAACAGCAGGTTCGGCATCAGTGAAACCACCACCGCATGGGCAAGCAAAAACAACGAACTCCACAATGGCCGCTCCGCCACAAAGTCCACCATCACTCCATAGTCTGTAAACGGCGCCATGACAATCAATCCGATTAATGCCGTGTATACCTGTATGGTCAGCGGATGGACCTTCCGCACATCTGTTACTTCTTTCAGCACGATGGCAAAGAGCGCATTGGTCATGGATGACGCAACGCCCATGGCCAAACCGAGTATGCTCCACTTCAGGGCGCCTGATTCCACAACGCCACTGAGCAGCACGCATCCCATCAGTGCACCAACCATGCACGCAAGCCGCACTACCGTGATCTTCTCTCCATACAGAATCCTGCCGAAGATGATGACGAACACCGGTGCTGTGCACAGCAAAATCGACGCTAACGACATGCTCAATGTGGTGATCGAGATGTTATAGCAGATGTTCATCAGCACATAGCCGTCGATCCCGATGACTGCAAGCAGCCCCAGATCGCGCTTATTCACGCGGAAGAGGCTCTTATCATATACCAAGGTGGCAATCACCAAAATCAGTGCCATCACCACCACCCTTGAAAAGGTAATCGTAATATTGTCAAATCCCGCTTCGTCGAGGGTGCGGACAAACACACCCGCGCTGCCCCAGCAAGCCCCGGCGATGAGCGGCAGCAGATAAGCAAATCGATTCATCTTCCTTATCTCGGCAGTACGATCTTCCTGTCTTCCTTTTCCGGCGCCTGTCTGTACAGCACGAACTTCCGGCCGATAGCCTGTACAAACTCCGCGTCGAGCATCTCCGCCAGTTCATTGGCAACCGGTTTGGCGTCCAGAATGCTTCCTTCCTGGATCTTGACTTTGACCAGCTCATGCGCCGTCAAATTCTTATCCAACTCCTTAATAACGGTTTCTGTCACGTCGTTCTTGCCTATGAATACGACCGGGTCCAGCTCCTGGCCCAGTTTTCTCAAATAACTTCTCTGTTTGCCTGTAATCATTTAAGTATCTCCAATTCTGTAATAACGGGTTTCTAATTATAGCTCATAAAAGAAAAGCCCTGGAGTCGCACCTCCAGGAACAATTCTGTGCATAAATGTCTCATCACGACTTTTGCCTAAATGAATTATAGCAAATTGGAAAATAGTATGTCAATAGCATATTTACATTAATTTCCACTTATGGTATAGTCTTCTTGTTGCTATTCTCCTATACTGTAGCGGCAGAAAGGAGGTGCAAAATGAATATCATCATGACTTTTATTGTGTCTACTATAGCAAGTATAATAGCCTATTATATTTGCAAATGGCTGAGTAGATATCTCAAATAGCAACCAGTCTTATATCTCCGAGATCGCACGCTCGGAGATGTAGTATCATTTTAGCGTCTCCCATTCTCCCTGCTTAAAGCCGACCAGTACTGCATCGTCTTTGATCAGCAGTGGCCGCTTCACCAGCATGCCGTCGCTGGCCAGCAGGTCATACATCTCATCTTCTGTCATATTCGGCAGCTTATCCTTCAGCTGCAGCTCGCGGTACAGCATACCGCTCGTATTGAAGAACCTGCGCAAAGGCAACCCGCTCTCCTTGTGCCACTTCACGAGTTCCTTCCTCGTCGGGTTCTCCTCTTTGATATCTCTTTCGTCAAAAGCAATCCCATTCTCCTCCAGCCACTTGCGTGCCTTCTTGCATGTGGAGCACTTCGGGTAACATACAAATAACATATCACAACCTCCTTACTGGCAAAGCGAATTCATATAATGATACGCCGTTTCTTCATAGATTTCACCCATATAGCTATGCGCGACCGCTCCAGGAACACTGTAGTTGATGTAGTGAATATGCACGACTTCCTTGTTTACCGCGTCAATCACGAATACATAGGTCACAATATCCAGTCTGTCAAGCGGCCCCATATAATAATCATGAGCCACATTGAAGCAAAGGGCCGTCATCAGAATCAAGTATTTGCACTGCCCTCTTGTATCTGCAAAAACTTCCGGCTTCGTCGGTGTGACTGCATTTTCTGAAACATAATGCGGAAGCTCCTCTTCCTGCCCTTCCTTCGGTCTGACGCATGGATCAACGCGCGGTGCTTCAGTCTCCGACTGAGTCGCGTACTCAGAACCCCAGATCACCTTACCTTCTTCCAGCCGGAAGTCATCTGCCGTCAGTGCAGCTTTCCCTTCTTCCGAAAGGAAGAGCTCCCCGTTCGCCTGGCATTTGAAAATCACACCCTCGTCCGGATCTTTCTCTGCATAGCCTTTGTCAAACATGTCCTGAACAGCACTGTCCCAGACATCCTTTGACCAGCTGTCATCCGTTACCCCCTCTTTATCCGCGTCTGGATTGAGCACAGCCGCATCTCCTCCGCATCCTGCAAAGGCAACGCATACCACAACCATCAGCGTCACAATCAACAGCTTTCTCATATCTGCCTCCTAGAATCCCGGCTGCACGATATCGTCCTGTATCGTGTCATCCGCATTGAAGATATCTGTATCTCCGATTCCTTCATACACATCTGTGTTGCCGATACCATCGTAGTTTTCGTTGCCTGCATCAGGCGCAATCGGAACACCCTCTGGTAATCCTGATGATGTTGTTGTCGTGGTCGTTGTCTCTGTCTCCGGTGTCATGCCGGACAGATCCAGTTCCACTACATCTTCGTCGCTGGTGCCTTTGAGCGTTCCGCTCGTCGGAAGCGCTGTTCCTGCAGGGATGTCGAAATAGAACACCACTCTGCTTCCATAGCCTTCCACCTCATCGGTAGCCGCAAAAGATATGGATTTCGGTGAATAGGTCGTATCTCCATCCGTCAGTGTCAGTTCGATGGCACTCTGCGAGTTCAATGCGCCGCTGGTTCCCAAACCGCTGATAATAATCGGTGCCGAATTACCGACATGCAGCAGGCTTACTCCGTAGCATTCTGTTGAACTAGTATCCTCATCGATCGCCCTTACTACTTTTTCGAGAGCATATGTGTCTTCTCCAAGCTGGAACTGCTCTCCCTCGGAATAGCCTGAACCTCCGCCGCATCCTGCAAAGGCAACGCACATGATCATGACTGCCATTGCTGCGATAATCTTGTTCAAACTCTTCATTTCCTTCCTCCTCAACGTTTCAATAACTTCCTGATATCCTTTTCATCCGCATACGGCAGAATCTTCCTCATGTGGTCAAGCAACCGCTCATAAGAGTCTTCCGGTGTCCGCGCATAGACTTCTTCTGTAAAGGACTCTCCTAGAAACTGCTCCGGTGTTGCGTATTCCGCCACGCCCCAGCCGTACTCATTGCCGTTTTTGTCGATCATATAGGCAAAGTCGCTGATGATCACATATCCCTGTGCCTGCAAGCGGGTGATACTCGTATCAAAGCCCTTGTTTCCGCCTTTCCTGTAGTTGCCGAGGGCTTTCAGCCCCTTTGAGAGAATCGGTCCGTGGGTGTCGACCAACTCATATAACGCTTTGTCACGGAAGCTGGCCAGGCCGTCTTCATACCGCGCGTCGAAGTCGTATCCGTCCCGCCGGTAGTTCGCGAAGTCCGGAAACCACTCTTTGCTGATATACACGGCCTTCTTTCCAAAAAACTTCCCGTAGGCGCACTGCAGGTCGTTTATCAGCGGTCCTTTCCAGTCCCAGATCTTCCAGTCTCCGTCCGACGAATACCATAGCATGGGATCCACGTGTTCCTCAATGGAAAACCCCGGCACACTGCACGGAAAGAGCGGCAGAAACCCTAATTCCTGCACCGCCTCTTTCAACTCGTCATATGAAGTGATGTAGATATCATCGATGGTCATAACAGCCCTTCTTTCCTCTGCCTGCATTATATCACAACTCTAGCGAGCAAAAGTAAATCCTGACAAAGTAAAACCAGTCAGAGTTTGTTTATTCCTTCCTCTTTTTGGTGTATGATGGTATGGAAAGTAATATTTTAGAAAAAGCAGGTAAATATATGAAATACTATCTTCTCGATTATGAAAACGTGAACTCAACAGGATTGGATGGTGTCCGTGAACTCGGTGCAGACAGCCGGATCATACTGTTCTATACGAAGAATTCCAGCAAGATCGACCTGGGAATGGTCAATTTGCTGCGCGACATGAAAGCGGAACTGTCGATTATTGAGGTCCATCACGGTAAACAGGCGCTGGACATCCAGCTGGCCTCTTATCTTGGCTATCTGATTGGAACGGAGCCGAATGACTCAGAGTACTACATCATCAGCAAGGACAAAGGCTACCGCAATGTCCAGAGTTTCTGGCCTGACCGCCACATCGTTCTCTGCAAGAATCTGAATGCGGACAGTGAAATCGTCGATGAGCCGGCCGAAGAAAAGAAGACAGCTTCCAAATCCCGCTCCAGAGGCGGGCGGAAATCCACTGCCACAACGACATCCAATGCAAAGGCAGCAAAGTCGACGGAAGAGCTGAAGGCAGAAGAGCTAAAGCAGGCAGAACCAACAGAAGAGCCAAAACCAGCAGAAGCTCCGAAGCCAAATGCTTTTGCAGAAGCTGCTGCCATCGCCAAGGCCGTCGTAGAAGCAAAGAAGGCCAGAAACGAG
>SVCS01000029.1:0-14068 GCA_015058205.1 Clostridiales bacterium
TTGTCGCCAAACTGCTTGTTGTTAGCGTTTGCAAATTTATTGAGAGCTGCCATCTTCAGGCCTTTGCCGAATCCTTCGAATGGTTTTTCTGTTGCCAGGAATGCGAAGAGCGGATCTGCTGTCTCTCCGTTGACGTCGATCTTGGCAAACTGCGGGAACTCTGTTCCGAACTTCATGGTGCAGAACTGGTGGATCTCGTCATCGGATTCCGGTGCCTGGTTCGCGAACTGATTGCAAGGGAAGTCGAGAATCTCAAAACCCTGATCTCTCATTTCCTTATACATTGCTTCCAGCGGATCATAGTGCGGTGTGAATCCGCAGCCCGTTGCTGTGTTCACGATCAGCAGTACCTTACCCTCATAGTCCTTCAGACTTACTTCATTACCTGCTCTGTCTTTTACGTTGAAATCATATACTGTTGTCATTGTTATTCTCCTTTCGAACTCCCTAATAATTCATATAACAGTTCATATAGCTTTTGTGCTTTGTCTGCCGGCAGATCGATACAGCTGCCAACGTTGACAGGAACGTCCTTCGCCTTTTCCTGCAGCTTCCTTCCCTGCTCTGTCAGTGTGATTACGACGACCCTGTCATCCTCTTCACTGCGTGATCTGGAAATGTACCCTGCCTGCTCCATCTTCTTCAGAAGCGGAGAAACGGTTCCGTTGTCCAGCATCAGCTTCTCGCAGATCTCACCGACCGGAATTCCGTCTTTCTCCCACAGTACCAGGAAGACGAGGTACTGCGTATAGGTCAGCCCCAGCTTCTTCAGCCACGGCGTATAAAGCCCCGTTACGCATCTCGCCGCTGCATATAGCGGGAAGCACAGTTGGTTCTCCAGTTTCATCATTTCCTTGTAGTTGTTCTTGTTCATTTCGCAGCACTCTTTCTGTTACTTTTGCAATCTGCCATCTTAATCAGTCATTATATTTGATACAATTATATTTTACACAATATAAATCAACTGTCAAGCCTTTTGAGAAAAAAATAATGCCGTGAGTTGTACAAACCCACGGCATATAATATCTATCATATCGTTTCTTTTTCAGGAAGCTTGTTGTAGACGATCAGACCACGTACTGAGAAATACAGGCAGATCAGGCCCATGATGTAATACCACGGATTCTCCGATAAGGAGAAGAAGCTCGGTTCGATGCACAACCACATATTGCACCATGGATTAAAGGACACCAGTGCAACGCAGATGAATACGATGTGCAGAATCTTGTTGTTCCCTCTTCTGTAACCGCGCTTTTCGAGGACTAGTCCAGGAACGATGGTGATCAGAACCTGTGTGAAAATCCAGAACTTCCACATGGTCTCATCATGCAGTTCGAAACGGAGGAAATTCAGTCCCACATAGAAGATGACGATCTGTGTGATAATCTCTGTCATATGCGATTTGAATGATGTGCCTGGTTTCCAGATGACATCCTTCTCATAAGTCAGAGCTCTCTGCAGGCAGTAAGTTTCCATGCAGACCCAGACGGCCTCCCCTATAGCAAGCAGCAGGAAGAGCAGGAAATGGTCGTAGTTTTTCCATGCAGCCAGGAACACCCAGATTCCCATGAAATCCGCAGCCCAGTAAAAGGTGTGCAGCCAAAGCGGATATGGGCCGAGCTTGTCCTTTTCCGTCAGATAGATTGGAATGATGTAGACGAGCAGTCCGAAGATGACAGCCAGTGCGACGGCGATCCATGCGCTGACCCAGCCCGGTGCACCGATGCTCAGGTGATCAACGAAGCTCTGTCCGGTCACGTCCCCGGATGGATAACCTGTCGTGAGTTTTTCAAATATATTCATATTGCAATCCTCCCATTTGAATGATTTCAGTTCATTTGTTTCTGAGAGAATTGTAGTGTCCTTGACAGTGAAAAAACAATAAGCAATAATAATCACATTGATAGTTACTAATCATGTTGTAAGGAAATGATGAACAACCATGTATAAAACTTCCAAGGACAGGCGCTTCCAAAAAAACAAGCGCGAACTGCGCCGCGCTTTCATCGATCTCTGCATCGAGCAGGGATACCAGCGTATTACGATTTCTTCATTGACAGAGAGGGCTGATCTGAACCGGATGACCTTCTACTCCCACTATGACACGATCGAAGACGTATTTCAGGAGTTCGTCGATGATATGACAGGTGAGATTGCTGCGCGTATCGCAGGCGAAAAGGAGTTCACCATCGACGGCTTCATCGCCATCCTGAATTCCGTCATGTACCGGGAAATCGACTTCTTCCGCTATGTTGCAAAGGCAGGAAGCCGTGCCGACTTCAAGACTGCTTTCAAAGATGCCATCGGTCAACTGATCCATATCGACATGAAGAAGAACCCTTCCCTGACCAGACAGCAGCAGTTGATTCTGTGTGACCTGGATGCCGTTTGCATCGCTTACTCTTATCTGGACTGGCTCGCGGGAGATTATGGCGAAGATACAACCCTCGACGAGGTCATGGCCATCACCAAAGATCTGATGAAGGATCATCTCCCTTGGGTGTCATACAGATAACCTCTTAAGTGGTTCGCCTTAAATCAGCGGATGATCGTTGATGACGAGCTTGAACTGCAGTCCCAGTCTCTCGGCAGCTTTTCTGCAGAGAATCATGCGGTCCAGGAAGATTTCGAAGTAGTCCATTACGGAACCATATTCTGTATCGATTGTAAGTGTCAGCTGGATTGCCTCGTGATCATCGTCGATCATCAGTTCCGCACTCGTAACGGAATAGTTGACGCGGTCATGGATATCGAAGGATGTGATGTCCTGATTGCGCACACGGTTGCGGCGGACATCGCTCTTGTCTGCCAGAATCAGCGCCGCAGCCAGCGGACTGACCGGTACGCCGGTTCCTTCATCGTGGTTTCCGATGGCAGCTACGATCATGCCGATCTCATCAGGCGGGAAATTCAGGTGATCCAGTATTCTGAAGGCCATCACTGCGCCGGACTGGCTGTGATCGATGCGGTTGACCAGGTTTCCTATGTCATGGAGATATCCTGCGATCTTCGCCAGTTCCACATTCCGTTCCGAATAGCCGAGCGTCTGCAGGATGTACCCTGCCTTCTCCGCAACCGCCGTGACATGGGCGAAGCTGTGCTCTGTATATCCAAGGGCTGACAGTGCGATATCTGCCTGCCTAATATATGTATTGATTTCTTCGTTCTTTCTGACGTCGCTGTATGTCATGTTTTTCTTACTCATTCTGAAACCTCCAACGTTCTATCTATTCATTTAGAATCTGCTTATGGATGACTCTGATTGGTCCTTCGTTGGCAAGCTGCGCCACTTTATCAACAAGCGCATCAACATCCGGCATCGTGCCGTCTATCTTCTCTTGTTCCACCAATGCTATGACCCCATGGATATGATATCTCATGCTCATCAGGATGTTTCGTTCCTGCTCCTCTGTTAACAGGACACCCTTTTTCTTCATATTATCGCGAAAAATACTGAAGATCAGATTGACCAGTTCCGAATCACCCCGTTTGATAAACAGGAGCGGTACCCCCTTGTTCCTCTTGAGATATTCAATCAGCATCCTGGCGAGCTCGTCCATATCAAAGCTGTCATTTTCTATAGCTTTGCTTAGAATCGTCTCGTAAACTTCATTGACGATCTCTGTCTGTTTCTGCGTTCTGAGCTCATATACATCTGTGTAATAGGTATAGAAAGTGGACCTATTGATTCTGGCTTTTTCACAGATCATCCTGACTGTGATTTGCGCAATATCTTTTTCCTCATAAAGTGAGACAAAGGCATCCACAATGCGTTTTTTTGTCTTTTCTCTTTTATTCTGATACTGCATCTCTCTTACCTCTTTTCAAGACGGATAGTATCATAAGTATTGCCCCAATGGCAACAAGCCATAGCATATTCTGTGTGTATTGATTGAACCATTCTCCTCCTCTGTATATGATTTCCCTGACCCCTTCCGCAATAAACCTCAGAGGCTCCCAAGGGAACACATACTTCTGCCAGAATGCCGGAAGATACTCATATGGCAGATTTGCCACAGCCGTACCGCAGATCATGATGAGCACCGGAACAATCACGCCCGGTCTGCCTATCAAATCGACGGCTCCCACAATGAGCATCATCATACTGAAGCAGCAAATCATAATAAATGGTGTCAGTCTCTCAACAGGAAGATCAAATCCTCCCATCCATGCAATTGCCCGCGGTATGATAAACCCAAGACATACTGCAATGATTCCAATAAGGATGATCTGACCGGCGGTCGTCTTTGTCTTTGCTCCAATCCTGCTCTCTGCAGAAGGTCTGGTCAGGAAACCAGTCAGGATACCCGGTATCATAGAGGTGAACATCACCAGCATCATGAAGACCATGGCAAAATAAAAGTTGTTCAGTTCATCCGGAATCTTGTTTTCATATTTGGTTTCAATGCTCAGCCCTGTATTTGCCGCCAATCCGTTCATCATGGATGACAGCGTGCTCGTCACCATAACATTTCTGCTCTGGTCGACATGGAAATACAACTTTACAGTGCTGTCTTCATCAGCCTCCTGCGTACCATTCAGCGTATCGATAGCGTCGGTGACGTTCTCATTCATTTTGCCTGACATCTCACCTAAACCATCGGATAAAGTGCCCAGCGCAGAGGAAAGCTGACTGATGTTTTTGACGCCGCCCATTTTGTCGGCCATCTTATTGAAGTTGGAAGACATGCCATTCTCAGCCTGCTGAATCGTCCCAAGACCTTTTGTAACTGCATCAGACTGTGCGGAAATCATTCCGCCGTTCTGCAGGATGACTGCAACATCCGCCTCGCTTGTAGTCTTTGCATTCTGAAGCGCCTGCTGCGCCGCTTCAATGTCCGGCTCTTCTCCGGACAGCGCCGCCTCTGCTTCTGCAATGTATTGCTGCACTGCCGCATCGTTATCGTTGATATTCTGCGCTGCGCTGTTGATTGCACTGGACTCCGTACCCATCATCTTCACAGGTTTCTGCAGTCCTTCCGCAGCGCTTCCCAGATTTGAAGCAGCTGTCCCCATCTTCCTGAAGGCAGTCGGCAGCTGAGTAAGTTTCCCGCTCATCTGATTGATGCCGTCGCCCATCTTGCCAGTACCTTCTGACATATTCCCTAGCGCTTCACTCAGATTCTCAAAGGCCGTAAGTGTCTGAGTCTGCTTACTGGAGAAGTTGCGCGGGATTACGAGATAGCCATATATTTCTTTCTTCTTGAGCGCCTGTTTCGCGGCATCCTCTGAATCGTAGACCTCCCATATGACAGGCGATTCTTTATCGCTGTCCTTATCGGCGTTTTCTTCCGGATCCGTAATTTTCTTTATGATTTTCCCGCCCAGATTCACAGTGCCCTGTTCAAATTCAGCACCTTTATCTTTGTTTACAATTCCAACGTGAAGATCCCTCGGCTGCATATTGATCATCGGGTACATCATGAAGGAAATGACCGGAACCAAAATGATCAGAATCAGCAGAGGAACAAATCTTTTGACGATTTTCTTACGTTTTTCCATAACGATACCCTCTATTTCGGACACAGTGTCTATTTTCTAATATAATTATAAAAACAGGCCTTACGCTGATTCAACCATCAAAACATCACACAGTGTTGGATTTTCAGAATGAAAAGGCACCAAAAAAGCGGAGATCTCTCTCCGCTTTCTGATCCACTATCCTATTACATTACTCCGCCTTGCTCTCGCAGTACTTGCAGCGGTATACTCTGTTTTCGCGGTCCGTCAGTCTGAACACATGCGGAAGTTCCTGCTCAATCGTCGTGATGCAGCGTGGGTTCTTGCACTTCACGATATCAACGATCTCCTCCGGCAGATCGATGTGGGAGCGCTTGGCAAGTTTTCCGTTTTTGATTATATTGACTGTGATTCCGGGATCGACATACCCTACTGCGTCAATGTTCAGATTAATGAGTTTGTCGATTTTCAGGATGTCCTTACGTCCCATTTTCACACTAGGTGCGTTCTGAATCAGTGCGACTTCACAGTCCAGCTTGTCCAGATTCAGAATACCATAGAGTCGCATGCCCTGACCGGCTTTGATATGATCCAGTACGATACCGTCTTCTATTTTTCCAATAATCATTGTATATTCCTCCGTTCTTTGTCCCTAGTTAATGGTTCCGGCTTCCTTCAGCAGCTTCAGAATCAGCGCCATTCTGATGTATTTGCCGTTTCTTACCTGCTCGAAATATCTTGCTCTCGGATCATCATCCACAGCCACGGAAATCTCATTGACTCTTGGCAGCGGGTGAAGGATGGACAGATCTTCTTTCGCGTATTCCAGCTTGTCCGGTGTCAGGATGTAACTGTCTTTCAATCTCAGGTAATCCTGTTCGTTGAAGAAGCGTTCTCTCTGTACACGGGTCATGTAGAGGATATCGAGCTCTGGCATTGCGCCTTCCAGATCGCCTGTCTCCACAAAATCCTGTTCCTTCTTGATCAGTGTCTCATAACGGAGGTATTCCGGAATCTTCAGTTCCTCCGGAGAAATCAGGACAAAGCGGTTTCCTGTATATCTGGACATGGCATTGATCAGAGAGTGAACGGTACGTCCAAACTTTAAGTCTCCACAAAGGCCAATGGTCAGATGATCCAGGCGTCCCTTCTCTCTGCTGATGGTCAGAAGGTCAGTCAGTGTCTGGGTCGGGTGGTTATGTCCGCCGTCGCCTGCGTTGATGACCGGAACGGTTGAACGGCGTGTTCCTGCGATCGGAGCGCCTTCTTTCGGATGGCGCATGGCGATGATGTCTGCGTAGCAGCCGACTGTCCGGATTGTATCGGAAACGCTTTCACCCTTGGCCGCGGAAGAACTCTGTGCTTCAGAGAATCCCAGCACATTTCCGCCCAGTTCATACATCGCCGCTTCAAAACTCAGCCTCGTCCTTGTGGATGGTTCGAAGAACAGCGTTGCGAGCTTTTTCCCTGCGCATTTATGCGCATACTTCTCTGGATCTGCGATGATATCCTTCGCCACGTCGATCATCTCGTCCAGTTCTTCAATTGACAAATCCATAATGTCGATCAAATGTTTCAATGCTTCTTCCTCCTTATATTACAAACTATCTCTAAACTCTTTCAGCTGGGCCTTATCATCCTCGCTGATATAGCCCGTTTCCGCAGCCGTCTCAACGACGCAGTCGAAGTCCGTCAGACTGTGGTATTCAAATCCTGCTTCTGCAAAAGCATCCCTGCTTTTGCTCAGATTATAGGTAAAGATGCAGATGACGCCCAGCACATCAGCGCCGGCTTCCTGCAAAGCTTTCGCCGCCTCGATGCAGCTGCCTCCGGTGGAAATCAGGTCTTCCATGACCACTACCTTCTGGCCTTCCTGCACCCTGCCTTCGATCCGGTTGGCGCGGCCGTGATCCTTCGCGCCGGAGCGGACGTAACCCATCGGAAGATCCATGGCATATCCTGCGATTGCGGCATGGGGAATCCCCGCTGTAGCTGTTCCAAACAATGCTTCTGCATCCGGATAAGTCTTTTTGATCAGCTCGATCAGGCCTTCTTCGATGACTTTTCTTGCTTCCGGGCTGGTCAGCACCAGACGGTTGTCTGTATAGACCGGACTCTTGATGCCGCTCGCCCATGTGAAGGGCTCCTCCGGACGGAAGAATACCGCACCCGTATCCAAAAGCGCCTTTGCTGCTTTCGTTCTCATATCTGATCTCCTTTCTTAATCGCAGAATTTCCGCCGGCACTGCTCATAGGCAGCCACCGGATCCTCTGCTGCTGTGATACTTCTTCCTACTACGATATAGTCTGATCCGAGTTCCTTCGCTTTTGCCGGAGTGGTGACGCGCTTCTGGTCGCCTTTTTCATCTCCTGCCAAACGAACTCCCGGTGTCACTGTCAGAAACTCTGTTCCAAGTGCCTCATGGACAGACGGCGACTCCAGCGGAGAACACACGACACCATCGAGGCCTGCCTGCTTCGCAGTTGCGGCGTAACTTGAAACCACTTCCTCCATCGGCTGGTGGATCAGGATCTCTTCTTCCAACTGTTCCTGACCTGTAGAGGTAAGCTGGGTCACCGCAATCAGGATCGGCCGTTTCTGACCGCATTTTGTCCCTTCTGACAGGCCCTGTATCGCTGCCTCCATCATCTTGCTGGTTCCTGCCGCATGAACATTGCACATGTCCACATCCAGACCAGCAAGCACCCGCATGGCCTTACCCACTGTGTTGGGGATGTCATGCAGCTTCAGATCCAGGAAGATCCGGTGTCCTCTGGCTTTGATCTCACGGACGATCTGCGGTCCTTCCGCATAGAACAGTTCCATTCCGATCTTGACGAAAGGTTTCTCTTCAAACTGATCCAGAAACGCATAGGTTTCTTCTGCACTGCTGAAATCGCAGGCGATAATCACATCTTTTCCCATTTCTCCTCCTTTATTTATATCTATTGTTTTGTTATCCAGCTCAGTTCAGGTTAGTCACTTAGTTCCTGCAAGCTCTGGATCCCATACTTTCTCATTGCTGCAGGGAGTGACTCTATGATGTCTCTGCAGGCATATGGATTCACCAGGTTTTCCGATCCGACCTGTACTGCCTTTGCGCCGGCCATCATCATCTCGAGGACATCTTCTGCAGTGCGGACGCCTCCGCATCCGATTACCGGAATCTCTACTGCGCGGCGAATCTGATATACTGCCCGCAATGCGATCGGGAAGACCGCAGGTCCTGAGAATCCACCCATTTTCCTTGCGAGTATTGGCTGACGGCGTTTCAGATCGATGCGCATGCCCAGCAAGGTGTTGATGGCGGTGATGCCATCTGCACCCGCTGCTTCGCAGGCTCTCGCGATTTCTGTAATATCCGTTACATTTGGTGAAAGTTTGGCGATCACAGGCTTTTTTGTGACTTTGCGCACGGCGTCGATGACCGAGGCTGCTGCTTTTGGATCTGTTCCAAAGGCCATCCCTCCGCTTGCCACATTCGGGCAGGAGATGTTGACTTCCAGCCATCCGATCTGCTCACAAGGTTCCAGTGCCTGCGCGACCGCCGCATAGTCTTCCGGACATCCTCCGCAGACATTGGCCATCACGTTCTTTTGAAATACCTTCACCAGCGCCGGCATTTCTTCCTTGACGACAGCTTGTACGCCCGGATTCTGCAGTCCTACGCTGTTGAGCATTCCTTCCGTGCATTCCGCGATTCTCGGCGTCGGATTGCCGAATCTCGCTTCAGGTGTCGTTCCTTTGAAGCTGAACGTCCCAAGAATGTTGATATCGTATAACTCTGCAAACTCCCGGCCGTATCCAAATGTGCCGCTTGCTGCCATCACCGGATTGTCCAACTCGATCCCGCAAAGGCAAGTTTTCATATCGACTTCTCTCTCGATTACCATATGACCTCACTCCTTTCCAGTACCGGACCATCCTTGCAGATCCGCTTGCTTCCGTATTTTGTTTCGCAAGAACATCCCATGCAGGCGCCGAATCCGCAGCCCATCCTTTCTTCAAAACTCAACTGTCCGGGAATATCCTCCGGCAGCGTCTGATCGATTGCCCGAAGCATAGGCTCCGGCCCGCAGGCGAAGATGTTCCATTTGTATTCCATGGAGTCAGCGTCGCTGAGCAGCGCACTTGCTGCGTCTGTTACAAATCCCTTGATCCCCACGCTTCCGTCTTCTGTTGTGATGATTGTCCGGACGCCCATCTCCTCGAACAGGTCCTTGTAATACACATTCTCCGCGCTTCGAAATCCCAGAATGACGAACGGTTTCGTGTCAATCTGCATCAGTCTCCTGCAGAGTCCGACCATGGGAGGCACACCTGCCCCACCGCCGAACAGGAGCGGTGTCACTTCTGTTTCCTTGCCGCAAGGATTCCCTTTCGTCAGGTCATATCCGTTGCCCAGGGGCCACAGGATATCCAGTTTTTCTCCGCGCAGCATTTGACTCATGATCTCGGTGCCGCGTCCGACTGTCTGATAAACAATCGTAATCGTTCCCTCTTCTGCATCCCAGTCGCAGATGGAAATCGGTCTGCGCAGATAAAGCCCTTCGATTCTGATATTGATGAACTGACCGGCCCGCACCTGCTGCAGTGTTGCTTCATCTTCCGCTGTCTTCGGAATCTGAAGGACCATCTCATACATGCCTGCGGCGATCCTCTGATTGCTCTGTATTGTTACTTTGCTGTTTCTCATCTCTGATATACAACCTTTCCGTTTACCACTGTCATTATGCACTTTCCGTATACTTCCCATCCCGCAAAAGGCGTGCTCCCGCCTTTGCTTAAGAAGTGCTCCGGATCGATCTGATATGGATGCTCCAGATCCCAGACCGTAAATGTAGGGTTTGGATCCGTATCATCCGGCAGACGATGATCGATGTGGAATCTCTGGTTCGGTGCCTCCGTCAAAAGCTCTGTGAGCCGTGCGAGCGGCAGCACTCCTTCCCGCACCAGTCTGGTGTACAGCACCGGGAACGCTGTTTCCAACCCTACGATGCCATATGCGCTGCCGGCAAAGCCCTTTCCCTTTTCTTCTGCGCTGTGAGGCGCATGATCGGTAGCAATCATGTCGATGGTCCCATCAGTCAGTGCCTCGAGAAGCGCATTCTGGTCTGCACGGGATTTGATCGGCGGGTTCATCTTGAACCGTCCATCGTCCAGAATATCTTCATCGGAAAGTGTTAAATAATGCGGTGCTGTCTCGCAGGTGACGTCAAGTCCGGCTTTTTTCGCCACCCGGATAAGCTGGACGGATTCTTTGGTCGATACATGACACATGTGATAAGGGCAGCCGGTCTGCAAGGCGAGTTCCAGGTCCCGGTCCAGCTGTCTGTATTCTGCCTCACGGCTCTCCCGAGGAAATCTTGTATCCTCGCAGTGGGCCACGATAATGCTGCCAGCTTCCCAAACCCGCTTCATGGCTTCCTTCATCAGTCCGTCATCCATAACGCCGACTCCGTCATCACTAAAGCCTGCCACCATCGGCGCCAGCCCCTCGATATCCGAAAGCTTATCTCCTTTTTCTCCGCATGTGATCGAACCCAAAGGATGTACGCCAACGCAGGCGTCCCGTCTGATGATGTCCTCCTGGATCATCAGGTGCTCTATGCTGTCCGGTACCGGATCCAGATTCGGCATGCTCAGTACATGCACGAATCCACCTGCCGCGGCTGCTTTTGTTCCAGATGCTATTGTTTCTTTATAAGAAAAACCCGGCTCTCTCAGATGAACATGTACATCTGTAAAACCGGGTAAAATTGAATAATGATTGAAATTAACGTCTGCACCAAGGGGAGAACACGCCTCCCGCAAGGTGCCCCTTGCGTCTTCTATTCTGATTTCTTCTGTGAATCGCCTTCTCATTCAACACTCCATTTTTCTTTTTGAACGTGTGCCTGCTTCTTGGCACCTTGGCGATTATGACATGCACAGCCACCATTGTCAAGTCAAAAAACAAAGATCAAATGATAGTTATTTGCATACGGCAGATTATTCCCCGCTTGCCCGTTGAAAAACGGTCCTGACTGACTCTTTGATCTCATCATACCCCTGCGCTGGATTTGCTTCGTATACCTTTTCTTTGTCTATGAACATGCTCGGAACATAGTAGTACTGATAACCGGAGATGCCGGCAGGCGGATCCTGTTCGTTGATCCGCTCGATTTCTATGTTTCCGTATGCAGGGTTTTCCTGTATCAGCTCTTCAATTGCCTTGTTGGCATTTGCACAGTATGGGCAGCCAGGCAGATAGAAATAGGTGATCTTCTTACCGCCATGTTTTTTCATCCACTCTACCGCGTAAGAACAAGTCGCCCGTACTTCTCCGCCGTTGCCTTTGATATCCTCTATGGCTGCCTGCACGAGTTTCCCGGCAATGCCCTGGCCGCGCAGTGATCCGTCAACGATCGTATGCTCAATGGTATATACGCCTGGTTCCGTCCGTGGGAATGTGATCTCTGCCAATACTTTCCCGTTTTCATCTATCCCGTAAATACGGTTCTGCTCATGTATGAATTTCATTTTTTCACCTCCACTGTAATTTTACCGTTATTCTCACCACTTTGTCACGAAGATAATGGAATATCGTGCTAAAATACAATTATCAAAGGAGATATGACATGAAATCTGAGATTATAACTACCGAAGCAAACAGAGTGCAGCACATCTATGATCAGTTCAAGGCACGCTCTTCCAAAGATGATGAGTTTAAGGACTGGGCAGGATATAGAGAGAGGCTGACAGAGTTCGTGATCAGCTGCATCCCTTCCGGCGCATCGCTGCTGATTCTAGGCGCGGGCAAATGCAACGATCTTGATTTGAAGAAACTTGCACAGCACTGCGGCACCATCACCCTGTCGGACTACCGGCCTGAAACAGCAGAAGAAGCATTTCACCAATACGGGCTGTCTCCGTCGGAGAATCTGAAATTCGCTGCTTCGGATTACGTTGGAATCACAGATGAAGACTATCTTGCATATACGGATCTGCTTCTCAAAACCATGGAAAAGCTGCGTTCTGACCAGGAACCCCAGATCAATGTCCCAAGCCAGGGCGACGTCTTGGAAAAAAACGCCGGACCAGAGCTAAGTGCTCTAAGAGAATGCCTCGAGCAGATCTATAAAAGCAACGAGAACTATGAGATCGACCTGGGCGATAAAGACTATGACTATGCTGTCGTCACGGGAGTGCACAGTCAGCTGAACAATTCTTTCCGGGGTCTGTTCCAGTATATCCGTAAGGATATAGAAGACAGAGGTGGCGAAATCAGGTTCCTGGACAACCTGAACACTGCGATCTTCCAGACGACAAGAAAGCACACAAAAGACCTTGTGACCCGCTTCAATGATGCGATCTTTGATGCGGTCAGAGAAGGCATTATCTATGGCTATGAAAAGAATATTATCTACACTCCGGCCGGCGTGAAGGAGCCGGTGATCGGCACTGTGGACGGGGCGCGTCAGGCTGGAGAAGCCATCGCGGACTTCCCTGCAGAGAAAAGTCTGGACTGCATCTGGCCTCTGTCCCGCAGAAGGGGCATCAAATTCACGATGTCCATTCATTTCGTGCTTTTATAATGTCTGTTTGTTTCTTCTGATAGCTGCCATCATATCCAGATTTCCATGCTGGATTTCATGATCCAAGGCAGCAATGATACTCTCCTTGCGCTTCAGAAAGTCAGGTCCGGTAAGATTCTTCCCGGAAATGGTGTGGTGCGTGATAAAGGAGCAGTCACAAGTCAGATGTTCCACAAAAGTTTTTAATTCTTCCAGCATCTCTTTCTCGTTGAGCGGAGCGAACGCACCTTTCTGCGCATCTTCCAAAAGCGGCGTGCCCGGAAACAGTGTAAGTCCTCCTGTTCCGACCAGCATCGGTTCGCACTGGCTGAAGATCTCCGCTGAATGGATTGCATGCTCCATGCTGTGCTCTTTGCCGGCTACGCCGTTCAGAAATGTCATCCAGAAATCAATTCCTGCTTCGTTTAATTTCGCGCACTGCTCAATGATATCGCTGGCATGGTAGCCTTTGTTTACACGATCCAGCGTCCAGTCATCACCGCTCTCTACGCCCAATGAGATTTCCCTCAGTCCTAGTTCTTTGAGCTTCTTCAGTTCCTCTACGGATTTGTTTCTGATATCCGTCACACGGGTTGCCGCATAGATGTATTCCATCTTCGGCAGATAGTGATTGATCATCTCCAGGATTGGTGCGAGCTTGTCATAGCTCAGGCAGAGCGGATTGGCGGAAAGCAGCTGAATCGTCCTGGCATCTGGAGCTACCTGCGCCAGCTCCTGCAGATCTTCTTCGATCCACTCCATTGGCTGCATCCGGAAGTCTACGTTCCGATACATGGTGCAAAAGCTGCAATCATTGTGCGTACATCCCTGTGTGATCTGCAGAAGTGGGAATGTCGGCCAGTACGGATTTCTGTATACGGTGTCTGTGAAATGCATGTTATCGATACCCCCTTAGTCATTATAATTCTGTCACAAAATCTTCGATTGCTTTTCTCTTGTAGTGCCATGGATTTGCTCTTGCACTTTCATTTGGATATCCCAGTCCCAGCATCATGACTGGAATCATGTATTCCGGAAGTCCGAAGGTATC
>SVCS01000029.1:14168-20125 GCA_015058205.1 Clostridiales bacterium
TCTGAATATCTCTCCTTCGCAAGTTCTAAAAAGTCCATCTCTATTCTCCTTCCGAATGTGTTGTTCTTTATTCTGTCTATTTGGATTTTAGAATGAATATCAACATAAATCTACTTACAGAAATGCATTTATGTTATAATTACTTACAAATATTCGATTTTGTAAAAATAATGGAGAATATGATGTCTGTAAGAACAAAGCAATGGATCGCGGAAAACATGAAGAAACTCATGACAAAAAAGCCCCTCGACAAAATTCGTGTAACGGAAATTTGCCGTGAGGCCGAAATTGAACGTCCTACCTTCTATTATCATTTTAGGGACAAGTACGATTTAGTCGCCTGGATCTTTTGCCGCAGCGCATTTGAAACAGATATCCTTTCCATTGAATCTGCGGCAAACGCTATGAATCAAATGCGCCGGGATTACATCTTCTACAAACGGGCTTACGAAGACAACTCACAGAATCCGCTGTGGAAGTATATGGTCGAATACTTTGTCGGACGTTACACGCAGGAAGCCTTACGTATTCTCGGCGTGCAACGGCTGGACACCCAGCTTTCCTACAGCATTCGTCTCTACTGCCATGGTTGCGTTGGCATGACCCGCGAATGGCTTCTGGAAGACAACATTACGCCGGCCGAAACGATCGTCGAAATGATGTTTTCATCCATGCCGGAAAACCTGCGGAAAGTATACTTTTAATAAACTTTTTCCCCACAAATATATGTAGCCTCGACTTTGATCTGGTCGATCTGCGTCGGATCAATGGTGAAGATATCTTCGCTGAGGACAGCGAAATCTGCCGCATAACCAGGTGTCAGCTGACCCAGACCTGCGAAGCCGCATACATGCGCAGCTTCCCTGGTATAGAGAATCACCGCGGTCTCGATATCAACTCTCTCGTCCTGCCCGATGTCCGAACCATCGTATGCTTTCCGCGTTGTTGCCGCCTTGATATTTGAGAACGGATCCGACGGTACAGCCCAGGATGTGGCCGGTGCATCAGTCGAAAGGACCAGCTGAATCCCATGATCCAGCTCAGTCCGGAACGGATAAAGCTGCTTCAGCCGCTGCTCATCCATATTGACCTTGTACGTCTCAATTTCAGAGTACTCGAAGATCGGCTGTGTAACAAACGCATAGCCTTTTTTGGCTGCCGTTGTCATTGCCTGCTCGGACGGTTCTGTCACGTGTTCAATTCTGACGAACGGCACACGCCCGTCTGTCCAGTCTGACTCTCTGCAGACACGATCAATCACCCGGTCAACTGCGCGGCCGCCCATGGCGTGCACCGCAATCTGACATCCTGCCTTTTTCGCAAAATCAATCGCTTTCTCCATGCTCTCATCAGAGTAAACAGGCATGCCGCAAAGGTCTGTTCCTAGATACGGACGGTGCAGCCAGGCTGTTTTACCGCTGATGCTGCCGTCGCCAATCAGCTTGATGCCTGCGATGCGTATCCGGCTTTCGTAATCCATCATCGCATCGGTGATTACAAACTCCGGATCGTCCATGAAGTAATCCCACATGTAATATAGGCTGACGCGCTGCGGAAAACCACGCTCTGCCGCTTTTGTGAAATACGTAAGATTTCCGCCCGGGTGCAGATTTCCCATATCGCCGATTGCAACGATTCCCTGAGAAATCAGGAGTTTCCCAAGATCGACCAACGCATCCACGATTTCTTCCTCTGTTTCTTCCGGCATGAACGGCAGCACTAAGTCGCGGGCGTTCTCGCGCAGAACGCCGGTCGGCTCACCCTTTTCATCGCGGTCGATGCTTCCTCCTGGCGGGTCAGGCGTATCCTTCGTGATGCCTGTAATCTCAAGTGCTTTGCTGTTGACACATCGAATGTGTTCGCAGCTTCTCACCAGAAACACCGGGTAGTCTTTGCTGCCGCGGTCCAGATCATAACGGTTCGGGCTGCGCTTTTCAGCATACTTTCCTTCGTCGTAACCCCAGCCGCGGATCCAAGGAAGTTCTTCATGATCAGGATCCCTGCCTGCGGCGATTTCCTGCCGCACACGAGCGATCTCTGTGATGAGTTCCTCGATGGAATTCACCTTCGGCGGCAGACATGCGATCTGCTTGCTGTACTCTGCCAACATGAGCGGATGCATGTGCGCATCGATGAGACCGGGAATCACCGTCTTTCCTTGCAGATCGATGACTTCATCCGGCTCATCGGCCGGTACGCCCGTTCCTGTCCACAGGATATTGCCATTCTCCACAAGCATCGCATCTGCATAGAGACAGTCGCGATTTGATGTAAATATTTTCACATTCGTAAATAGCTTTTTCATGAATGATTGAACTCCTCTGCATTCTTTATACCATACTTATCAAAGTCTATACAGCGTCAAAAACAAAAAAGCCTCAGAAGCGTAGTGCTTCCAAGGCTTTTCGTACGAATGATATCGTGTTTTCTAAAACATATCGCTATTTCCACCCATGGAGCATGGCAAGTGTCGTTTCGTAATCCGTCTTGCTCTGGAATGCTTCCATGATTTTAGCGCTGATGGAGGTGTCTCCAATCACGACTGCACCTGCGAATACGTCATGCAGGAAGTACAGTTTGATGTAGGTCAGCGTTCTCGGATCATCCACTTCAAGGGTCTTATAGAATTCGCCCTCTTTCTTACCGGTATCTCCCATAGCGAAGAGATCGATGCCGAATCCTGTGAAGCTGACTGCTGGTGTGATGCCTTCGTATGTAAGGTCATCACCGACTGCATTGGCGCCGGCTACACGGCCCATCTCGACGGCCTGGTTCCAAATACCGATGGATACGCCGCCCACGGCTGCCACATCTCCTGCCGCGTAGATACCCGGCAGTGTGGTCTCCATCTTATCATTGACATTGACGAAGCGCTCTGTTGAGGCGCCTGCATTCTGCAGCACCTGAACATTCGCCTTCGTTCCTGTGGACAGGACCACTAGCTGCGCCGGAAGCTTCTCTGTTTCCAGTTGCACGCCATCGGCTTCAATGCCATTGATTTTGGCGCCAGTGATGACGCGTACGCCCTTGGCTTCCGCTGCTGCTTTCAGAACCTGTGAACCAGTCTGATCCAGCTGCCGTCCCATGAGGGTCGGCGCCATTTCGACGACTGTAACCTTCCGTCCTGTCTTAATGAACTCAGAAGCTGCTTCCAGTCCCAGTACACCGCCGCCAATCATGACGATATCTTTAACCTGCGGCAGCAGATTCTGGATGTCGATGATATCTGTCACCTTGCGAATGACCTTCACGAATGGCTGGTCCGCACCTGGAATCGGCGGAACGAAGCTCTCTGCGCCTGTCGCATAGACCAGTCTGTCGTAGCTCCTGCCGCTTCCGTCGGATAGCGTCAGCGTCTTCGCGTTATTGTCGATTGCCATCACTGCAGTGCCGAAGGTAACCTTGATGTTGTTGCTCACATACCAATCCGGTGACTTTGTGATAAATCCCAGAACGTCTGGTTTGGCCAGGATGTTCTTGGTCAGCATCGGTCTGTTGTAGCACGGCAGGTCCTCGTTTGTGATGATTTCGATGGAAGCTGCATGGTTTCTCTCACGTGCTGCTTCTGCCGCTGTAAGGGCAGCTACGCCGCCGCCTACGATGATCACGTTCAAAGGCTCTGTGCTGGTAAATCCGGTATTGGCAACACTGACAGGAACAAACTGCTCTGGTCCCACTCCGCAAATCGGACAAGCTGAAGGCGGTACATCGCCATAAACGACTTCCCCGCAGACTAGACACTTCCATGCCTGTGCGCCGCCTGCAGCAGGCGCTTCTTTCTTGCCGGATTTCTGTGCATCCCAGTGGGTCTTTGCCTTCAAGCCAAATCCATATCCGAAGTCAAAGGCCTTCTGCATCTCGATCGGAGACGGTTTGAACTGAACGCGGAAACCTTCTTTATAGACGTCCATATTCAGCTGATGCAGACGCTCGATGAGATGAGGTACGCCTTCTCCGGACCATCCGTACGCGCCGAATACTGACGCCGGTTTGCCGCCGTGCGTGCCAGCAAAGATCGACGTTGTCAGATCCCAAATTGGTTTCAGAGCTTCTCCGAGAACTGTCGGCGTTCCGAAGAGCAGTCCGTCTGCCCAGTACATCTCGCCAACAACCTCTCCCGCATCTGCATAGACCATATCATAAGCCTTGATTTCGATGTCCGGACAGGCCTTGCGGATACCATCTGAAATGACATCTGCCAGGGTCTTCGTATAGCCATATGCAGCAACATACGGCATAACAACGACCGGATGCTGATTTGGATTGACCTCTGTAGACCAGTCTCTGTATACCTCGATCCAGTGCGGGATATCCTGATCAAGCACCGGACCATGTCCCGGACAGATCATTGTGATGTTCTTATCCTTGATCTTCTCAAGGGCTTCCAGAACATACGGTTTGAACGGTCCGATAATATTGTCATAATAGTACTTCATCATCCGCATGGAGTTGTCCAGATCCGTTACGGTGGACTGGAGGATTCCAGGATGACTGTAGTGATTGCCGAAGGAATCACATGGTACCAGGACGCCGTCCTCGCGGATATAGGTCCACATCGTATCCGGCCAGTGCAGGTTCGGTACAATCATGAACTCCAGCGTCTTATCGCCCAAAGGCAGAACATCACCATCGCTGATCGGGATGGAACTGAACTCACGGTTGCTTACTGCCTTCATGAAGCTCAGTGCAGTCGGTGTTCCCACCAGTTTGATTCCCGGATTCAGGTCGATGATCCGCTCAGCTGTGCCGGCGTGGTCCGGCTCAGTGTGATTGACGATCAGATAATCGATATCCTCGATATTGATCAGCGTCTTCAGCTGGGCGATATATTCATCTGCCCACTTTTCTTTGGCTGTTTCAAAAAGGGCAGTTTTCTCGCTGCCCTTCAGAAGATACGAATTATAGGTCGTACCAAAGTCAGTGTGCATAATGATATCAAAAACTTCCAGATCCGGGTCCAGGATTCCTGCCCAGTAGAAGTTCTTTCTTAATTCCATTGTGCTCATTATAGCTCTCCTAAAAGTACTTAGAAGTACCTAAAAGTACCGGCCGATTTTTTCCATGCCCGGAATGGCAGGTGTGTTCTGCACTGCACCAGCCTCAAAGACACTCGGTACGACTATGTGGCCTTTGTTTTCCCAGTGCATCAGCTCGGCGGTCTTCTCATATGATTTGACCAGCGGATCAAACACGTCCATTTCGTTTGCTTCTCCGCAGACAACCAGGATGCTCTCCCTCACGCGTGTCTGCTTGCCTGAGCAATAGAATGAGAAACACTTATCGATGGCGGCTTTCAGCCCTGCCGGCCAGTTGAACCAGTAAAGCGGCGTAAAGATCGCGATTGCATCTGCCTGCATCAGATATCCTGAAAACTCAGCGAAATCATCAGCAGCAGCGCATACGCCTGTCTCAGCACACGCCTGACAACCGATACAAGGGCCGATCTGCTTCCTGCCGGCATCAAAACGCAGGACCTGATTGCCTGCACTGGCGACACCACGAATAAAGGCATCTGCCAGCTGGTCGGAATTTCCTCCGACTCTAGGGCTGCCGGTCAATACTAATATCGTTTTACCCATTGCTCTATGATCCTTTCAGACTATAACATAACAGCGCAGGCAGGTTCTCTGCCTGCGCCGTAAAACCTTATTCTATCTGAATATCAAATAGTGCTGTCCTTAGCCCTGATCCGGCTGCTGTGGGTTCTTTGGATCCGGAAGGATCTGTTCAACCTCGATGTGAGGTCTTGGAATTACGTGAGCGTGGAGCAGCTCGCCGACTCTCTGAGCAGCAGCAGCGCCAGCGTCTACGGAAGCCTTGCAAGCGCCTACGTCGCCTCTTACCATAACGGTAACGAGTCCGCCGCCTACAAAGTTCTTGCCGATCAGGTATACGTTAGCAGCCTTTACCATAGCATCTGCTGCTTCGATGGATCCGATCAGTCCTTTGGTTTCGAT
>SVCS01000091.1 GCA_015058205.1 Clostridiales bacterium
GCTCCGGAGTAGAGGCCAGGCCTCTAAAACGGACTAAATCTCATGAAAGAAAAACCTCGAAAACCCCTGTAAAATAAGGACTTTTCGAGGGTCATCTCTAAAAATGACTAAAGGCCAAAAAAGCGGAAATAAACTTCAAGTGATTGCTGTGCCATCACTTTTTCGCTTAAAATTGCCATCAAAACGCGGAGAGGCTGCGACAATGTTAGACGTTCGAATGCCGCCGCAGACACCAAACAACTGCACTGCCTTCCGTTACAACTTTCTTCCACTACTCGATCTTCCGGATTGATATCCATTCCAGATAATGCCATCAAGTTTTGCTACAGTAAATTTCCAGCTTTATTATATAATCCTACGAAGACAGGGAGTTTGGTCTCAGTATTCATGATCGCATATACGAATGGCCGATCCAATACTACCGACTTTAGGTCCATGCTTGGTGCGCATCCGGCGACAACAAAAGCCATAGTCACAGCTGCTGCTTTTGTTCCTTTTCTGTCAACCTCAATATGTGCCTTATGAACAATGGAATCCACCTTGAGCCATTCGCTTGACATAGGAGAAAAGTCTGCTTCGGGTGTAAACAAAGTGCTAACACCCATATCTTTGAATAGGCCGGTCAAATCCTCACCGAAATCATATTTATATTCCGGCATAGTCACATATACGGTCTCGTATGTTGCTTCACTGAGCAGTTTTGAGAAATCAATCTGATTTACCGCTCTGTGCAGGAAGGAAGCGCTCTTTTTCTTCGGAAGCAGCGCCATAAAAGCATATTTCTTGTCTTTATATGGCTTCACGAATCCCGTGAAGAACTCATCCTCAATATAAGTATCCTCAGAACTTTCCAGCATCTGAACTTCTGAAAGGGTTCCGTCTGCATTATTGAATTCATCTTCGTGGATGTCATCATCTTCATATTTTTCCATCCACTCCGCATCAAACGCGATAGCATTCATCAGACAAGCCAGCATATGATTCATGGATTCATCCGCAGCATTCTCTATCATGCCATTTGTTTTTTCTTTTACCCAGGCATTTACGTCATGAACGATATCAGCAGACGCAAACAGTTTTCCATCAAATGTGTCCTTCAACCGATTTTTGTATTCAGGACGAATGGATTTGCTGATACTATCCTTTATACAAACCGCATTTGAAGACACAAGGGATCCGCTTTCTGTGGCGTCAGCCTGAATCTCTTTCAGAACAGTCAATAGCTCCTCAAAGGAGAAACCACCACCTATAACACCCAAAATCTCATCTCTGGATTTACCCTGAACAGCATCTGCTACGATTCCAAGAAGCAGTACGATCGACATCGGTGAAAAAACGATGTTCTCATTCTTCTTGTCTTTCGCTAAACGTTCTAAAAGCAGTCTTGTTATTTCATTATATTTTGTGCTGTATTTTGTAGTGTTCATCCTATACCTCTTCTTCATCCTTCCAGACAATTTCGCTATTGTAAGTATCTGATATCAGCTTGCACAGATCACCCAGATATTCCAGATTCATTTGGTATATAACTTCTGGAGACGGATTTATCATCTTTGCTTCCGGAGATATATTGCCACTCTCAAAAGCATAGATTCCCTCAAGCAGTTCATCCCTCATTTTGAGCAATTCCTTATAAGGTTTGCCCTTACATTCAAATTCAATAAACGTTTCTGGACTTATCATTGACATTGTTTGTTCCTCCTCGATAACGTTTTGTTTTTCTTGTACTCTATCGTAGCTTCGTCAAATTGATTTCAGGTCACCTGGGAGGCGACAATTCATAATTATCTAAAGTATACATCAAACGTTATTCATTTAGCCGTTCTAAAAACAGAGACAGTTTTTCCATCAAATATGCCCTGGACGAAGCCAGGGCATAGGTTATTTGATCAGGCCTTTTAGCAATTCAAGCAGTTCCGGTGATTCCTGAAGTTTCTTCATTATGCTCAGTAATTCGTCAGCCTTGCTGGCTGATACATCATCATTCTTCTGCTGGTAGAACATCTCTTCAAACTTCTCAGCATTGATCCTGCGGTCGTCATCCAGAATATGGGCATATCTTTCGGTAATCATCGCTGCTTCAGAATGCCCGGTATCACCCTGAACCGCCTTTATGTCTCCACCGCTGAGTTTCAGCTTATAGGTAGTACTCGAATGCCGAAGGCTGTGAAACACAACCGGACGAAGGTCATTGTCCTTAATGAGTTTCTGAAAAAACTGCCTAATTTTGTCGCCCTCCATAGGAGTGCCGTTCTCATAGCAGACCACCAGATTGTAGTCATTGTATTCGTCACCGAGGTAATTCTTATACATGCCTACCTGCCTTTTCCGTTCTTTCAGCATCTCTGCCACTGTTCTCGGCAGGAAGATCTTTCGGACACTGGACCTTGTCTTAGGGTCCTTTAGGACCAATATGGTTTTAACTCTGGTATTGACGGAAGGAAATTTCAGACGGATGCTGTCGGAGTCGATTGCCTCAGCTGCATCGACCGTGATGCGCTGCAGCTGCTTTTCCACATAGATCCAGGCAGAATTGCTTTCAATCAGTTCATTAGAGATATGAACGCAGTCCCATGTCAGTCCCAGAATCTCTCCTAGGCGTAGAGAGCAGGAGAACGCTAGGTTGATGCACAGTTCCAGGATCGGATTGTCGCACGCTTCCAACGCCTTCTTCAGGTCATCCAGCTCCCAGATATCGCGAGGCACCTCTTTGTATTTGGGAGTGATCACCTTATCGAACGGATTGGATTCGACCATTTCCCAGCGTTCGCCCTGCCTGAAAGCGCTGTGCAGCAGCTTATGGATCTCCTTGACAGTTCTGGCTGATACTTTCTGAGTGTCAGTCTTTTTCTTTCCGAACTGCTTCGGAGACAGAGCGCTGTCTGCCTGCATCAGATTATGGTAATAGTTTTCAATGAAGCGCGGCGACAGATCCTTCAGTTTCATATTACCGATATACGGTGAGATGTAATGCTTCACCAGAGACTGTGCCTTGTAGTAATAACCGTGGGACCAGTTCTGCGTCCCGTATTTGGATATGAATTCCTCCAGCAGTTCATCTACAGTTTTTGTGGAAGACACGACCATCTGCGTTCCCATTGCCTGAGAATAATCCAGTTTCGCCTTATAGGCCTGTGCTTCCTTTTTCGTCGGAAATGTCTCCCATTTCTGCCGCCTCTTGCCTTCCTGATCCGTATAGTTAAGGACGACTGCGTATTTGCCGTTTCTTTTTATGATAGAAGCCATTACTATTTTCCTCCCTTCTTCCTTTTCTTTTTCTTCGGGTAGATCTTTTGTGAACGGAACCAGTTATCGAAGGATTCTTTGACTACAAGAGTCATACCGTCGACACGGATGAGGTCAAGATTGTACCGCCTGTAGATGTTGTAGACTGTACTCCTTGATTCGATGCCCAGCATCTTCTTTATCTCGCCAATCGTGTAAGCATCGATCTTCTCCTTGGGAGGAAGCCTCGGGTCATCAGAATGATATTTCATCTGACCTATGTACCAATTTATGAAATCCTCTTTTGGGACATATATCTTCCGGGTTGATACATCCGCCCGGAGATGATGTCTGTCTATGAATCTGGCCAGATTGTCATCTGTAAAATGCAGGAAATCCTTCAGGTCCCGTGTCGTGAAGTATTCGTCCGGATTAAACGGCTCTTCATAGACTTTGTATTTGCTCTGTTTCCTGTACCATTTCCAGAAGTCTTTCTTCAGAACACGGTACTGTCCGGCGACGATCCTGCGGCGAAGTGCGGGGATTTTGCTGACTTCATATGCCGTGACCTTTCCGACATGAAGCATCTGCCCGATCTCCGGCACAGTGAAGGAGCCTTTATTGTCTCTGCCCATTTCTGTCTGTCCCTCCTCGATGTACTGACAGCCCATAGATACATCAATTCTCATAGGGAGCGTTAGTATGCGATTTCTCGGATCGCATACTTGACATATTGGAATCGAGCCACTTATCAAAGCTTTCTTTTGAAATGCGCAGCGTGTTTTTGAATTTGATGGAACTGAATTCTCCGCTCTTTACCAGTGCATAGGCTGTCGGTGCACTGATCTGCAGGATCTCCTGGATCTCCTTGATGGTATATGTCTTTTTCATTTACTGACTCCGTTTCTGTAGATTCTTCTTTTGTAAACGACAAACAGATGTCCTTGCCGCACCTGGCAGAAATCACATGTTGACTTCACCGGAGAGCATGGATTTATCCGCTTCACAACAGTCTCCGGATTGAGCATGAAGTCATCCCTGCATCTGGGACACAGATGCATGACCAGTGCGACTTCCTTCCGGTTTCTGTATCTCTCATCTGCCGATTTGATCAGCTGCAGAGTTTCCTCATTCTGTATGCTTCCGAGCATCTTGATGATCCCGACACCTTCCGGAAACAGAATGTACTGAGTCGGATAGATAGCACCGTCATTTCTCAGTGCAGACTCCCCGTGAAAGATGATGAACGGTGTAAGCACGTAGGATCTCGGTTCTCCTCCCACTCTGCAGAAGCGGCAGATCTTCCCGCCTTCCGTATCTTCTTTTCCGAGAAATACCAGCGGTGCCCGCGAATCCCTGGGGCTGTTCAGGCTGAGGGAGATATCACAGATGCAGACATCTCCGAATACCAGGTCTGTCATCATGCGTTTACCTTCTTTGCCGCGTTCGCAGTCATATGCTTATTCATTTTTTCAAGACCTCTTTTGATGCTCTGGCTGACAGCCTGTACTGAACACTTTTCCGCATCGGCGATCTCCTGTTTTGTATATCCGTTTACATAAGCTCCAACGATTCTTCTTGACTGCGTCTCAGTAGTGTTTTTCAATGCTACTTTCAGAGCAGGATCCCTGATCTCGTCGTCCCGTACAACGACCTTCGCAGGAACTGCTTCCATCTCTTCAAACGGAATCATGCCCGCATTGCGGATCTCGTGTTTTCTGTTATTGTTGTGGTACCGGATGATCTCTTTCCCCATCTCCAGATTCAGGATCACCGCTTCTTTCCAGCACAGATACTGTTCCGGATATAATTCTGCAAATTGCTCTTCAGAAAGATCCGTAATGATCATCCACTTTTCCGTCCCGGTGTATCCGGGGTATTCCTTTTCAACATTCAGGATCACATACTCTTTTTCCATACATTTCCTCCATTCGCTTGTTGTTGAAATAAAAAGGCCCCGGTAAGAGCACCTGAGATCACTTATAGTGATCCCTTATACTCTCACCGAGGCCTCTCACGTATGTGGTTTAACTCTCGGGGTTATTGGGAAGACAGCCGGAGGTGGAATTACTA
>SVCS01000030.1:0-16419 GCA_015058205.1 Clostridiales bacterium
GCCTTCATGGGATTCGACATTTTCGGGACGACATTGACTGTGAGTCCGCACAAGAATTATGAAATCATATCAGCCATAGGCAAAGACATCGCAGCCCGCTATGGAGTGAGCTTTCTGGACAGAGACTTCAAGAAGCAGGATGGGTTCAAGAGGTCCATCGAGCTGTCCAGGAAGTATGACCTGTACAGGCAGAACTACTGCGGCTGTGTCTACAGCGACTGGCGTGACAAATAGATGAACGCGGCACAGGCCGCAGCAAAACAGTAAATACAGAAATTCATATAAAAGAGGAGGACGACATGTCAAAGCTTATTATTCCAAAAGGCTATACGCCGGAAATCGATTACATGGAGAGCCAGAGAGCAATCAAGAAGATCAAGGACTTCTTCCAGCAGGAACTGGCTTACGGTTTGAAACTCAGGAGAGTTTCCGCGCCGCTCTTTGTCGCGCCTGAGACGGGACTGAACGACAATCTGAACGGTGTTGAGAGAACGGTAAGCTTCACAGTCAAGGATATGGACGAGAAGGAAGTAGAGATCGTACAGTCTCTGGCCAAGTGGAAGAGAATGGCTCTGGGCAGATATCACTTCAAACCGGGCACAGGTCTCTACACTGACATGAATGCGATCAGAAGAGATGAAGAGCTGGACAATCTCCACTCCATTTACGTAGACCAGTGGGATTGGGAGAAGGCGATCACGAAGGAAGACAGAAACACAGAATATCTCCACGAAGTCGTAGTGAAGCTCTACAATGCGCTGAAGAATCTGAATGACTTTGTGAACAGACACTACAACGAACTGAAGACAGATCTTCCGAACGAGATTTTCTTCATCACATCCCAGGAGCTGGAAGACATGTATCCGGATCTGGATGCAAAGGCAAGAGAAGACGCAATCTGCAAGGAGAAGAGAGCTGTCTTCGTAGAAAAGATCGGCGGAGCGCTGAAGTCAGGCAAGCCGCATGACGGAAGAGCGCCGGACTACGATGACTGGGAACTGAACGGAGACATTCTCCTGTGGAATGAGATTTTAGAGTGTTCCTTTGAGATTTCATCCATGGGCATCAGAGTTGACGAAGAGGCAATGGCCCGCCAGCTGGAAATCGCAGGAGCGATGGAACGAGCCGAGATGGACTTCCACAAGAAGATTTTAAACTGCGAGCTCCCATACTCCATCGGCGGCGGCATCGGTCAGTCCAGACTTTGCATGTACTTCCTGAGAAAAGCGCACATCGGCGAAGTGCAGGCTGCCATCTGGCCGGAAGACATGGTCAAAGAATGCGAAGAAAACGACATCTTCCTTCTGTAAGAGCATCATAACTCAGAACACTGCAGCCGATGAAATACGTAGATGTAGTAATCGACAACAAAAGCAACAGCACGGATGCGCTTTTCACGTACAAGTGTGAAGATGACGCAGTCAGCGTGGGAAGCAAAGTATACGTGCCTTTTGCAAAAAGCAGAAAGCCTCGCGAGGGATATGTGGTATCTGTCAGCGATGATGCATCGCAGATTGAGGAAGCGGTTCTGCCGAAGCTGCGCGCTGTGGAACGCGTGGATGATGAAGTCTCCCTAACGGAAGAAATGGTCAGAAGCGCCATGTGGATGCGCGGCAGATATCTCTGCAGATACATTGATGCGGTCCGGTGTTTCACACCGGCAGGCAGCGCAGCAGTCAGAAGGGAAAAGCAGAACTCTCTGGCAGGCGAACGCGGCTTTGCAGAGCAGGTCGAACAGCTCACAGGCGAGCAGGAAGACGCCCTCAACCAGATCATCGGAGCGATAGAAGAGAGAAAAAACGAACGCTTCCTGATTCACGGCGTGACCGGAAGCGGGAAAACGGAAGTATATATCAGAGCGGCTAAAAAAGCACTGGAAGAGGGAAGAGGCGTCATCATTCTGGTGCCGGAAATCTCCCTGACAGGACAGATCATCGAACGCTTCCTTGGGAACTTCGGTGAGGATTCTGTGGCCGTGCTCCATTCCAGACTATCCGCCGGCGAACGATACGACCAGTGGAAGAGAGTGCGGGACGGGAAGACCAGAATCGTGATCGGCGCCAGGTCTGCTGTCTTTGCACCGGTTGAGAATCTGGGGTTGATCGTGGTCGACGAGGAACACGAGTCGACTTACAAATCGGACTTTACGCCGAAGTACGACACCATAGAAGTCGCTGTGAAGCGGCTGCAGGATCAGGATAGCCAGGGCGTTCTGATTCTGGGCAGCGCAACGCCTTCAGTGGTCACGTACAGCCGCGCGAAAGAAGGAATCTACAAGCTCATAGAGCTGACCAAGCGATACAACGAAGCGGAACTTCCGAAGACGGAAATCGTGGACATGCGGGCGGAGATGAAAGACGGAAACCGGTCCATGCTGAGCCGCAGACTTGTGGAAGAGATGCACAGACAGCTGGACAGCGGAAGGCAGGTTATGCTCTTTCTGAACAGGAGAGGCTATTCGACCTTTGTCTCCTGCAGGGAATGCGGCTATGTAGCCAAGTGCCCGACCTGCGGACTGTCTCTGACTTATCATAGAGGCGGCAGGGGAGGCAGCGGCAAACTGGTCTGCCACTACTGCGGACATGAGGAAGCGCCGCCGGAAGTCTGTCCGGAATGCGGGAGCAGCTATGTCAGATACTTCGGCAGCGGAACAGAGAAAATCGAGGAGACCATCCGTCAGCTCTTTCCGGAGCATACGTCGGACAGACTGGATCTCGACTCCATCAAGAAAAAAGGTGAACTCAAAAAGAAACTCAAGGATTTCGAGAAGGGCCGTACGGACATCCTCATAGGAACACAGCTCATCGCTAAGGGCCTGGATTTCAAGAATGTCGGCCTGGTCGGGATCGTATCAGCGGATGTGTCCCTGAACATACCGGATTTCAGATCGCCGGAGAGAGCATTCCAGCTGATCACCCAGGCTGCAGGCAGAGCAGGCAGAGGGACGGAGGAAGGTAAGGTCATCATCCAGACCTACAGCCCGGAGCACTACGCAGTGGTGATGGCGGCGGAGCATGATTATAAGAACTTCTATGAAGCTGAGGACAAGTTCAGGAGGTTCATGATGTACCCGCCGTACAGCGACATCTTCCAGATTGTCTTCACATCCGATGTGCAGGAAGCGGCTCTCGCAGGAGCGGAGAAGTGGCATAAGCGATTGGATGAGCTGCTGCCGGAAGAAGACAGGAACAACCTCTTTCAACCGCAGGAAGCCTACATGAGTAAGATCCGCGACACTTACCGGTATTCACTGGTCCTCAAGTGTCCAAGAGGTAAGCGGCATCAATATGCGGGCATCGTGTACAAGGTCAGAGTGGAGGAGATCGAAGAAGCCCGGAAGAAGAAACAGGATTACAATGCTGTCGTGGATATCAACCCATACAGCTTCTCATAAACAAATCATACAAAAGCAATCGATAATCAATTGAAAGGCAGAGAACAATGGCACTGAGAAATATCGTAACAGATGAAGACCCGATTCTGAGAAAAGTATGCAGACCGGTAGGCGAGGTGACACCGCGCATACAGATGATCCTCGACGACATGGTGGAGACCATGAGAGACGCTAACGGTGTAGGCCTTGCGGCTCCACAGGTTGGCATCATGAGAAGAATGTTCGTGGCAGAACCGGAACCTGAGAGAGTCTACTATTTCGTAGATCCTGAGATGGTCACGCTGGAAGGCGAACAGGAGAGTGACGAAGGATGTCTGTCCGTACCGGGAATGGTCGGAACAGTGAAGCGTCCTGAGAAGATCGTCATAAAGGGGAAAGACAGATACGGAAAAGAAAAAGAATTCACTTTTGAAGGTTTTGATGCAATCGTGATGTGTCACGAATTCGATCATCTGGAAGGCATCATCTACACAGACAAGGCGACAAACATCCGTCCGGTCGAAGAACTTGAGGAAGAACAGGCATGAGACTGATCTACATGGGAACGCCTGACTTCGCAGTACCTCCGATGGAGATGCTGGCGCAGGCAGGACATGAAATCATATATGCAGTGACGCAGCCCGACGCAGTAAGGGACAGAGGCAAGAAGGTCAAGTTTTCCCCGGTGAAGGAAAAGGCAATCGAGCTCGGTATTCCTGTACTGCAGCCTTCGAAGATCAGAAAGAACGAGGAGTTTGCACAGCTTTTGCGCGATGCTGCGCCGGATGCGGCGATCGTAGCCGCCTATGGCAAGATCCTTCCTGCGGACATTCTGAACATTCCGAAGTACGGCTGTCTGAATATACACGGATCTCTTTTGCCTCGTTTCAGAGGCGCAGCGCCGATCCAGGCAGCAATCATCGCCGGAGATGAAGAGACCGGCGTGACGATCATGCGTATGAATGAGGGGCTCGACACAGGTGACATGGTTGCAAAAGCAGCAACGCCTATCGGCAGCAAGACCTGTGAGGACCTTCATGATGAACTGGCAATGATGGGGGCAAAACTCATCACAGAAACACTGGAAGACATTGAGGGAGCATTCAAGGGTGCTGAAAAACAGGATGATGCGCTTTCTACCTATGCGCCGATGATTTCCAAGGCAGATGGTCATATTGATTTCAGCCGGAATCCGGAGGAAATTGAGCGGAGAATCAGAGCCTTTGATCCATGGCCGGGAAGTTACGCGGAGATGAACGGGAAGACGTTCAAACTCTGGAAGGCAGTGGCTCTGGACCGTGAAACTGACGCTGCAGCAGGCACTGTCGTCGCTGCAGGGAAAGAGGGTCTGGATATTTCTGCAGGCGGCCGCGTCCTCAGAGTGACGCAGATACAGGCACCTGGTAAAAAACGAATGGAAACAGGTGACTATTTAAGGGGCAATGTCATTGAAATCGGTACCGTTTTACGATAAAATGTAGTTTGAGGTGATATGATGTTTTACGGATTCGACCCGACATTCATAGTGCTGATTCCGGCGATCTTATTCACTGTGTATGCGCAGCGCAAGGTACAGAGTGCCTACGCTACGTATTCTCGTGTGCCTACAAAAAGACAGATCCCCGGAAGTCAGGTGGCCAGAATGATTCTGGACAATAACGGGATGGGTCATGTACCGATCGAAATGATATCCGGTCAGCTCACAGACAACTATGATCCGACGAAGGATGAGATGCATATCTCAGAGGGAACGTATAACAGTTCGTCCATTGCCTCCGTCGCCATAGCAGCCCATGAATCAGGGCATGCGATGCAGGATGGAGCGAACTATGGTTTTCTGAAACTGAGGATATCGATGGTGCCGTTCGTCAACATGGTATCAGCGATTTCCCTGCCGGTGATCATGGTCGGTATTGCTATGGTCGCTGCAGGACAGGCAGTAGGTGGAACCATATTCAATGTGGGCGTACTGATGTTTGCAGTCGTAGTACTGTTTCACACCGTTACACTGCCGGTTGAATTTGATGCCAGCAAGCGCGCTCTCGAGCAGCTTGTTGCGCTTAATATAGTAGACGAAACTGAAGTTAAGGGAGCTCAGAAAGTGCTGTCCGCAGCAGCGATGACATACGTCGCCGCGCTGGCTGTATCTCTGGTGACCTTCATAAGAATCCTGATGATAAGGGGGAGCAGAAACTAATGGACAACAATCGCAAGACAGCATACCAGACATTATTGGATGTAGAAGCAAAAAAAGCTTATTCAAACATTGCGCTGAATCACAAGATCGCAGTGAATAAACCGAGCACACCTGCTTTTGTAAGAGAACTCGTCTATGGAGTACTGGAGAGAAAACTGACGCTGGACTATTACATCGACCAGCTTCTGACAGAGGGCATCGATAGCCTGAAGATACCGGAAATCACAATCCTGCGTATGGGTATCTATCAGCTCGGATACATGGAGAAAGTTCCTGAATACGCAGCAGTAAGCGAATGCGTAGACCTTGCGAAGAAGTACTGCAAAGGCAGAGCAGGTCTCATCAATGGCGTTCTCAGGGAGTACCAGAATAAAAAAATCTATCTCACGCTTCCGACAAGGGACGAAGATGAGGTCAAATATCTGTCCATCAAATACTCCTATGCGCCATGGATCATCGAACTCTGGCTCAAGTACTACAGCATGAGCTTTGTAGAGCAGCTTCTGGAAGCAGGAAATCAGACACCGCCGCTTACAGTCAGAGCCAACTGGCTGAAAATCAGAAAGGATGATCTGAAGAAGGCGCTCAGAGAGAGAGGATTTGAGGTAGAGGACGGCAAGATTGCGCAGAACGCGATCAACGTGAAAGGCAGCAAATTGCTCGACAGCGAACTCTACAGATACGGATTGTTCACGCCGCAGGATGAGAGCTCCATGCTTGTTTCCGAGAAAATCGGCGTAAAGCAGGGCGATCTGGTTATGGACGTCTGCGCAGCCCCGGGCGGCAAGACGACAGCCATTGCTGAGAGAATGAACAATACAGGCAAAATCATCGCTTCGGATATTTACCGCAGAAAGCTGGATATTGTCGATAAAGAAGCCAAGAGACTTGGCATCACGAATATAGAAACAAGATCATGGGATGCGACGAGAGTCGATTCCACAATGGTCAAGAAAGCAGACAGAGTTCTCGTTGACGCACCTTGTTCAGGACTCGGTGTCGTCAGAAGAAAACCGGAGATCAAATACAGAGAGCTGTCAGAAGATATCATGATGATGCCGAAGAAACAGGCGGACATCCTGTCAGCATCTTCATCCTATGTGAAGCCTGGCGGAACGCTGGTGTACAGCACATGCACGATCAATCCGGAAGAGAACGAGAAGATCATCGACCAGTTCCTCAAGCGCAACAGAGACTTTGAGAAGGTCGAGAGAACACTGCTCCTGCCGAACGTAAACGGCACAGACGGATTCTTCATCTGCGTGATGAAGAGAGATGATCTGATGGAATAAACAGTTATAACAGTCAGGGAGAATAAGAAACGAATGCTGCAAATAGGATTCAAATGCAACAGAGGTGTTGTAAGAAAAAACAACGAAGATGCATGTTTTCTGATCCCGAATCAGGACGTGTACATTGTGGCGGACGGCGTCGGCGGCAATAACTCCGGCGAGATCGCCAGCAGTACAGCTGTAGAATCACTGGCCTCATTTGTAAAGGCGGGTGATTTGAAGAGCTGTAAAACTCCAGAAGAAATCTTCGGTTTCTTCACGGAGGCAATTGACGTTGCGAACAATGACGTCTACGTCATGAATCAGGAAAACCTGAACTACAGGGGAATGGCCACGACGGTCGTCCTGACGTATATTCGCGACGGAAATGCATATATCACAAACATTGGAGATAGCCGTGCATATCTTTTCAGAAGCGATAGGCTTAAGCGAATCACGAAGGATCATACCTATGTCAATGAATTGATTGACAAAGGCATCATCACTGAGAAAGAAGCGGAGAGCCACAGCCAGAAGAACGTGATCACAAAGGCTCTGGGGGCAGAACCTCAGGCAGAACCGGACTTCTATAAGGTGGCTCTGGAGAGAGGGGACATCATGGTGCTCTGCTCCGACGGACTGTATGGTGAAGTCGGGGAAGAAAGAATGACAGAGCTCCTCAGAAGCGCAGTCGAAAGTGACACCAAGATGAACGATCTTTGCGCTGACTTCGTCGACGAGGCAATCCTTGCCGGCGGACGCGACAACATCACAGTGATCTGTATCAAGGTTTGATTATTCTAGGAGGAAGAAATGAGCAAAGTACTCGCAAACAGATATGAACTGTTCGAGAGAGTAGGGGAAGGCGGAATGTCTGTGGTCTACAAGGCCAAGGACAGACTTCTCAATAGATTTGTAGCGATCAAAATCCTCAAGCCTGAATTCATAGGGGACCAGAAGTTCATCGAGAGTTTCAGAAGAGAATCGCAGAACGCTGCAAGCATGAGCCATCCGAATATCGTAAACATCTACGATGTAGGAAGGGAAGGCAACATTCATTACATCGTTATGGAGCTGATCGAAGGAAGAGCGCTCAGTGACTACATCAGGGAACAGGGACCGATGGCCTACCCGAAGGTTATCGCCTTGTCGAAACAGATTGCGTCCGCTCTTGCCTTTGCGCACAAGAACCATATCATCCACAGGGATGTGAAGCCGCACAATGTCATGATCACGCCGAACGGAACGGCGAAGATCACAGACTTCGGTATCGCAAAGGCAGTAAACGCGGCGACGATCGTAGACAATACAGATGGCATCGTCGGATCTGTTCACTACTTCTCACCGGAGCAGGCGAGAGGCGGATATGTGGATGAGAAGTCCGATATCTATTCACTGGGTATCGTCATGTACGAGATGCTCACGGGACAGGTTCCGTTCGATGGAGACAATCCTGTCAATATCGCATTGCAGCACATCAACAGCGAGATGACGCCGCCGTCACAGCTGGTGGACGGCGTGCCTCCTGCACTGGAGCATATCATCATGAAGTGCTGTGACAAGTATCCGGTCAACAGATACGCATCAGCGGACGATCTGATCGAAGCGCTGAACAATCTGGAGTTCGTAGGCAGCGTTGTCGGCGATTCTGTTCTCATGGGAACAGCAGGCAGAGACACGACAGTGATTCGCCCGCATAAGGGCAAGGGTCCGATTGCCAAAACCGATTACGACGACGGAGAAGAGGAATTTGAAGAGCCGGAAGGCAGAAAACATAAAGAAAAGAAAAAGAAGAATAACAAGAGAATCATACTCATTGCAGCAATTGCTGCAGCAGTGATTGCAGTGCTCATCGGTGTTCTGGCGCTCACAGGCGGCGAAGAGATCGAGGCGCCTGACTTCAAGGGCATGACCATGCAGCAGGCTCAGGATGTGGCAGAGAAGATGGACATCAAGGTCAAGGAAGGCGACGAAGTCATCAGCGATGAAGTGGACAAAGGTCTCATCGTATCCCAGACTCCGGAAGCAGGTCAGACCATCAAGACGGGAAGCACGATTACAGTCAATATCAGCAAAGGCCTGGGAGACGGCAGTGTTCCGGATCTGACGGGCAAAATGAAAGATGAACTTTCAGATTATCTCGAAGCAGCCGGGTTCAAACTGGGTGCTGTTACGACAAAGGCCAGCGATGAACCGGAAGGAACCGTTCTGAGTCAGAACCCGAAGGCCGGTTCGGAAGTAGAAAAGGGAACCGCCATCGACGTTGTTGTCAGTGATGGTTCCAAGGCAAAAGCAACCGTCCCTTATCTGGTCGGCAAGTCACTTTCCGCTGCACAGAGTGAACTGGCAGAAGCAGGACTTAAAACAGGCAACGTTGGCTACGACTACAGCTCTTCCTATGCGGAAGGTGAGGTTATGTGGCAGCAGTATGATGCCGGAGCATCCATCGACAAGGGCTCTTCCGTGAAGCTGAGGGTCAGCAAGGGACCAGAGCCAACAACGACGACAACGACAACGGTAGCGCCTACTCCGACAGAACCTGATCTGGACGGGCCTGCAGACGAGTAATATGAGAGGAACAATAATCAAAGGGATCGCCGGATTTTATTATGTGAAATCCGGCGAAACAGTATACAGATGCAGGGCGAAAGGCACCTTCAAAGAGAAGGGAATCAAGCCGGCAGTCGGAGATGAGGTCCGTTTCCAGGTAGGAACAGAGGAGGATAACACCCTTGTTACGGAAATCCTGCCGCGGAAAAATGTGTTCATCAGACCATTTGTATCGAATGTGGACTGCTTCGTTATCGTAGCCGCAGCAAAGAAGCCTGCGCCGATCCTGCAGACCATAGACCGGTTTCTGGTCATGGCGGAGAAGGCGCAGACCGACATCGTCTTCTGCATCAACAAGTGCGACCTCAAAGGAAAGCAGGATGAATTGAAAGAGATCTATGAGTCTCTTTATCCGACCGTCTGCATCGGACAGGGAATGGAGGAAGGTCTCGAGGAGCTCAAGCAGCTCATCAAGGGAAAGAAAGCGGCTCTTGCAGGCGCTTCCGGAGTCGGCAAATCGACGATTCTGAACAGACTGCATCCTGAGGCGCAGATGGAGACCGGAAATATCAGCAGAAAATCCCAGCGGGGGAAACATACGACAAGACACAGCGAACTGTTTACCCTCGATGAAGAAGGAACTATGATATTCGACACACCGGGTTTCACGTCCTTCGACATTCTGACTGCAGAAGTGGATGAGCTCCAGTTTTTGTATCCGGAGATCGGTGCTTTTGCAGGGAGGTGCAGATACGACAACTGCAGACATCTGGCGGAACCGGAATGCGCTGTGAAACAGGCCCTTGAAGAGGGACGGATCAGCGCAAGCAGATACAGATCTTACAAAGAACAGATGGAGGAACTACTGAAATGAAGAAACTTGCACCATCAATACTGTCGGCGGATTTTTCAAAGCTGGCGGAAGACGTGGCGAAGATCGAAGCCGGCGGAGCGGACTACATTCATGTGGATGTTATGGACGGTCATTTCGTTCCAAACATATCCTTCGGTGCAGCAGTCATGAAGAGTCTGGAAGGGAAGACGAAACTGCCATACGATGTCCATCTTATGATTGAGAATCCGGATCAGTATCTGGAGGATTTCGTAACACCGAACACGGCGTTCATCACGGTGCATCAGGAAGCCTGCCCACATCTGAACAGAACGATCCAGCACATCAAATCACTGGGCGTCAAGGCAGGCGTATCACTGAATCCGGCTACATCGCTGTCCACCTTGGACTTCATTCTCGACGATGTGGATATGGTGCTGATCATGTCTGTCAATCCTGGATTCGGCGGACAGAAGTTCATTCCTTCCGCACTGGAAAAAATCAGAGAACTCGCTGAAATCAGGCGTGCGGAAGAACTTGATTTTGAAATAGAAATTGACGGCGGAGCAAAACTGGATAACGTGCAGGAAATCGTGTCCGCCGGAACAGATATAGTCGTTGCAGGATCCGCTGTTTTCAAAACGCCGGATATCGAGGAAACTACGAAGCAGTTCATTAGTAAGATAAGGAGCGTCTAAATGAGAATCATACTTGACGGAATGGGCGGCGATAACGCGCCTGCAGAAATCGTGAAAGGCGCAGTAAGCGCAGCGCAGCAGATCACTGACGAGATCTACATTGTCGGAAAACCTGACGCCATAAGTAGTCAGCTCAAAAAATGCAACTATGAAGGAAGTCGGATCCATATAGTTCCGGCCAGTGAAGTCATCACCATGGAGGACAGCCCGGTCAAAGCCATCAGAAACAAGAAGGACTCCTCTCTTGTCGTAGGACTTAACATGCTCAAGAACGGAGAGGGTGACATGTTTGTTTCCGCTGGAAATACAGGAGCGCTGATTGTCGGATCCAGACTTCTGCTCGGCAGAATCAAAGGCGTTGACAGACCTGCCCTCGCCAGCATCTATCCTGATATGACAGGCGGAGAGCCGGTTCTTCTGGTCGATGCAGGAGCAAGCTCCGAGTCAAAGGCAAGAAACCTTCTTGAATACGCACTCATGGGAAGCATCTACGTTGAGAACGTATGGGGCAGAGACAATCCGACAGTCGGACTGGTAAACCTGGGCGCGGAGGAAAGCAAAGGTTCCAGTGTCACGAAGGACGCCTATCAGATGCTGGACAAGTCCAATCTGAACTTCATTGGAAACGTTGAAGGCAGAGAGGTTCCGACCGGTGTATGCGATATCATTGTTTGTGACGGTTTCACGGGAAATGTCATTTTGAAGCTGACAGAAGGCGTTTCCCTGAGTATCTTCAAGCTGATCAAGGATACTCTGAAGAGCAGCGCCAAGGCCAAGGTAGGCGGTGCGCTGGTCAAATCCAAACTGACGGCGCTCAAGGATGAATTCGATTACGAAGAGTACGGCGGAGCGCCTGTTCTCGGTGTCAACGGACCGGTCATCAAGATGCACGGTTCCTCAACAGAGCGCGCAGTCAAGAGCGCGATCATCAGAGGTCTTCCTTACGCTAACGAGAATGTTGTGGATATCATCAAGCAGGAGATGCTTGAAGTATGAAAACCATAGAAGAGAAAATCGGATACAGTTTCAAGGATAAAGAGCTGCTGCAGACGGCGCTTACACACAGTTCCTATGCCAGGGACAGAAACGGGCTGGGCGATTACAATGAACGCCTGGAGTTTCTTGGCGACGCGATGCTGGACGCCATTGCAGCGGAAGAACTGTACAAGGTATTCTCTGACAGAGAAGAAGGATTTCTCTCAAGAACAAGGGCGAGCCTTGTCTGCGAGAGATTCCTTTTTGAAGTAGCGCAGCATTTGGAATTGGGAAGTTACTTAAGACTGGGCGCAGGAGAAGAGAAGACGGGAGGGAGAGAGAGACCTTCCATTCTGGCAGATGCTGTGGAAGCAGTCATAGGAGCAGTATTTCTGGACGGAGGATATGAAGCGGCAAGAAGTGTCGTTCTGGAACTGCTCAAGGACGGATTCAGGGAAGTCAGAGAAGGTCGGACGATCATTACAGATTTCAAAACAGCGCTGCAGGAACTGCTGCAGGCGGAAGGAATCGCAGCGTCGGACATACAGTATGTGGATGCGGGGCAGAGTGGTCCTGACCACGATAAAGTGTTCACCGTCAGACTGAATATCAAAGGCGTGAACGAAGCGGAAGGGGTAGGAAAGAGTAAAAAACAAGCTCAGCAGAATGCTGCTGAGAAAGCACTTTCAAGGAGAAGACATGCTATTTAAGAGAATAGAAATGCACGGGTTCAAGTCATTTGCGGAACCTATCACAATTGAATTCAACGAGGGAATTACCGGAATCGTGGGCCCGAACGGCAGCGGCAAAAGCAACATCAGTGACGCTGTCAGATGGGTTCTGGGCGAGCAGAGCCCGAAGATGCTGCGCGGCGGTAAGATGGAAGAAGTCATCTTCAATGGAACCGACAACAGGAAAGCCCGCGGTATGGCTGAGGTCACCCTCTTTATCGATAACAGCGACGGCAGTCTGCCGATCGATTACAAGGAAGTTGCTATCACAAGAAGAATGTTCCGCTCCGGAGAGAGCGAGTACCACATCAACGGCAACCAGTGCAGGCTGAGAGATATCCGTGAGCTCATCATGGATACAGGAATCGGCGTCGATGGTTATTCTCTGATCGGACAGGGCAAGATCGCTGATATCATCAGCAACAAGACCGAGTCCCGCAGAGAGATCTTCGAAGAGGCTGCAGGAATCGTAGCTTACAGAACGAAGAAGGCAGAAGCGGAGAGAAAGCTGGCATCCACCACCATCAATATGAACAGGGTGCAGGACATCATCGGCGAGATTGAAGGAAGAATCGACGGCCTGCGGGAGGACAGTGAAAAAGCCAAGGAATATCTGGAACTGAGAGATAAACATAAATCTCTTGAAATCAACATCATCCTCAAGAACGTCGAAGGGCTCGAAAGAAAAAACGAGTTCGCGGAAGAAGATCTGCGCAATGTCGTCTACAATCTGGAGAAACTCAAGGCAGAGAAGGAAAAACTGGAAGAATCCATCAACGAGAGCAACAGCAGAAATGAACGGCTGGAAGCCCTCTCTGTTGATGCGAGAGAGACTCTCATCAAATCCATCGACAGACTGAATCTGGCAGTCAACAAGAGCGAAGTCGACAAAGAGAGAATGACCGCCATTGAAGACAACACCGCCAGAATCAGCGAAGAACTGAAGGCCCTCGAAGAGAAGAAGGAGAGAGAAGAGTCCAACGCGGGAAGCTTTTTGCAGCAGAAGGAAGAAGCCGATAAGCAGGCAGAAGAAGCAGAAAGGCAGCTCGAAGAGAAAGTTGAAAAATACAATGCAGTTGCAGACGCTCTGAGTCAGCTGGGAGAGGAAGCAGATGCCTGCAGAAACAGCATCTATAGTCTTTCCTCGGAGATTTCAGCATGCAACTCAGAAATCAGCAGCATGGAGCTCATCATTGAAACACTGGAGAAGAGAAAAGCAGCGCTGCTGAATGAGCGTAATGCAGGTGAGGACACGGAAAACAGCACGCGAAAAGATCTTGAAGAGGCGCAGAAAGAAAGAGATCAAATCGCAGCGGAAATCGAACGTGTAAAGGAAGAAAAAATTGACTCAGAAGAAGCTCATCAGGCGGCGCTTAAAGAAGAACGCCAGCTGTCACAGGCTGAGGAAGAACTGAAACTCTCTCTTGAGAGAATGACGGCTCGTTTCAAGACCATCGAAGAGATGGAGAGCAATTACGAAGGATACACCAGTGCAGTAAAACATGTTATGAGAGCCAAGATGCCGGGAATACACGGCGTCATCGCAGAGCTCATCACAGTGCCTGCCGGATATGAAACAGCCATTGAAACGGCGTTAGGACAGTCTCTCCAGAACATCGTCTGCGACGATGACAAGAGCGCCCGCAGAGCCATTGAATCACTGAAGGAGAACAAGGCCGGAAGAATGACATTCCTGCCGATCAAATCCATCCGGGGCAGAGAAAGACCGAACAAGAAAATTGCGGAGGAACCGGGCTTTGTTGGCTTTGCACCTGACTGCATCACTTACGATAAAAAGTTTGAGAACATCATCAGCTATCTTCTTGGCAGAGTCGTTGTCGTCAGAGATTTGGAGCACGCGCTGCGGATTTCCAAACTGGACTTCGATCTTCTGACTGTCACGATGGATGGTGAAATCATCAACGCCAGAGGCGCCATCACAGGAGGTAGATTCAAACATAAATCAGCGAACATCCTCGATAGAAGGACAGAGATGGCCAACTTGGAGAAGAGCATCAAAGAGGGCACAGAGAAACAGGAATTCTATGTCAGTAAGCTGGAAGGCCTGAAGGACGAAATCAAAAGTCTGGCTGATGACATCGTCGAGCTCGATGAGAAGCAGAGAGGACTCGAGAGTTCCCTCATGCTCAAGGAAAGCGCGATTACTGTTGCCAAGAGTGTGCTTGACGATATGGTCAGCAGTGCTGACAGAGTCGACAGAGAACTGGAGAGCATTCAGCAGGAACAGGAAAATTCCAACGGCATCATCGAGAAGGTCAAAGCAGATCTGAAGGCGAAGCAGGATGCGGCCGCGGAAGCGGAGAAGACTTGCGAGGAAAAACTCAGTCTGTATGAGACGAAGAAGACCGAAGCAAATGAGATCAACGAAGAAATCATCGCAGCCAGAATTCTCGTCACCACATGCAATGAGAAGAAGACGCATGCAGATGATCTTGCTGATAGAATCAAGGCTTCCATTGCCGAGATCACAGAAGATATAGAGACCAGAAAACGTCAGATGGTCATTCTGGAAGAAGAGAAGAGTCAGATCACGGAAGGTCATGTGGACATCGATGAGATGATCCGCGGATTGGAAGATGCCAAAGCATCGGCAGAAGAACGTCTGCAGACCGTAACCGATGAGAAGGCGGCCCTGACAGCAAGCCTCGCATCCCTGAATAATGACAGGGAAGAACTGACAGGCAAGATTCAGGGATTCCAGGATCAGAAGTATGATCTGGATGTGCGCAAGGCGAAGAACGATACCCAGCTTGAGACATACAAGGAGAAACTTTGGGAAGACTTCGAAGTGTCCTATATTCAGGCCATGGAATTCAAATCCGAGGACTTCGTCATGTCCAGAGCGGTCAAAGAAAACAGACAGATCAAGAACCGCATCAGAGAGCTGGGCGAAGTGAATGTGGGCGCCATTGAAGAGTACAAGCAGGTGAGCGAGCGCTATGAGTTCCTCACAAACGAACGCGCCGATGTGCAGAAGGCCATGGATGACCTCAACGGCATCATCAACGATATGGACAAAACGATCCGCAAGAAGTTTAAGGAAAGTTTCGATCAGATCGTCATCAACTTCGAGAAGCAGTTCCAGGATCTCTTTGGCGGCGGGCACGCAGAACTCAGACTGTCCGATGAAAACGATCCTCTGGAATCAAATATCGATATCATCGCACAGCCGCCGGGCAAGAAACTGCAGAATATCAACCTGCTTTCCGGTGGAGAGAAGACATTGACAGCCATCGCGCTGATGTTCGCCGTTCTGCAGGCGAAGCCGACGCCGTTCTGCATTCTGGACGAGGTCGAGGCAGCACTGGACGATGCCAACATCGACCGGTTCATCAAGTGCCTGAGGCAGTTCGAAGGCATCCAGTTTACACTGGTGACCCACCAGAAGGCGACCATGGAGCAGGCAGATGTTCTCTACGGCGTCACCATGCCGGAGAAGGGCGTTTCCAAGGTGCTTTCCCTGTCGCTGGAAGACGACCTGAGCAAATACAGTAACTAGAGCAAGGTTTTGCTTGCAAAGGCAATACAGGAGAGATACATGTTAGGAGAGAGAAAAGGTTTTTTCGGGAGAATGTCAGAACGCATCAACGACGCGCTCATGATGAACCCTACGATAGATGAAGATTTCTTCGATGAACTCGAAGAAATTCTGATCACATCCGACATCGGGATGGAGACGACCATGAAAGTTGTTGAGACACTCCGAAACGAGGTCAAGGCCAACAACATGACCAAACCGAATGTCATCAAAATCAGACTGGGCAAAATCAT
>SVCS01000030.1:16519-19811 GCA_015058205.1 Clostridiales bacterium
CGTGAATGGCCGGAAGCAGCCCGTGAGAATCTTCTCGTCCTCGACGCCACCACAGGCAAGAACGCCGTTTCACAGGTGGAAGAGTTCGGAGAAGCAGCCGGCATCACAGGAATCGTACTGACTAAGCTGGACGGAACGGCCAAGGGCGGTATCGTTCTCACCATCGCCGATGAATATGATATGCCGGTCAAGTTCGTTGGACTGGGTGAGGGAATTGAAGATCTGGAAGAATTTGATCCACAGGATTTTGCGAAAGGAATATTTGAATGAGTTTGCCATTAGTTGCAGTAGTAGGACGACCTAATGTAGGCAAGTCGACATTCTTTAATAAAGTAGTAGGACGCCGGGTATCGATCGTGGAAGACACCCCCGGCGTTACGCGCGACAGAATCTATGCCGAAGCCGAATGGTGCGGCATTCATTTCGCGTTGATTGATACAGGCGGCATCGAGCCAGACAGCAAAGACGTGATTCTGTCACAGATGCGCGAGCAGGCAGAGATGGCTATTGACACTTCCGATGTCATCCTGTTTATGGTGGACGGCAAGGAAGGTCTCACCGCAGCGGATCGCGAAGTGGGCGAGATGCTGATGAAGACCGGCAAGAAGGTGATTCTGGCGGTTAACAAGATCGACAGACCTGATCTGCCGGATGATTTTTATGATTTTTATGAACTTGGTCTCGGAGAGCCGATTCCGATTTCTTCTGCGAACATGCTGAATCTGGGAGATCTTTTGGACGAGATTATTTCCAGCTTCCCGGAAGGGGCAGGAACAGAAGAAGATGACTCCATCAAGATCGCAATGATCGGCAAACCGAACGTGGGCAAGTCTTCTCTTGTCAACAAGATACTGGGGGAAAACCGCGTCATCGTCTCACCGATTGCGGGAACCACGCGGGACTCCATCGATACACCGTTTGAATTCGATGGCGATCAGTACACCCTGATCGATACAGCAGGCATCCGCCGCAAGAGCAAAGTCAACGAAGACATTGAAAAGTTCAGCGTCATCCGCGCCGTTGCAGCAATCGAACGCTGTGATGTCTGCATGCTCATGATCGACGCCCAGGAAGGCGTTACAGAACAGGATAAGAAGATTGCCGGCATTGCCCACGAAGCAGGCAAAGGCATCATCGTCCTTGTGAACAAGTGGGATCTGGTCGAAAAAGAGACCAACACCATGAAGAAGTTCCGCGAAGACATCGACGCAGAGCTGGGCTTCATGTCCTATGCGCCGAGCCTGTTCATCTCCGCCCTCACAGGACAGAGAGTCAATCAGGTCATGGGACTGGCCAAGATCGTGGCGGAAAACCGCGCCATGCGCGTTCCGACAGGCCAGCTGAATACGATCATTACCGATGCAACCATGATGAAACAGCCTCCTTCCGACAAAGGAAAGAGACTCAAAATATATTATGTGACTCAGGTCGGTGTAAAGCCGCCTCTGTTCTCATTCAAGATAAACGCAAGGCCGCTCATGCATTTCTCATACTCCAGATATCTGGAGAATCAAATCAGAAAGGCCTTTGGGTTTGAAGGAACATCGCTCAAGTTCGTCTTCCGCGAGAAGGGCGAGAAAGAGGAGGAGATTTAAATGACCACCACTTCATGGATTCTGCTGGGCGTTGTTGGTCTGATTGCTTATTTCATCGGCAACATCTCACCATCGACGATCATGGCGAAGAAGCAGGGTCTGGACATCAAAAAAGAAGGCAGTGGCAATGCCGGAACCACCAATGCACTGCGCGTCATGGGCAAGAAGGCCGGCGCCATCACATGCATCGTCGACATACTCAAGGGTGTGGTCGCCGTATTGATTGGGCTTCTGATTGCCGGCAATCCGGGTGCCTACATCGGCGCGCTCTGCGTATTCCTCGGGCACGTATGGCCGATCATCTATAAGTTCCAGGGCGGCAAAGGCGTAGCGACTGCGTTTGGTGCAGTGCTGGCGGTGAATCCACTGCTTGCGCTGATCGCACTGGTCATCGTTGCAATCGTCGTCTTCACATCGAAGAGAATGTCTCTGGGATCTATCATCGGCGCGGTTGCCTTTGCAGTGCTGGCAGCCTTTATGGAACCGGGGTTCTTTGTCTTTGCATGTGTCATGGCGATCATCATGCTGATCAAACATAGAGCGAATATCGTAAGACTGATTCACGGCGAGGAGCCGATTATGGGAATATTTGAGAAGAAAGATAAGACGGAATCTGACGAAGGAGGACAGGAAGATGAGTAATATCGGCGTAATAGGAGCAGGAAGCTGGGGAACAGCCCTTGCAACAGTCGTCGCAGACAAAGGCAATCAGGTTAAAATCTTCGATGTTGATGAGAAACATCTGAAATCCATGGAAGAGCACAGGGAAAATGTTGATTATCTCCCGGGTGTGCCTCTCAGCGATAATATCCAGATGGTTTATACGAGCGAAGAAGCACTCAAAGATGCAGATGTCGTCTTGTTCTCTGCGCCGGCGCAGCACTTCAGAAGCGCTCTTTTATCGGCGAAGGATTATATCAGCGAGGATGTTCTGGTCATTGATGTGGCGAAAGGCATCGAGAAGGGGACACATAAGAGAATGTCGGAAATCGCGGAAGAAATCATGGGTGAAGCATTCCTCGATCGTTATGTGGTGCTTTCAGGCCCTTCCCATGCGGAGGAAGTCGGCCGGAAACTGCCGACGACGGTGGCCACAGCTTCCACGAACATGGATGCAGCAAAGGCAATACAGGATCTGTTCATGACGGACAGATTCAGGGTGTATACGCTGGATGACGTTGTCGGCGTTGAACTGGGCGGAGCATTGAAGAATATCATCGCATTGGGCGCAGGCATCTCCGACGGAATGGGATTCGGAGACAATGCCAAGGCTGCTCTGATGACAAGGGGATTGGCAGAGATCACCCGTCTGGGAATCAAGCTCGGAGCAAAGCCTGAGACCTTCGCTGGTCTGACAGGGACAGGCGACCTGATTGTAACCTGCACCAGTATGCATTCCCGCAACCGCCGCTGCGGTATTCTGATGGGTGAAGGAATGAGTCCGGAAGAAGCCATCGCGAAGGTCGGCATGGTGGTAGAAGGCATGTTCACTGCAGAGGCGGCTTATGAGCTGTCGAAGATCGCCGGCGTTGAGATGCCGATTACCGAGGCTATATACAAGGTAACGAAGGGTGAAATCACTGCACCGCAGGCTCTTGAATCGCTGATGAACAGAAGCAGAAAATCGGAGTTCTGATGATTCTGTTGATGTTATAGAAGAACGATAAATATAAGCTAAGAAGGAGAAGAAGAAGAAG
>SVCS01000001.1:0-3476 GCA_015058205.1 Clostridiales bacterium
TGGCACCCCCACTCGGAATCGAACCAAGAACTAATCTTTAGGAGAGATTTGTTATATCCATTTAACTATGAGGGCATATTGCGTCTCGGCACGTCGTCTGCCGCCTCGCATATCTTAACACACCGCCCATGGAGTGTCAAAGGCCTTTGCTGCCTTTGCAGGAAGCGGTCGCGGTCTTAATCTGGATAATTTTAGTCAAGATTGCATTTTTGATGTTTTTTTGCCATTTGCTATATACAACATAATGTGGTGTGGTATATAATCATCCTGCACGAAAGCACCAAATAGTGTGGTGCGCAGGACGTGCACAAAAAGGAGGTAAGAATCATGTCAGTTATAATCACAGGCAATGCTGATCCGAAGGAAGCACAGGCTTACGTAGAATATCTTGAAGAAAAATACAACAGAAAGCTGAACAAGCTGGATGTCAATATCGATGGTGAATATGCAGATCTGAGCTATGAATTCTCACATGTTCCATTTGAAAGAATCAGAAGAATCACCGGATATCTGGTAGGAACCATGGATCATTGGAATGACGCTAAGACGGCAGAAGAAAGAGACAGAGTCAAGCACTCACTGGGTGATGACAAGATGGAGTCTCTTTCCTAAGATATGCCCCTAATGAAACAGCCCCTGTCCCACGCAAGTGAGATAGGAGCTGTTTTTGATTGCTTTTGTATTTCCGGCAATTGCCGCCTGTCGATTAATAGACGTATACTTTCGGCAGTCTCTGTCCGAATGCGCAGGCGATCTCGTAGTTGATCGTGCCTGTTGCGTTCGCGATGTCATCGGCGCTGATTTCGTAGATGCCGTCTTTGCCCATGATCGTGACTTCGTCACCAACGCGTACATACGGTACATGGGTTACATCGATCATGCACTGGTCCATACAGATGTTGCCGGTAATCGGAGCCTTGACACCGTTGACGATGACTTCCGCTTTGGAGGAGTACGGGCGTGGATATCCATCCGCGTATCCGAGCGGAATCGTCGCGATGATGCTGTCCTTCTCTGCGGTCCACTTGCGGCCATAGCTGATGGATGTTCCTGCCGGCACCTTCTTCAGGTGAACGATGTTCGCCTTGACGCTCATAACCGGTCTGATTTCAAACTTGCTTCTGTCTACCTCGTCGGACGGATACAGTCCATAGAGAATGATTCCCGGACGGACCTGGTTGAAGTGAGCCGTCGGAATCTCCATGATGGCCGCACTGTTTGACAGCGCCTTCATCGGAAGCTTGATGTCGGCCTTCAGAAGTGCTTTGTAGAATCCATTGTATCTGTTCTCCTGCATGTGTGCGTAGTTCTTATCCTCAGCATCTGCTGTTGCAAAGTGTGAGAAGAGTCCTACGAGCTTCAGGTGCGGAAGGGTTGTGATCATCTTGACATCTTCAACGGATGCCGGATCTTCCGGATTGTAGCCGATTCTTCCCATACCTGTATCGACTGCGATGTAGCACTCGATGGTCTTGCCAGCCTTGCGGGCGGCGTTGTTGATGGCTTCTGCGTTCGTATAGCTGCATACAACCGGTGTCAGGTCATATTCTGCGAGTATATCTGCATAAGGTTCCGGCGTCAGTCCCAGAATCAGAATCTGCTCTGTTTCATATCCTGCCTTACGGAGTTTGATAGCCTCTGAGAGTGTAGCAACGCCGAAGGATTTTACTCCATTCGCTCTCAGAACTGAAGCGCACTTTACTGATCCGTGACCGTAACCATCTGCTTTGATGATGCCGGTAATTTTAACGTCCATGCCGACCTTGGCTTTGATCTGCTTGATGTTGAAATCCAGATTCGTAAGATTGATTTCAGCCCAGGCGGCTCTCATTGCATCCTTATACATTTTAACGATTGTCCTTTCAGTTTATAAAAAATCACAATAAAAAACAGTGCTATAATCCCAAAGACAATAACCCCATATGGATTATAGCACTTTCCTGCAAACTGTAAAAGGGTTTCCATTATTTCATATAATGACAATAATCTGTAAATCTGCTGCAGAAGGTTTCCGTGCTGTGGCTGTCGCTGGAGAGCAGAAATCTGCCGCCGTGTGCGGCGATATAATCGCGGATCGGCTTCGCCGGGTAGGCGTCGGTACGATACTTCCTGGACATGCCGCCTGTGTTGATCTCGAACGGAACTCCTGTCGGCAGCAGTTTATCCACAGCCTTCTGCCATGCTGCAACATAGCGCGGGTGTCCCTCATCGAAGAGGGCGCCCTGTCTGCCCCCTTCTCCGCCGGTGTTGTATTTTGTAATCAAATCGAAATGTCCGATGACATCAGCTCCGACAGCTTCCGCTACACAGGCCTCTGTCTCGAAGTATCTCTCGATCATGGCGTAGACATCCCCGCCGAAACAGCTGTCTACAATGTGAAGCCAGGTCTCTTTGCTCTCATCAATGACCTCGATTCCTCCGCCCTCTTTCCTGCAATCAATATAGTGCACAGAGCCAATCACGTAATCCCAGCTGCGGGTTGGCTTCCCTGCCAGACAGTCCTGCTCCACGCCGCAGAGGATCTTGATTTCTCCTGCATAGTCTTCGGCCAGTTTCCTGACCTCCTGCTCATAGGCCGCTTCATCATCAAGAAGCATGCAGTAACTTTCGTCATACGGCGTATATCCATGTCCCGAAAAGCCATAGACCTGCAAGCCCTGCTTCAAGGCAGCTGCCAACATTTCAGGTGGCGTGTTGTTTCCGTCGCAGTAAGTCGTATGGGTGTGAAAATCCGCCAGACTATTCTGATTCAGTTCTCCGTATTTTTCAAGCAGCATTGCATCTTCTCTCTTTCTCATCAAGTCATCTTCTCCTGTTTCACCTTATGGTCTATCACATGACGTGACGCCAGCTCTTCGGTGATATCCTCAAGGGAGATTCCCGCTTCCACCATGAGCACCATGATGTGATACGCCAGATCCGCTATTTCATAGATGGTCTCTTTTTTATCTTCTGCCTTTGCGGCGATAATGACCTCTGTGGACTCTTCGCCGACTTTTTTCAGGATCTTATCCAGGCCTTTCTCAAAGAGATAGGTCGTGTAGGATCCTTCCTTGCCCTCTGTCTTCCGTCCGCGGATCAATTCCATCAATCCTTCATATGAAAATGTATTGTCGATAGACGATGCCCTTTCTGTGGCAAGGTCTTCCGCTTCCAACACTGGATAGTCAAAGCAGGACCAGGTTCCCAGGTGGCACGCCGGTCCGTCCGGTTTCACTTTCACCACAAGAGCGTCTCTGTCGCAGTCGGCGGTGATAGAAACGATGTGCTGGTAGTTGCCGCTGGTCTCGCCTTTGAGCCAGAGTTCCTGGCGGGATCTGCTCCAAAAGCAGGTCAGCTTTTTCTCCAGGGAAATCCTGAGGCTTTCTTCATTCATATATGCCAGAGTCAGCACCTGATTTGTATCGGCGTCGACGACGATTGCCGGTACCAGTCCTCTGTCGTCAAATTTTATGTCTTCAATCTTTACCATGTCT
>SVCS01000001.1:3576-81098 GCA_015058205.1 Clostridiales bacterium
TTGTATCGGCGTCGACGACGATTGCCGGTACCAGTCCTCTGTCGTCAAATTTTATGTCTTCAATCTTTACCATGTCTTTCTCCTTGGCGTCTGATTCTTCTCCTCTGCATCAGATTCTCGCCGGTATTCCTGCCTTTGCCATTGCGTCTTTGAGGTCTGCGATCTCAACTTCACGGAAGTGGAAGATACTCGCTGCAAGTCCGGCGTCGATATCCGGAATTTCTGTGAACAGGTCGATGAAGTCCTGGATGCATCCGGCTCCTCCTGATGCAATGACAGGCACGTTAACTGCCTCGCAGACTTTCTTGAGCAGTGGAATATCGAATCCATTCTTCACGCCGTCTGTGTCGATGGAGTTCACGACGACTTCGCCGGCTCCCATATCGACGCATCTTTTGATCCAGTCGATGGCTTCCATGCCCGTGTTCTCTCTCGCACCCTTCGCAAAGACTCTGTACACGCCGTCGATCAGAGCAACGTCTGCAGAAATCACAACACACTGATCGCCGTAGAGCCGCGCCGCTTCACTGATGATGGACGGATTCCGAATGGCGCCCGAGTTAACGCTGACTTTATCCGCGCCGCATTTGAGCACTCTGTCAAAATCTTCGATGGAGCTGATGCCGCCGCCCACTGTCAGCGGGATGAATACGTTGGACGCGGTCTCTGTCAGAATCTCTGTAAACAGCTTGCGTCCGTCGCTCGATGCAGTAATATCGTAAAACACAAGCTCATCCGCTCCCGCCTCCGTATAGAACTTCGCCAGCTCCACCGGAGAGGAGACATCGTTCAAATCTTTGAACTTTGTGCCTTTTACCACCCTGCCGTCCTTTACGTCCAGGCATGGGATAATTCTTTTGGTTATCATTTCGCTACCTCTATTGCTTCCTTCAGGTCGATTGCGCCTGTGTAATATGCTTTGCCGATGATGGCTCCGTAGATACCGCGGGCAGCCAACCGCTTCACATCGTCTATCGTCGATACACCGCCTGATGCAACCAGCTGCATGCCGAACTGCCCGGACAGTGTTTCGTAGAGTTCGTGGTTCGTCCCCTTCATAGCACCGTCCTTGGAAATATCAGTCACAATGATCGTCTTCACGCCCAGCTCCTGCATCTGCCTGCAGAATGCTTCTGCGGTGATTTGTGTCTTCTCAGTCCATCCCTTGATGGCAACGCAGCCGTCCTTCAAGTCGATGCCGACGGCAATCTTTTCGCCGTAAGCTGCGACCGCTTCCTCCAGAAAGGCCCTGTCTGTTACGGCAGCCGTTCCCAGAATCACTCTGTCAATGCCGGCGTCCATGTATTTCCGGATCACATCCATGTTTCTAATGCCGCCGCCGATTTCGCAAAAGCAACCGCTGGCTTCTTTGATCCGGCACACGGTCTCAAAGTTCGGCGTCGTTCCTTCCTTCGCCCCTTCCAGGTCGACGATATGTATGAACTCGGCGCCTGCCGCTGCAAAGTCCCGTCCAATCTGCGGCGGATCCTCGCTGTAAATTGTCATATCCTCATACTTGCCGCGCAAAAGCCGTACGGCTTTGCCGTCGAACAAGTCAATTGCGGGAAAAATCTTCATGCTTCAAACTCCTGTCCATTCATCCGATTCCTACAATTCGCAGAACGCGCGCAGTATATTCAGTCCGACTTTGCCGCTCTTCTCCGGATGAAACTGGCATCCGTAGATTTTGCCATCCGCAACAGCGGCGGTCAGTTCCGCGCCGTATTCCGTCGACGCAATGGTACTGTCTGCACAGTCTGTAGCATAAAAAGAATGGACGAAGTAAACGTGGTCGCCTTCTTTTGTGTATTTGAAGAGGGGCTCCTGTCCTTCAGCCGCTCTGCCTTTGAACCTGAGCGCATTCCAACCGATATGCGGAATCTTGTACTCTTCTGATACAACATCCCGGATCGACACAACGCTTCCCTTGATGAGTCCGAGACCTTCGTGCTCACCATACTCAAAGCTTTTTTCGAACAGCAGCTGCATACCGAGGCAAATCCCCATGAGCGGCTTTCCTGCCTTTGCCTGTTCCATCACCAGGTCAGCCATCCCGCTCTCACGGAGTTTCCGCGCTGCGTCTTCATAGGCGCCCACGCCCGGCAGGATGATCCTGTCCGCCGCCTCGATCTTCTTCGGATCTGAAGTGATTTCCACTTCCTGCCCAATGTATTTCAATGAGCTCTGCAGGGAAAAGAGATTCCCCACGCCGTAATCAATAATCGCTATCACTAGAGAACTCCTTTCGTCGATGGGATTTCATCTGCAAAGGCAGCATCGACGCTGACTGCTGCGCGCATGGTTTTTGCTGCTGATTTGAATGCCCCTTCGATAATGTGGTGGGAATTCGTTCCTGCCATCTGATGAATGTGGAGCGTACATTTCGCATTCCTCGTGAAGGCCATCCAGAATTCCTCTACCAGTTCCGTGTCAAAGGTGCCGACTGCCGGTGTCGGAATCTTCAGTCCGTAGGCAAGGAAACTGCGGCCGGAAAAATCCACTGCAGTCAGTACCAGGGCCTCATCCATCGGCAAAACTTCTCTGCCGTATCGTCTGATGCCCTTCTTGTCTCCAAGTGCTTCTGCAAAAGCCTGACCGAGGGCGATTCCGATATCTTCGACCGTGTGATGATCATCCACATAAGTGTCGCCTGTGCACTGAACGGTCAGATCGAATCTGCCGTGCTTCGCAAACAAGGTCAGCATGTGATCGAGAAATCCCACGCCGGTATCGATCTGCGATTCTCCTCTGCCGTCAAGATCCAGCTTCAGGGCGATGTCCGTTTCGGCTGTTTTTCTGTTGATTTCCGCTGCTCTCATTTCAGTTCCTCTATAACCTCTCCGAGAACCTTCAGGAAGATATCCATCTGTTCTCTGCTACCAATTGTGACTCTGTTGTACTGTGCCATCCGCGGCTTGGTAAAGTGGCGAATCAGCACGCCGCGGCGCTTCATTGCTTCGTATATTTTAGCTCCATCCACCTCGGGATGCTTCATAAAAATGAAGTTCGCCGAGGACTCCGTCAGCTCGAAACCCTTGGCCTTGAGCTGTTCCTCTGTATATCGCCTATTAACGATGATTTGTTCACAGTTCTTTTTTGTATATGCATCGTTTTCCAGAACACCGACTCCTGCCGCCATGGTCATGGAGTTGATATTATATGGATTCGTGGAGTTCCGGATGGTGTTCAAGTCGCTGATGATCTCCTTGGATGAAACACCGAACCCCAGCCTCGCCCCTGCCAGGGAGCGGGATTTTGAGAAGGTCTGCACAATCATCAGGTTATCGTACTTGCCAAGCAAAGGCAAACTGCTCTCTGCTCCGAAATCCACATAAGCTTCATCAACAACCACCAGATCGTCCGGATTGCCGGCGACGATTTCTTCCACTTCATCACGACTGAGCGCAACGCCTGTGTGCGCATTCGGATTGGCGATGAAGAGCGTTCCATTGGCGCCAGTGTAATCCGCCGGAACAATTTTCAGACTCTCATCGAGGGGAATCTCCTTATAAGGGACGCCGTTCATATCTGCGAAAACCGGATAGAACCCATAGGTGATATCCGGGAATACCGCCGGTTTCTCCCCGCTGCAAAAGGCCATGAATGCGAAGTTAAGCACTTCGTCAGATCCATTTGTAATGATTACATTTTCTCTGGTGAGATCCAGTCCGTTCTCACTGCTCAGATGCTTTGCCAGTTTCTCCGACAGCACTCTGCAGTCAGGGTCGGAGTAAAGCTGAAGTCGCTGCGCGGCCTCGGCTGCTTTTGCAACTGCATCCTGCGCCGGTGGGAATGGAGATTCATTTGTATTCAGTTTTATATACTTCTGATCCTGAGGTTGTTCTCCCGGAACATAGGGCTCAAGATCTTCGTACTTGCTGCTTAAAAATCTGCTCATGTATTTTACTCTGTCATTCAATGACGTCTTCCAGCTTTTGCACTATGTTTTCGATTTGATTTGTCTTGAATTTGAAGCTCGCTTTATTCGCGATAAGCCGTGCGCTGATCTGTGCGATTTCCTCGATGACTTGCAGGTTGTTTTCACGGAGTGTTGTCCCTGTTTCAACCAGGTCGACAATCACGTCTGAAAGACCGAGAATCGGCGCCAGTTCGATGGATCCGTTCAGGTGGATGATATCGATATCCGTTCCTGAGGAAGCATAGAACTCTCTTGCCACATTGACGAATTTCGTCGCGACTCTCAGCTCATTATCTCGGTCGTAGGCAAATCCCTTCGGTCCGGCAACTGCCATGCGGCACTTTCCAACGCCCAGGTCCAGCAGTTCATAGACATTCGTCTTGTCTTCCATGAGGATATCCTTGCCGACGACCCCGATATCAGCCGCACCTCTTTCGACGTAGATTGCTACATCGGAAGGTTTGACCCAGAAGTAGCGGACACCTGCTTCAGGATTCTCAAAGACGAGCTTTCTGTTCTTCTCTTTGATGGACGGACATTCGAAACCGGCCTTTTCAAACATCTCATAGACGGTGTCTCCCAGCCTGCCCTTAGGAAGTGCTACATTGATCATGTTATCCATCGATCTCCACCTCCTCGTCATCGAACTTTGAGAGCTTGCCGAGATTGTCCATGTAGACGCCGAAACCGATGGCTCTTGACGTCCGCTTCATGCTCTTCATAAGCTTGTCGTATTGCCCTCCGGAAAGGATTCCGTCTGGTACGCCAGCAGAAAATCCTTTGAATATGATTCCGTTGTAATACTTCAAGTCGCTCACTACTGAGAAATCGATGTTCAGAATATCTTCCAGTCCTGCTTCTTTGAAGGCATCTACGATCTTCTTCAAGGCTCCTATGCTCTCCGCATAGGCCTCCTTTTCTTCAAAGGAGAAGATGCTGTTATTCAGGAAGGCGTCTTCCAGCTTCGGGATGACCTCCTCCGGCTTGCCGTATGTGTTCACTAAAAGCTTCAGCAGTTCCGCCTTCGCCGGTCCCAGGTCCGCACTTCGGCAGATTCTCTCCAGGCTGTGTGCGTTCTTACCGCTGATACATGCGGTAATCTGCTCTTCTGTTTCCTTCGGAAATCCGCAGCTCGCGAAGAGCTGGGTGAGAATGTCCAGATTGGAGACATCAAGCTTCGCCTCATCGCTTAAAACCTTCAGGCTTTCGGCGGCCAGCAGCAGTACTTCACTGATGCACTTATCATCTACCTTGCCCAGGCACTCCAGCCCCACCTGCATGATTTCCTTAAAATAATGTGTCTTTGGGGAAACTCTGTAGATGTTCTCGTTATAGTAGAGTTTGATGATGCGGTTTCCGATGTGCCTGTTGTTCTTCACGATGGAAAGAGTGACGTCCGGCTTCAGTGCCATGAGCATCCCATCTGTGTCGGTGAATGTGATGATCTGACTGGAATCCAGAAAGTCTCTGTTGGCTGCGTAGAGTTCAAACCCTTCGAACTTGCTCATTCTGTACATAGAAAAACCATGACTTGCGTACAGCTGTCTGAGAGCAAACATGGCTTTTTCTTTGTTACTGAATATATCTTCGTTGATTTTCATTGCTTGGTTCCTGTTTTATGGGGCGGGGTTGCCGCCCCACTTCTTATTTATTCAAATCTGCTTAGTATCGATCTGGCGTGTCCTTCCAGACCTTCCTGTCTTGCCAGCAGCGCTACCTTATCCTTCGCGTATTCGAGCGCTTCCGGTTCATAATATGTCAGTGACATGGTCTTGACGAAGTCATCTACTGTCAGAGGACTTGCGAATCTTGCGGTGCCGGATGTCGGCAGCGTATGGTTCGGTCCTGCGAAGTAATCGCCAAGTGCTTCAGGGCAGTTCTTCCCTACAAATACCGATCCCGCATTGCGAATCTTATCAGCATATGCCTCTGCGTCATCAAGGAACAGCTCCAGATGCTCAGGCGCAAGTTCATTCGCCAGGTCAATTGCTTCATCGATGGAATCAACAATGATGATCTTGCCGTTTACATCGATAGACTCTCTTGCGATTTCTTCTCTTGGAAGAGTTGCCAGCTGAACCTCCAGCTGCTCCGCCGTTCTTTCTGCTACGAATTGATCCGTCGTAATCAGAACAGCCGTAGCCATCTTGTCATGCTCTGCCTGTGACAGCATGTCTGCAGCAACGATGCGTGCATCTGCGCCCTTATCTGCAATGACAAGGACTTCACTCGGTCCCGCGATGAGATCGATTCCCACCTGACCAAATACCTGCTTTTTCGCTTCTGCTACGTATGCGTTGCCTGGGCCAACGATTTTGTCCACCTTAGGAACACTCTTCGTTCCATAGGCAAGGGCAGCGATTGCCTGCGCGCCGCCGATTCTGAACACTCTGTCTACGCCAGCGATTTGGGCTGCCGCCAGAATGACCGGCGCAATGGTGCCGTTGGCTGTCGGAGGCGATACCATGATGATTTCCTCAACTCCCGCAATCTTGGCAGGAACGGCGTTCATGAGAACCGTTGACGGATACGCCGCCGTGCCGCCCGGAATGTAGATTCCTACTTTCTTAAGAGGCACTACCTTCTGACGAAGCGTCACACCGTCTTCCTTGAGTGTGTATCCCTCTCTAAGCTGTGCTTTATGATAAAAGGCGATCCTGTCAGCTGCTTCCTGAAGGGTCTCCATAACCTCTTCCGGTACCTCAGCAACGGCAGCATCAATTTCCTCCTTTGTGAGCTCAAGGGCTCCGTCAATCGGACCATCAAAAGTCTGGCTGTAGTTGATGAGTGTTGGATCTCCTCCCATCTTAACGCCAAAAATGATGTCTGCTACGACCTGGCTCACATCTCTGCCTGATCTGTCTCTGATAAGAACATCGTCCAGTGCATAATCGCCTTTCTTTAATACCTTAATCATCCTCTTCTCCTTCGGTGCTTTATTGCTTTATCTGAATAAATAATGAAATCATAGGGTTACTATAACAAGTCAGCCCAGTTGTGTCAAGGGGAAGGCACGTTTAAATACCGTTTGAATACAATTAAAACACCCGGCGCAATTTCTGCGCCGGGCATTTGTTCACGTTTCGGTTTTTTACAGCCATCTGTCTGCCGCTCTCTGAGCTGATTGTTTGAGATGATAACCGATTGCTATCTTTCCTCTCTCCACATCTCCACTCTCGATTGCTGTGCAGATGTCCTTATGCTCTTCGAGAATATCCTGCAGACTTTCGCGCTTGGTCATCATGCCTTGTCTTGCCAGCAGGATATATTCCTGATAAGACTTGAGTGCCTGAACAATAAATCTGCTTCCCGTCATCTTGTAGAAGATATTGCTGATCTCTTCCGTCGCCAAAATGAACTTATCGACCATTCCGTTGGCATTATAATGATCCATCAGTTCGAGCTGTTCTTTGAGCCTGGCAATGTCCTCATCCGTTTTGTTTTTTATCGCCCACTCAACTGCCAGTTGTTCGACAGCGTTTCTTACGGCATAGATATCGTTGAGGTCATTCTGATCAAAGCCCTTAGCAAAGCACCCTTTGTTCGGCACGTATTCAATCAGATTTTCTTTTGTCAACTGCTTGAACGCTTCCCTTACCGGTGTTCTGCTGACTTTGAGCTCTTCCGCTATTTTGTTTTCTACGAGCTTTTCTCCAATGGAATACTCTCCGTTAATAATCCTGCTTCTCAGGATATGAACGATTTCTTCCGCCAGAGATGATTCTCCCTTTAATACCTGATCAGTCATGCACCCTTCCTCCTGCCAATTTATTTTAGCCAATTTGCATTGTCTGTCGTGAAAGCTATCGTTACGGCAACGATGCAGGATTACAGCAGATGGTTTTCAATAACCTGTACGTCAGGATCAAAGTCTTCAATCTGCAAATAATATTCAGCTGCATCGAAGAACGCCTTCATAGGAGCAAGTCCGATGACTTCTGTTCCGATTACATTGACTCCATATCTTGCCGCTTCTCTTCTTACGAGTTCGAGAACTCTGTGGAGCGGTGTGATGTTGAAGTTTGTCATGTTGATGGAAACCTGCGCAACATTCCTCTCTTCGAGAAGCAGACCCATAGCCTTTACGCACTTGAAGCCACCCTTGACTTCTCTGATGATGTTCGCAATGTTCTTTGCGATTTCAACGTTGTCTGTTGCGAGATTGATGTTGAATGCGATGAGCGGAGGTCTTGCGCCTACTGCTACTACGCCGCCTGTCGGATGGATTCTGGCTCCGCCGAAGTCAGGGCACCACTTTTCTTCCTTGACTTTTTCGGCCATTCCTTCGAACTGACCTTTTCTGATCTTCGCCAGGTTCTTTCTGTGCTTCGCTGTTGCGGAATCTTCATAGAGGAATACCGGCAGATCTGCTTCTGCAGCGATTCTTTCTCCGACTTTCTTGGACAGCTCGATGCAGTCTTCTGTAGTAGCTTCCTTGATTGGAACAAACGGTATGACATCGACGCATCCCATTCTTGGGTGTCCGCCTTCATGCTTTGTGAGGTCGATGAGTTCTACTGCCTTCTTAGCCAGTTTTACACTTGCCTCTTCGCATGCTTCCGGGCTTCCCATATAAGTGATAACCGATCTGTTGTGTGTTTCGTCTGATGAATAGTCAAGAAGTGTGCATCCAGGTGTGTTTCTGATCTGATCTACACATGCCTCGATAACTTCCTTGTTTCTTCCTTCACTGATGTTAGGAATGCTCTCAATAATTTTAGCCATTAAAGTTCCTCCTCTATTGCCTTATATAATCTGTCTGCAATCTCCTCTGCGTCTGCAAGAATCTTCCTTCCTTCTGCCTCTGCCTCTGCTGCAAAAGCTTCATCTTTGACTCCCGGCAGGTTGATTTTCACGTTCATCCAAGCGCCGCGGATGCCTGTCAGCAGGTTGATAACGCCTACTCCGAGATCGCTAGCGCAGTTCTTGTTGAAATGTCCGTAGAGTCTGTCAGCCAGCTTTATGGTTTCCATACCCATCTGCATAACGCTAAGCGGAACCTTTGTTGCTTCTAATGTTCCGTCTGCAATCGCTTTTTTTCTTGCAGCTTTTTCTTCGTCAGTTTCTTTTGGCATCTTGAAGGCTGCGGCAACCAGATTGTATGCATCTGTGTCTTTGTCGATTGCTGCTTTGAGGTCGCCATAGAGTTTTACCGCTTCTTCCTTGATCTGTCTGCACAGTTCATGGTCATCCGCATATTTCTTCTTGGCTGTCGTAAGGTCGCATACCATGGAAATGAGGGCTGCTCCCTGTGCACAGGCAAGTGCGCTTACACTTCCGCCGCCCGGAGCAGGCTCATCAGAAATAAGGATGTCCAGATACTCGTCCAGTTTCAGGTCGATTAACTTCATTTCTTATGTTCTCCTTTTATGATCTACTACGCAATAACTTCTATCTTCTATTTGACAAGGGTTCCTTTTTTGATGACCCTGTCTGTCATGTTTGATCCGAATCTGTAGCACACCATTTCGAAATCCGGTGCATTCCAGATTATCAAGTCTGCCTGCTTTCCAGGTTCAAGGGTTCCGACCTTTTCTCCAAGGCCTATTGCGCAGGCCGGATTGATCGTTACTGCAGTAAGCACTTCCTCTGGCGTTAGCTTGTACTTAAGGCATCCCAGGTTGATGACGAACTGCAGGTTCAGTGACGGGCATGATCCCGGATTGAAATCGCTGGCCATTGCCACAGGAATACCCTTTTCGATCATGGTTCTTGCCGGAGCATACGTCTTGTCGAGGTAGAAAGATGTCGCCGGCAGGCACATTGCTGTGACACCGCCTGCTGCCATAGCGTCCATACCTGACTCCGTAATGGCAATCAGGTGCTCGGCTGATGCTGCGCCCAGTTCGCCCGCCAGTTCTGTTCCGCCGATTGCTTCGATTTCATCAGCGTGAATCTTCAGTCCGAAGCCCATGTCTCTGGCGCACTTCAAATATGTCCTGCTCTGCTCCGCATTGAACACGGAATCTTCGCAGAATACATCACAGTAATCAGCCAGATTTCTCTTTCTGATTTCCGGCAGGATTTCTTTGCAGGTCATTTCGATATATTCATCGCCTCTTCCCTCATATTCAGGTGGAACGGCGTGCGGTCCGAGGAATGTCGGGACAACATCCATCGGGTGTTTTTCGCCAAGATCTTTGATGACTTCCAGCATCTTGATTTCTGTTTCTTTATCAAGACCGTAGCCGCTCTTCGCCTCGCATGAGGTTACGCCCAAGCTCATCATTTCGTCGAGGAATCCTGCTGTTTTATCATAGAGTTCCTCTTTTGATGCTTGTCTGGTTTTGCCGACTGTGTCCAGAATGCCGCCGCCTGCTCTGAGGATGTCGAGATATCCTGCTCCAGCCAGCTTCATTGCGATTTCATGCTGTCTGTAGCCACCGAAAACCAGATGTGTATGTCCGTCTACAAGTCCAGGTGTAACGAGCTTTCCTTCTGCATCAATTTCTTCATCAAAAATGCCTGCCGGAATTCTTCCTCCGGAAAGAATCTCTGTGATGATTCCGTCTTCTACAGCGATTGCTGCGTTGATGTACTTCTTGTTTGCTCCCTGCTTGCTGCCTTTGTGGCTGTAGCTGCCTACAGGTGTCTGCAGGCAGCCTATGTTTTTAATCAGTACTTTTCCCATTCTGTATTTAATACCTTCTTTTATTGTCTTTGCTTATTCTACTTTACAAACTTATCGACTGTCTCATCGATGATGCTGTCTTCAACCAGATAAGGAATGGTGATATGACCCTTACCTGCATAGTTCTTGTTGTATTCAACAGATGTTTCGATGGCGTGTTCGTTTCTCGCCCAGTTTCTTCTGGCTACACCGCCCATTACGTCCCACATCATTGCGGAGTGGAGAATCTTATCAACTCTTTCACTTCCGTCGAGCAGCAATCCGAATCCGCCGTTGATCGCTTTACCGATGCCTACGCCGCCGCCATTGTGCAGAGCGCAAAGGCTCATGCCTCTGGCTGCGTTTCCTGCATAGCACTGTACTGCCATATCTGCCATTACGTTGGATCCATCCTTAATATTTGATGTCTCTCTGAACGGTGAGTCTGTTCCGGAAACGTCGTGGTGGTCTCTTCCCATCATGACAGGGCCGATCTTGCCTTCTCTTACGAGCTTGTTGAATGCCAGACCGATATCTCTTCTTCCTTCCGCATCCTGATAGAGGATTCTTGCCTGGGTTCCTACGACCAGCTTATTCTTCTCAGCATCTCTGATCCAGATCCAGTTGTCTCTGTCCTGACCGCGTCTGTTCGGATCGATAACTTCCATGGCAGCCTGGTCTGTCGCCCTCAAGTCTTCCGGCTTGCCGGAGAGGCATACCCATCTGAATGGTCCATAACCATAGTCGAAGAGAATTGGTCCCATGATGTCTTCAACGTAGGAAGGCCAGATGAATCCGTCTTTATCATCTACGCCGTTCTTTGAAAGTTCCTTAACGCCGGCATCATACATTGCCTTCATGAAGGAGTTGCCGTAGTCGAAGAAATATGTTCCTTTCTCTGTAAGTGCCTTGATGGCTGCATAATGTCTGTGGAGAGTCTTGTCAACTTCCTTGCAGAACTTGTCTCTGTCTTCGTGGAGCATCTGAGTTCTCTCCTCAAATGTATATCCAACCGGGCAGTATCCGCCGTCATATACATTGTGGCATGACGTCTGGTCTGAAAGCAGGTCGATGTGGAAGTTTCTGTCTACTGCTGCTTCAAGCAAATCTACGATATTTCCATGATATGCAATTGAAATGCTTTCTTTTGCATCGATTTTTTCCTGTGCGAGCTTAAATACTTCGTCCAGATCCTGGCATACTACATCGACCCATCCCTGATCGTGTCTTGTGTCGATTCTTGACTGGTCGACTTCCGCGAAGATACCGACTGCATTTGCAATATTTGCTGCCTTAGGCTGCGCACCGCTCATTCCGCCCAGACCAGATGATACAAATGTCTTTCCGGCCAGATCGCCGTCTTCCGGAACGCCCAGTTCCTTACGTCCTGCATTGAGGATCGTGTTGAATGTTCCGTGAACAATTCCCTGCGGTCCGATGTACATCCATCCGCCTGCAGTCATCTGTCCATAGTTGGCTACGCCCATTTCTTCTGCGACTTCCCAGTCTTCCAGATTGTCGTACATACCAATCATCATGGAGTTTGTGATGATGACTCTTGGTGCTTCCGGCTTTGAAGGGAACAGTCCCAGAGGATGTCCTGATTCAACGACCAGTGTCTGTTCTTCTGTCATTTCTTCCAGGTATCTCTTAATGAGATTGTACTGGAGCCAGTTCTGGCATACGGAACCTGTCTCTCCGTATGTAACGAGTTCATATGGATACAGCGCTACTTCAAAATCCAGATTGTTGTCAATCATAACCTGGAATGCCTTACCTGCGAGGCAGTTGCCTTTGTACTCATCGATTGGCTTTCCGTAGATTCTGCCTGCCGGTCTGTATCTGTAAGCGTATACTCTTCCGTATGTCTTCAGTTCTTCCATAAATTCCGGCGCAAGTTTTTCATGAAGTTCTTCCGGAACATAACGAAGCGCGTTTCTGAGTGCAATCTTCGTCTGTGCTTTCGAAAGTCTGAATCCTCTGTCTGGTGCTCTTCTGATTCCCTCCTGGAACTCAGGCATTTCCGGATATCCCAGATCCAGTTTGATTGTCATTGCATTTGCGATTGCTTTGTTTTCTAACATTGGGGTTCCTCCTTCTCTTCGGAATCTATTTCAGATTGATTACTTTGTCTACTGCTTCGTTCAACGAGAAGTCCTTGACCATCTCGTCAAACTTCTTCAGCTCGTCGATCATGATGATATCTTCTTCGATTGGATCAGCCTTTGTCCTGATGAAATCATAAGCGACCTTTGTTGCAGGCGCCAGATTGTCGATACCCTTTTCGCCCTGTTCCTGTCTGAGCCAGATTGCCTGTGCTGCAGCAGAGAGCTCAATGCCAAGAACCTTCTGCGCATTGTCGAGAACCATCGCTGCTGTTCTGGCAGATGTTGTTCCCATGGATACATGGTCTTCCTGATTTGCAGACGTTGGGATTGAGTCGACGCATGCAGGATGGTCATATACCTTATTCTCAGAAACCATGGAAGCTGCCGCGTACTGCGCGATCATGTAACCCGAGTTGAGACCGCCATTCTTAACGAGGAATGCAGGCAGACCTTCTGAAAGCTGTGAGTTTACAAGACGCTCAATTCTTCTCTCTGAAACATTTGCCAGTTCTGAAATCGCGATTTTCAGGAAGTCAAAGGCAAGTGCCATCGGCTGTCCATGGAAGTTTCCGCCGGAAATTACCTCATCCTCTTCTGCAAAGACCAGAGGATTGTCTGTTACTGCGTTGATTTCGATGGTAACCTTATCGTAAACATACTGTATGGCATCTCTGGATGCGCCATGAATCTGCGGCAGACATCTCTGTGAATACGGATCCTGCACCTTCGTCTCATGCAGCCATCTGGCATTGTATGATCCATCGAGAAGCCTTCTCATATTTTCTGCTTCGATCATCTGTCCTTCGTGACCTCTAATGGCATGCACTTTAGGGTCATACGCTTTACGGATTGCGTGCATTGCTTCGCCTGTCAGTGCACCGGCTATGTCTGCCGTTTTGAGAAGCTGCATTGCATCGTAGAGAACGTTTACGCCTACAGCTGTCATCATCTGTGTACCGTTGTTCAGAGCAAGTCCTTCTTTGGCTGCCAGTTCTACCGGCGTAAGGCCTTCTGCTTCAAAGGCTTCTTTGGCTTCAACGACCTTGCCTTTGTATTCGACCATTCCCATTCCGATAAGTCCTAACGCGATACAGGAAAGCGGTGCCAGGTCGCCTGATGAACCTACTGATCCTTTCTCAGGAACGATAGGAATAATATCTGCATTCAGCATGTCTATCATTGTCTGAATAGTCGAAAGACGGATGCCTGAGAATCCTCTTGTCAAATTGTTGCATCTCAGAAGCATCGCTGCTCTGACATAGTGCTTCGGATAAGGATTGCCCATCGCGCAAGTATGACTCATGATGAGGTTTTTCTGTAACTGGGCAGTGTCTTCAAATGAAATTTTAACGTTTGCAAATCTTCCGAAACCTGTTGTCAATCCGTAGATAACTGCATCGTTTTCAAGTTTCTCTCTGACGTAGTCTCTGGATCTGTTCACCGTGACCTTAGCATCTTCGGTGATTTCGACTTTCTCGTAATGTCTGCAGACATTGATTACGTCTTCAATAGTAAGACTCTTTCCATCGATTCTGACTGTCATAGCTTCTCTCCTTTGTATGTTATTTTTAATTAGCTACATATATATTTAGTGCTGTAGAATGATTATACCTAAGAATTGTACAAAAAACTATACTTTTGGCAAAAATTGGCACTCCGTTAGAGAGATAGCGCTTTATTGTAATAAAGCGGTCTTTGCATAAAAAGGAGGCCTCTGAGGCCTCCCTCATCATCATATGATTAGTCTGTCGTATAGTTGTCGAAATAGCCCTGGATGAATACGATTGGTGTTCCCTTGTCGCCGGAGCCTGACGTCAGATCGCAAAGTGAACCGATCAGGTCTGTCAACTGACGAGGTGTTGTGCCTTCTGATTCCATCTTACCGACGAGGCTTCCGTCCTTTTCTGTGATTCTTCCTTTGATTGCATCCTTCAGAGCGTCTCCCGAAAGATCTGCAAAATCATTGTCGGCCAGATATTTGAGCTTGAGTTCGTTTGGTGTTCCCTCAAGGCCCTTTGTGTAGGCGACGCCTACTCTCGGGTCTGCAAGCTCCCAAATCTTTCCGACAGGATCCTTGAATGCTCCGTCGCCATAGATCATAACTTCTACATTCTTGCCCGTCTTTTCCTTGAAATCTGCCTGAATCGCTTCAACCAGCTCCTGACTTTCTGCAGCTCTTGGGAAGAGCTTGACGGTATCTTCTGTAGCCTTGTTGGATCCGAGCAGTCCGAAGTTCTCGTTGTAGCCGCTGCCATCAACAGGAGCAGTCAGGATATCGTCCAGTCCGCAAACTCTCTCTGCGCCCGCGGCTTTAAGAAGTCTCTTGCTTCTTTCTCTTGTATGAATATCGCAGGTAAGGACATTCTTTGTGTAGTTCAGGATCTCCTCAGCGTGATTTGCGAATACAACTTCTACTTCCGCGCCGCATTCCTTGATCAGATCGCTGTAGTACTGAACGTAGTCAACGCCTGTGAACTGGTGCTTGTTCTCTCCGAAGAGTTCTCTGTATTTAGCCAGATCCAGTACATCACTGTAAGGATTGATGCCGGCTTCGTCAACCTGGTCCATTGTGATCAGCGCATTGCCGACTTCATCACTTGGATAGCTGAGCATGAGAACGATTTTCTCTGCGCCCTTGGCGATTCCTCTTAAGCAGATTGCAAATCTGTTCCTTGAAAGAATCGGGAAAATGACACCGATGGTTCCTCCGCCAAGTTTCGCCTTGACGTCTGCTGCAATCGCATCAACGCTGGCATAATTTCCCTGCGCCCTTGCTACAACTGACTCTGTAACACATACGATGTCTCTGTCTCTGAGTGCAAAGCCGTCTGTTTCCCCTGCTTTGAGCACACTTTCAACAACGATTTCTCCGATGTTGTCACCCTCACGGATGATCGGGCACCGGATTCCCCTTGAAACTGTTCCAACGTTTCTTTCCATAGTTAACCTTCTTTCTATATTAACTTCCATTATTTACCAGTTAAGATTGTTTCACGTGAAACCTTATCCAAGTGTCTTGAGAAGATCTATCAGTCTCTCCAATTCTTCTGTACTGTAAAACTCGATTTCGATCTTTCCCTTTTTCCCTTTTCTGTTCAATCTGACTCTTGTTCCAAGAGCGTTCTTAAGGTCTTCCTCTACTCTCTTCTCATCTGCTGTCTTAGGCGTTCTTGCGGCTGGCTTCTTCGGCGGCTCTTTTGCTGCCTTCACCAGATTCTCTATCTGCCTTACAGAAAGGTCCTCTTTCGCTGCTCTCATTGCCAGATCCACCTGGAGCTGCCTGCTCTTAATGCCCGCAAGCGCGCGTGCATGACCGGTAGTGATTTCCCCTTCCGCAGTCAGTTCCTGCACTTGGCGCGGAAGCTTCAACAGCCGCAGACTGTTACTGATATATGGCCTGCTTTTGCCGACACTGTAGGAAACCTGCTCCTGTGTCAATCCGTAAGTATCGATCATCTGTCTGATACCTTCTGCTTCTTCAATCGGATTAAGGTCTTCCCTCTGCATATTCTCGATGATTGCAAGAAGCATGTTCTCTTCATCAGTCAGCTCTTTGACAATGCATGGAACTTCTTTGAGCCCTGCGATTCTGGCGGCTCTCCACCGTCTTTCACCTGCGACAATCTCATATCCCTTGCCCAGCTTGCGGAGAACCAGTGGCTGAATCACACCGTGTCTTTCGATTGATGTGGCCAGCTCTTCCAGCTTCTCCTCATCAAAATTCTTTCTAGGCTGTGTCGTATTTGGTTTTATGTCATCAATACTAACATAAAGAACCCCTCTCTCTTCTGAAGGGGATTCTTCTGTTTTTACCTCTGTTTGCTTTTTCCTTGATGTAGGTTTCTTTGCTGCCGGGGCGACTTCCGCATCTCCAAACAATGCGTCTAAACCCTTCCCCAGCCCTTTGGCTTTGGTCTTTGTTGCCATTTATCTCTCCTTTTCGTTTTCGAGAAATTCTTCGGCAAATTCCATGTAAGCCTGTGCCCCTGTTGATCTAGGGTCATATTGAATGACCGGCATTCCATGGCTCGGAGCTTCTGCTAGCCTTACGTTTCTTGGTATTACCGTTGTGTAGACCTTCTCTTTGAAGTACTTCTTGACTTCCTCAACGACCTGAGCAGACAGGTTTGTTCTGCCGTCAAACATGCTCAGAATAACACCTTCTATCTCAAGTCCCGGATTCATATGCGTTCTTACGATATCTATTGTGCTCATAAGCTGGCTTACGCCTTCAAGAGCATAGAACTCGCACTGAATCGGAATCAGGACGGAATCTACCGCTGTCAGAGAGTTGATTGTCAGTATTCCCAATGATGGCGGACAATCTATAAATATATAGTCATAATCCGGCTTCAGCACATCTATAGCCATCTTAAGCCGCTTCTCTCTTCCCGCCATATTGATAAGCTCAACCTCAGCGCCTGCCAGCTGTACGCTTGCCGGCATGATGTCAAGATTAGGGACGCCTGTCGGGATTACTGCTTCGGCTGGATGATGATCATCCTCAATGAGGATCTCATGGGTCGTCAGTTCAAGACCCTTCTTTGAAACTCCAACGCCGCTTGTAGTGTTTCCCTGTGGGTCGATGTCCAGAATCAGAACCTTCTTGCCTTTTAGTGCCAGACATGCAGCCAGGTTGATATTAGTGGTCGTTTTGCCAACGCCACCCTTCTGATTAAATATCGCTATCGCCTTACCCACTTTTACCTCCTATTTTATCTTCAAGTCATTTTGATTATATACCATACTTCGTTTTCTTTCTATAGCAAAAGCAGCAAAAAAATGAGAAACCCCGAAATATTTCTTCAATGTTTCACGTGAAACATTTTCGAAAGTTCGGGTTTCCATTTATTTCCATTTCATCAATGCGTTTATTTTTTTACAAAGGCTTTTTCGCCGGTGTTCCTGCTTTTCGAGGATAAGCTGGCGGCGTATTTGACACCTTACTAATCAGTACAAGGCTGTGATCCAAATGTGAGAGAGCTCTGATTTCCGGTTCACCTCCGCCAAGAATCTGTATTGCTCTTCTCGCGTCATCGATTTCCGACTGGCAGTCCGGTCCTTTATATGCGATGAAACATCCGCCTGCTTTTACAAAAGGCAGACAGTATTCACTGAGCACGCGCATATTTGCAACGGCTCTGGAAACACAAAGATCAAACTGCTCTCTGTAGTCTTTCTGTTTGGCCAGCTCCTCTGCGCGGCCATGAACAACCTGCACATTTTCGACGCCGATCTCATCACAAAGCTGTCTTACGATCTTTAATCTCTTCTCCAGAGAATCCATCAGGGTGAACTGTTTGTTTGGATAGCAAATAGCGAGAGGAACACCTGGGAATCCACCCCCTGTTCCAATATCGCAAATAGACGATGAATCAGTAAACTCAAGGGTTTCCGCGCATAAAAGAGAATCTATAAAGTGCTTCTGTATGAACTCATCTCGATCTGTAATGGCAGTGAGATTGACCTTTTCATTCCATTCCAGAATGCCTTCCATGTACTTGATCAGCTGTTTTTCTTTCTCTTCCGGGTTTGCAATATGCAGTTGTTCAATAAAGTTTCTTAATTCGTTCATTCGTTCTTCTGACACCGATCATTATGATCTGCGTTCTTTCTCCAGATAGATCAGCAGCACATTGATATCAGCAGGAGAGACCCCTGATATTCTGGATGCCTGCCCAAGAGAAAGGGGCTTCATATTATTCAGCTTCTGCTGGGCCTCGATCCTGAGACCTTTGATGCTCTCATAATCTATATCGCTGCTGAGCTTTCTGTTTTCGAGTCTCTTGAATTTCTCAATCTGTGCAAGCTGCTTTTGTATGTATCCGCCGTATTTGATTTCAACTTCCATCGTTGTCTTCTGGTGGCGGGATAGTTCTGGTCTCTCCGGATCCAGAGATGCTGTGTTATCATAGGTCACTTCAGGTCTGCGCATGAGCTCATGCAGTGACTGTGCGGATTTCAGCGGCGCAGTTCCAAGTTCTTCAAGAAGCGGATTAGCAGCTTCTGGACTTATGATCTTGCGTTTTAGCCGCTGTGTTTCTTGTTCCACAGCAGCCTTCTTCTCAAGAAATCTTTCATAGCGATCTTGCTTCACCAGCCCAACCTGATACCCGAGTTCCGTCAGTCTCAGGTCAGCGTTGTCCTGCCGGAGCATCAGTCTGTACTCGGCGCGGCTTGTCATGATCCTATAAGGTTCATTGGTGCCTTTGGTCACCAGATCATCAAGGAGCACCCCTATATACGCCTGACTTCTGTCAAGGACAAAAGGTTCCTTTCCATCAAGCTTCAGAACCGCATTGATGCCTGCCATCAGTCCCTGCGCGGCTGCTTCTTCATATCCTGAACTTCCGTTGAACTGTCCGCTGCAGAATAGATTTTCTATGGTTCTGTTTTCCAGATTCATCTTCAAATCCAGCGGATCGATGCAGTCGTATTCAATCGCGTATGCAGGTCTTACAATTTTTAAGTGCTCGAGACCTTCAATGGTTTCATAAAACGCCTGCTGCACATCTTCAGGAAGGGAAGAGGACATTCCCTGTATATACATCTCATCAGTATCCAATCCTTCCGGTTCAATGAATAGTTGATGGCGTGCCCTGTCCGGGAATCGGTTGATTTTGTCCTCAATAGAAGGGCAGTAACGCGGACCAACCCCTTCGATCTTTCCACCAAGCATTGCGGATCTGTGGATGTTCTCTCTAATCACCTCATGTGTTTTTTCATTTGTATAAGTAAGCCAGCATTTTATCTGGTCCTTTTCAAGCTCGTCGTTCATGAAAGAGAAGGGCACGATTTCACTGTCCCCGTCCTGTGGAATCATCTTGTCGTAATCAAGGCTGTCCGCAAGGGCTCTTGCAGGTGTGCCTGTTTTGAACCGTCTCATCGGCAGTCCGTACTCTCTGAGTTTTCCCGCCAACTCCATGGAAGGAGCCAGGCCGTTCGGACCACTGTCAAACACACTGTCTCCAATGAAAATCTTACCGGCGAGAAATGTTCCTGTCGCCAGTATGACAGCCTTACTTTTGTAGATTGCACCGGTGCGAAGAACAACACCGCAGGCTCTGTCTTCTTCGATGACCAGATCGATGACTTCTCCCTGCTTCATATCCAGCAGTGGTTCTTTCTCGATGGTCTTCTTCATCTCAAGGTGATATCGGTTCTTATCTGCCTGGGCTCTCAGGGAATGAACGGCAGGGCCCTTGGCTGTATTCAGCATTCTGCTCTGAATAAAGGTCTTATCGATGTTAAGACCCATCTCTCCTCCAAGGGCATCGATTTCTCTGACGAGATGGCCTTTGCCTGTTCCTCCGATGGATGGGTTGCATGGCATCATGGCCACTGCTTCAAGATTGATGGAAAGCATCAATGTCTTCTTGCCCATTCTGGCTGCAGCAAGACCGGCCTCGCATCCTGCGTGACCTGCTCCAACCACAATTATGTCGTATTCTCCCATCAGGAATTTTTCCATGTTTCACTCCTGCTTATCCAACTATAGTTCTATTTGCCCAGGCAGAATCTTGAGAACACTTCATCAATGACTTCATCTGAAACCGTTTCTCCGATGATTTCTCCAAGTCTGTCATAGGCTTCTCTGATATCTATTTCTATAATATCCAACGCTTCCTGTGTCTTTGTGATCGCTGCTGCGTCACGGACGGCTTGCTCAGCCTTTCTCAAAAGCTCCTCATGGCGAACATCATTGACCATGACGCTGTCCTTTTGTGCCAGCTGTCCGCCGTACACAAGCGCTTCAATTTTATCTTCTATTTCATCAATGCCTTTTTCTTTGATCAGGCATGTTTCAATTATATCGCTATTAGGCGATTTGTCGGCTATATCCCTTGGGGTTACTGCGTTTCCGAGATCTGTCTTGTTCAGCAATACAAGGGATTTTCTGTTTTCCAGACGCGTCAGAATATCCTCATCTTCTTCCGTCAAAGGCTGGCTGGCGTCTACAATGAGCACAATCAGATCAGCTTGATTGAAGGCTTCCTTCGTCCGCTCAATGCCAATCTTCTCAACAACATCTTCCGTCTCACGGATACCTGCTGTATCAATCAGATAAACTGGAATATTTCTGATGCTGACTGCTTCTTCGATTGTGTCTCTGGTGGTTCCCGGGATTTCTGTGACAATCGCTCTGGACTGTCTGAGCAGACAGTTCATCAGAGAAGATTTTCCTACGTTCGGTCTTCCGACAATTGCAACTCTGATGCCTTCTTTGATCATGCGTCCAGTGTCCGCTGTTGCAAGCAGTTTTCTGATTTCATCTCCGACCGTTTCCAGTCCGGCGAGAAGCTTGTCATATGTAAGTTGCTCGATGTCTTCATCCGGATAGTCAATGTTGACCGTTGTCTCAACCAGAATATCAAGCACGGAAGTCCTGATCTCTCTCACTTTTCTGGATAAGCTTCCTTCCATCTGGGAGAGGGCAGCTTCATAAGATGCATCTGCCTTCGCCTTGATCACATCAATAACCGCCTCTGCCTGTGAAAGATCCAGCCGCCCATTCAGAAATGCTCTTTTCGTGAACTCTCCGGGTTCTGCCATACGTGCTCCCTCGCGGAGCACAAGAGCAAGTGTCTTCCTGAGAGATACCATGCTTCCGTGGCAGTTGATTTCCACCACATCCTCCCCTGTATAAGTGGAAGGCGCTTTCATGTAAACAGCAAGCACCTCATCGATGATGTTGTCATTTTCCGGATCGACGATTTTACCATACGTCATTCTGCGACTCTTGATGTTGCTTTTGCAATCAAATATCCTGCGGAGAATACTGAGAGATTCCGGTCCGCTGATTCTTATGATTCCTATTCCGCCTTCACCGTAGGCGGTTGAGATTGCTGCAATTGTTTCACACATAACACTAAATACAAAGGCCCGCAGAAAGCGGGCCTCATCAAGCTATTTCTTCAGTTCGATAACAACTCTTCTGTAAGGCTCTTCGCCCTCGCTTCTTGTTGTTATGTTAGGATTCTTCTGCAAGGTTGCATGAATAACCTTTCTTTCGTAAGGATTCATTGGCTCAAGACGGATATGCTTCCTTGTCTTGACAACCTTTGCGGCAAGTCTGTTTGCAAGCTGCTCCAGAGTTCTTTCTCTTTTGGCTCTGTAGTTTTCTGCATCAACGACTACCTTGGTGTACTTTTCCTTTTCTTTGTTTACAACAAGACTTGTAAGATACTGTATTGCATCGAGAGTCTGTCCTCTTTTGCCGATTACAGTTCTTGAGTCTTTACCGCTCATTTCAACATAAACGAGATCTTCACCAACCCTTGCGTTGAAATCAAGATCCAGACCCATCTTTCCTGTTATGTCTTTCAGGAAGGTGAGTGCTTCGTGTTCTTCAACGACTTTCAGATCGTTTATATCTACATCATCCAGGACGATGTTCTTTTTCTTTTCTTCAGGTTTTTTCTCCTGAGACTTCTTGTCGTTTGTCTTCTTTTCTTTTGGTTTTGAAGATTTCTTCGGCTGCTCCTTTTTCTCCGGGGCTTTCTTTTCCGGCTCTTTCTTCTCCGGTTTCTCCGGCTTTTGCGGAGCTTTCTTTTCTACTCTTACCTTGGCCAGTTTCGCACCAATGCCGAGAAAACCTTTTGTTGGTTCTTCAAGAACCGTCACTTCTACTTCGTCTCTGGAAACCTTCAGATCAATCAGGGCAAGCTCTACCGCTTCATTGATATCTTTGCCCCATTTTTCTGTGTAATCCATTATATCTCCTCCGTATATCGAGACTTACATATTTCTGTTTTTCTTTTCCAGTTTCTCTCTGATCTGTCTTTCCTTCTGCTCTCTCTTGATCTTCTTTCTGAGCGTCTGCAGGTGGATATTGAATCCAATCTGAATGATCTGGCTGACTGCCCAGTAAAGTGCGAGTCCGGCAGGGAATGATCTGGCCATCCAAAGAATCATGATAGGGAAGATGTACTGCATCATCTTCATCATAGCAGCTGACTGATTCGCTGCGTCTGATCCTGTATCCTGAAGCATTCTGTTCATTGTAAACGCGATGAACGTAGCAACACCTGCGATGATTGGCAGAATCCATGGGTCCGGCTGGCTCAGGTCTTTGATCCACAGGAATGGTTCATGGAATGCGAAAATCATGGAATCCTTTGTGATGTATCTCATCGGATTTCTGAGAAGGGCAAACAGCCCCATGATGATTGGCATCTGAATGAGCATAGGAAGACATCCGCCCATTGGGTTGAACTTCTCTTCCTTATAGAGCTCTTGCATTTTGATATTCAGTGTTTCCTGGTCGTTTCCGTATTTGTTCTGAAGAGCCTTGATCTTAGGCTGCATTTCAGACATCATCGCTGTTGACTTCGTCTGCTTGATGTAGAGCGGATAGAGACACAGCTTTACAAACACTGTAAATATGATAATGGAGATACCGTAATTTCCTATGAATCCATACAGAAGGTCAAGCAAAAGCCCCATTGGCTTTGCTATTACGCCTAGTATAGTATACATTAATTATTTTCCTCCTATTTTAAAGGATCGTATCCTCCTTCGTGGAACGGATGACATTTCATCAGTCTCCTGATTCCAAGATAACTTCCCTTAAAAAACCCGTATTTTTCCAGAGCCTGAATACAGTAGGTCGAACATGTAGGATAAAACCTGCATCTAGGTGGAAAAAGAGGGGATATAAACTTTTGATAGAATCGTATCAAAGCGATAAAAACATGTTTCATGATATTATCTTCCCGTAACTTTTCCTCTTTTTGCCGCATTCAGAAGTGATTTTTGTACGTCTTTCTGCTTTTTCCCGTTGATCGTATTTCTGGCGATGAAAATGAGATCATATCCATCAAGAAATCTATCTGCGTTCAGTCTGTAACTTTCCTTCATCAGACGTTTGGCTCTGTTTCTCTGAATGCTGTTTCCGACCTTTTTGCTTGCTAAAAAGGCTGTCCTGCTATATGGGAGATCATTCTTTCTATAAAAAAGAACTACATACCTCTCCGGAACTGACTTTCCGGCTTTGTATATCGCCTGAAAATCGTCCTTTTTTCTCAGTATTTCCTTTTTTCGCATTGTCTTTCAGTAATATCAATAACAAAAAGACCACTCTAGTTTGCGGTCTCTATGCTGATAAAACTTTTCTTCCTCTTTTTCTTCTTCTCTTCAGTACATTTCTACCATTCTTTGTCTTCATTCTTTTTCTGAAGCCGTGCTCCTTTTTGCGCTGCCTCTTCTTTGGCTGATATGTCATTTTCATGGGCTTTTCCTCCTTCTTTCTTATTTACCTGCACAAATCTAAATTTCAACTTATGCACATATGCTCAAGTATTATACAACCCCAAAAAAACCATGTCAATTTATTTAAGCCTCTATGCTTTGAAAATAGGCCCTTTTACAATTTTAAAATTCCATTATTATACATTTTTTTGAAAGTAACACAATATATTGTTGTTTCTGTTGAAACTATGCACAACTTTATCCACTTGTTGTGGATAAGTCCTCCTATCATTGAAAATAGGACATTAAAATTTAACTATTGCCTGTGGATAACTATTTTTGTATCATAGTATTTGTTCTATGATATGATAGATATCAAAGATAGTGAAAGGTTATTGTCACGTGATGGATAAGATCAACACTCTGAAATGGAAAGATGTGCTTGCTCTCGCAAGTAAGGAACTGACTGATGTCAGCTACAGAACCTGGTTTCTTCCTCTGGTACCCCTCGAGATGGACGAAGAGAAAGGAACCATGTCTTTTGCTGTAACAGAAAGCTTCAAAGCCAATATGTTCTCAAGAAATCCGAGATACATCGATATTCTTGAAAATGCCATCAAAGAAGTATTTCATAAAACTTACCATATTCTCATTACGCATAAATCTGAAGATGAAATCAAAGAAATCCTGGAAGGAAAGAAGGGCAGAACCGCTGCTCCTTCTATAGATTCTTCCAATCCTTACAAAGAAGAATACTATCTGAATCCAAAATTCAATTTCGATAATTTCATCGTCGGACCGAACAATGAATATGCCCATGCGGTTTCCCTTGCTGTTGCAGACAATCCTTCCACAGCGTATAACCCTCTTTTTATTTACGGAGGATCAGGCCTTGGTAAAACCCATCTGATGCACGCAATCGGACAGCATATTATGAGAACGAATCCGTCTCTGAAAGTTCTCTATGTTTCATCAGAGATGTTTACATCCGAGCTTGTTCAAGCTCTTCAGGATCCTGTCAATAAAAACAGTAAATTAAATGCGTTTAAATCGAAGTATAGAAATGTCGATGTTCTTCTGATCGATGATATTCAGTTTATTGAGGGCAAAGAATCCACGCAGATGGAATTCTTCCATACATTTAATACTCTATATGGTTTGAACAGACAAATCGTAATCTCCAGTGACAGACATCCAAATAAACTGAGAGACCTGGACGAAAGACTGACTTCAAGATTTAAATCAAATATCATGGCTGATATCCAGCCTCCTGATTTTGAAACAAGAGTAGCAATTCTCAGAAAAAAAGCAGAAGAAGAAGGTCTTGTGATTGATGAGAATACACTTGAAGTCATTGATCTGATTGCAGAAAAAATCAAATTCAATATCAGAGAACTGGATAGTGCACTGCTTAGAGTCATTTCCTTCTCAAAATTCAAGAACCAGCCACTTACAGCAAAGTTTGCGAAAGAATACCTGACTGATATATTCTCAGTAAGAGATATCGATATCTCCTGTGAATCTATCAAAAAAGCTGTATGTAAGAAATATAATATCAAAATTGCAGATATTGAATCTAAAAAAAGAAATAGAGAGTTTTCACATCCTAGACAGATTGCGATGTATCTGTGCCGGGAACTGACAGATCTTTCCCTTCCTAAAATAGGAGAATCCTTCGGAGGAAGAGATCACACTACAGTTCTCCATGCGTGCGATAAAATCGGAAAACAGGTGAAACTGGATCCGACTCTTTTTGAAGATATCAGAAATCTAAAAGATGATCTTCAGTAAATAGATTTATAAACAGTAACTGTTTATGAAAAAAACAAGTTTTCCACAGGGTTTAAACAATAAATAGTGGCTGATTTTCAACGCTTACAGAGCATATCAACAAATTCACAGCCTCTACTACTACTATTACTAAATATATAATATAATAATAAGGGATTTTTTTCGGAGGAAGTCATGAAATTCACATGTAATCAGCAGATTCTTGCAAAGGCATTAAATACTGTATCGAAGGCAGTATCAAATAGAACAACAATTCCTATTCTCAAGGGAATTATGATAAAAGCAACAGAAGAGGGAAGTCTCATTCTTACTGCATCTGATTTAGAAATCAGCATCAAAAAAGAAATCAATGCTGATGTACAGGAACCAGGTGCAATTGTAGTCATGGCAAAACTCTTTGGTGATATTATCAGAAAACTTCCAAATGAAGATATTCTGATCAGCTGTGACGAATCCGGAACCGTTCTGATCAAAACAAGTTTTTCTGAATTCAATGTTGTAAGTTTCCCAACCGATGAATTTCCTGAAATCGGTAATAAAGAAGAAGGAAGTGAAAGCATCACTCTTGACAGAGACATTTTCAGAGAGATGATCAGAAAAACTGCTTTTGCAGCAAGTGTTGATGAATCAAAGGGCGTTCTTACAGGAATATTGACAGAAATAGATGAAGAATATATTAAGATGGTTTCTCTTGATGGATTCAGACTTGCTCTTGTAAAAGAAAATATGAAGAGTGCTTCACCGAATAAATTCATCATTGCAGCGAAAGTCATGAATGAAATCAGTAAGATTATATCTGAAGATGAAGATGATTCAGATATCAACATCATGCTCGGTGAAAAGAGAGAAGTTATCAATGTAGGAAGTAATGAAATCATCATCAGAAGAATGGAAGGAGAATTCATCAAATACAATGATATTCTTCCAACAGAAAATACAACAAAGGTAACTGTCAGCAAGGAAATGCTTCTTGAAAGTATTGAAAGAGCATCACTTCTTTCAAGAGAAGGAAAGAACAATCTGATCAAGATGATCATCAAGAATGATCTTATGACGATTACTTCAAGGTCAGAAGAAGGAAATGTAAAGGAAGAAATAATAGTAGAAAAGACCGGAAATGATCTTGAAATTGGATTCAATTCTAAATTTGTGCTTGATGTTCTGAAAGTTATTGATGATGAGCAGATATCATTGAATTTCAAGACCGGTGTTTCTCCATGTGTTGTAAAACCAGTTGATGGAGATCAATATGAGTATCTGATTCTTCCTGTAAGAATTCCTTCTATGTAATTCGTATATGTATATCAAAGACATAGAACTTTATAATTTCAGAAATTACAAAGAACAAAAAGTATCCTTCAGCAAAGGCGTGAATATTTTCATTGGCAAAAACGCCCAGGGAAAAACAAATCTGCTGGAGGGTATTTATTTAAATGCCTTTGGAAAATCTTTTAAAAGTGTAAAAGATAAAGAACTCATCAAGTTTGGAGAAGAATACTGCAGAATCAAATCTACAGCAGAAGATGACGAAGGTGAAAAAACAACAGAAATCGTCATAAAAAAAGATGGAAAAAAAGGTATCAAAAGAGACGGAATTAAAGTAAGAAGAACTTCTGAACTTCTTGATAGAATCTATATCATTATTTTTTCACCGGAAGATCTGAAAATCGTAAAAGATGAACCGGAAAAAAGAAGAAAATTCATCAACAGAGAGTTGTGTCAAATCAGGGCGGGTTATCTTTCTGATTTAAATGATTACAATAAGATACTGAAACAAAGAAATATCTATCTGAAAGAAAAACAAATTGATACAGATCTTCTGGATATTTGGGACAGGCAGCTTGCCGCCAGCGGAACAAGAATCATCAGAAAGAGAAAGCAATTCATAGAAAGAATCGATGAAATCAGCAGAAAGATTCACTTCGGTATTACCGGAGATAAAGAAAGACTTGCACTGCGATACGAATCGAATATTCCTGCTTCCGCGAATACAGAAGAAGATTTTTATGAAATTCTTGCGGCAACCAGAGAAGATGATATCAGAAACGGGACCACAAGCAGAGGACCGCACAGAGATGACTTCAGCATCAATGCTGATGCCATTGATCTTAGAAGATTCGGCTCTCAAGGTCAGCAGAGAACAGCAGCGCTATCACTGAAGCTGTCTGAAATAAAAATTATTGAAGAAGAAAAAGGTGAAAAACCGATCCTGCTTTTGGATGATGTTCTTTCAGAGTTGGATAACGAGCGGCAGATACTGCTGATACAGTCTCTGGGAGAAAATCAGATGTTCATCACAACAACAGATATAATAGAAAGCGTTGCAGAAAATCTGCCAAAAGGAAAATATTTCAAAATAATGGATGGGCAGGTCGCTTCAGAAATATAAATATAAAGCAAAAAATGCACGGTCTGGGAAGATTTTAATACCCAAGCCGTGTTTTTTATTAAAATAAACACAAAATGTTGTAAAATGGGCGATTTCATGCTACAATATAGTGTGTTTTGTGGCAATTTATAGTAAGGAGAAAATTGAATGGCAAAAAACGATAAAATACAGCAATACGATGCCGAACAAATACAGGTATTAGAAGGATTAGAGGCAGTAAGAAAAAGGCCCGGTATGTACATCGGAAGTACAGGTTCACCGGGATTGCACCATCTCGTTTATGAGATCGTGGACAACAGTGTTGATGAAGCATTAGCCGGATTCTGCACAGAAATTAAAGTTACAATCAATAAAGATAACTCCATCACAGTGGAAGATGACGGAAGAGGAATGCCGGTAGATATGCATCCTAAGATGAAACTTCCTGCTGTAGAAGTTATCCACACCGTTCTTCACGCCGGCGGTAAATTCGGCGGCGGCGGATACAAAGTGTCCGGCGGACTCCACGGCGTAGGTGCATCAGTTGTAAATGCACTTTCCACCCGCATGGAAGTTGAAGTAAGAAGAAATGGCAAAGTCTACACACAGGCTTACGAAAGAGGTAAGACTGTGACCCCACTTGAGGAACAAGGCAACACAAGAAAAACAGGATCGAAGACCACCTTTTGGCCGGACCCTGCGATTTTCGATGATGTCGTTTACGATTATGATACGCTGTCCAGAAGATTCCGTGAGATGGCCTTCCTGAACAAGGGTGTCAAAATCAGTATCAAAGATGAGCGCTACAAGAATGAAGATGTTTTCTACTATGAAGGCGGAATCAAACAGTATGTAGAGTATCTCAATAGAACGAAAAACCTGGTTCATAAGGATATTATCTACTTTGAAGTCAGCGAAGAAAACAGAGAAGCGGAAGTAGCGATCCAGTATACGGACAGCTACAAGGAAAACGTTGCTTCTTATGCCAACAACATCAAGACCACAGAAGGCGGTTTCCACTTACAGGGATTCAGAGCAGCTCTGACCAGAACCATTAATGCATATGCAAGAAAGAGCAATATTCTCAAAGAAAAAGATGAGCCATTTGAAAGCGATGATGTCAGAGAAGGTATCACCGCCATCGTATCCGTCAAACTGACAGAGCCGCAGTTTGAGGGTCAGACCAAGGCAAAGCTCGGAAACTCAGATATGAGAGGATTTGTAGAAAAAGCAACAGCAGATTATCTGTCCGCATTCCTCGAAGAGAATCCGAAACAGGCTAAACTCATCATGGAGAAATGCCTGGATGCAGCCAGAGCAAGAATGGCAGCACAAAAGGCAAAGAAATCCGTCAGAAAATCATTCCTGGAAGGCAATTCTATGCCAGGCAAACTGGCGGATTGTTCCGAGAAGAATCCTGAGATTTCAGAAATCTTCCTGGTCGAGGGTGACTCGGCGGGCGGAAGCGCCAAGGACGGCAGAGATAGAAAACGTCAGGCGATATTGCCTTTGCGCGGTAAGATTCTGAATGTTGAGAAGGCAAGAATCGATAAGGTTCTCAGCTCCGAGGAAATCAAGAATATGATCACAGCCTTCGGCTGCGGAATCGGTCAGGAGTTCGATATTACGAAACTCAGATATCATAAGATCATCATCATGACCGATGCAGACGTAGACGGCGCTCATATCAGAACACTGCTGCTCACTTTCTTCTATAGATATATGACGCCGCTCATCGAGAACGGTTATGTCTATGCGGCGCAGCCGCCGCTCTTCAGAGTCAAGAAGGGAAAGGAAATCTACTACACCTATTCGGATAGAGAACAGGAAGAGCTTCTGGAGAAACTCAAAGGCAGCAAATATGATATCCAGCGCTACAAGGGTCTTGGTGAAATGGATCCGGAACAGCTCTGGGATACAACCATGGATTACAGCAAGCGTACACTCATACAGATCACGGTAGATGACGCCAACGCGGCAGATGAAATGTTCACAACACTCATGGGCGATAAAGTTCCGCCGCGCAAGAAGTTCATTGAAGACCATGCTGTATATGCAACGATTGACGTGTAAGGAAAGGGGGACATCTTAAGTGACGAAGACAAGCTTACTGGAAGATCAGAGAATGATACAGCATGAGATCCACGATGAGATGAAGAACTCCTACATCGACTACGCCATGAGCGTCATCGTTGGAAGAGCGCTTCCGGACGTCAGAGACGGACTCAAACCTGTACACAGAAGAATTCTGTTCGGAATGAACGGTCTGGGCATTACCCCGGACAAACCACATAGAAAATCCGCCCGTATCGTAGGCGATGTTATGGGTAAATACCACCCGCATGGAGACAGTTCTATCTATGAAGCAATGGTAAAACTGGCGCAGCCTTTTGCGACTAGATATCCGCTCATCGACGGACATGGAAACTTCGGCTCCATCGACGGGGACGGCGCAGCAGCCATGCGTTATACGGAAGCGCGTATGACACCGTTCGCGCTGCAGATGATCCGTGACATTGATAAGAACACAGTCGACATGATTCCAAACTTCGATGAAGAAGAACTGGAACCGGTCGTTCTTCCTTCACGCGTGCCGAACCTTCTGATCAACGGAAGCAACGGTATCGCCGTTGGTATGGCAACCTCCATTCCGCCGCACAACCTGACAGAGACCATAGACGCCTGCGTCAAAATGATTGAATGCGGAATCGATGATGAAGAATGCACCGTTGATGACCTTCTTAAGATCGTCAAGGGGCCGGACTTCCCGACAGGCGCTCAGATTATGGGCAAGAAGGGTTTTCAGGAAGCGTACAGAACAGGGCAGGGCAAATGTGTTGTCAGATCCGTATGTGAAATAGAAGAAACAAGCCGCGGAAAATCCCAGATCATCGTCACCGAAATTCCGTATCAGGTCAACAAGGCCAGAATGCTGGAAAGAATCGGTGAAATGGTAAGGGACAAGAAGCTGGATGGTATATCGGCAATACGCGATGAGTCAAACAGACAGGGCATCCGCATCGTCATCGAACTCAAAGCGTCAGCTCATCCGCAGGTCATGCTGAACAAACTGTACAAGCACACATCGCTGCAGGAAAACTACAGTATGATCATGCTGGCCATCGTAGATGGCAGACCGAAGATCCTCAATCTCAAGCAGATCCTGGAAGAGTATCTGAAGCACCAGAAAGATGTGGTGACAAGAAGAACACAGTTCGACCTGGATAAAGCAGAGGCAAGGGCACACATCGTAGAAGGTCTGCGTATCGCCCTCGATAATATCGATGAAGTGATCAAGACCATCAGAGAAAGCTACAACGACGCCAAAGAAAAACTCATGGATCGGTTCGGGCTTTCCGAGAAACAGGCGCAGGCCATCCTTGATATGAGGCTGGCTCGTCTGCAGGGACTGGAACGTGAGAAGCTGGAAGAAGAATACAAAGAGCTCTGTGAAAGAATCGCATACTACAAGAGCCTTCTGGCAGATGAAAAACTTCTCATGGGCGTCATCAGAGATGAACTGCTCGAGATCAAGAAGAAGTGGGGAGATAAGAGAAGGACCAAGATTCTTGCCGCTGTCGATGAGATGGATGAAGAAGATTTCATCGAAGAGAAGCAGGTTGCGATTACACTGACCCACAGAGGATACCTGAAGAGAGTCGCAGCAGATACATACAAGACACAGAGAAGGGGAGGCAAAGGCATCACCGGACTTGTGACAAGAGATGATGATTTCGTCAGAGACCTTATTATGACATCATCCCACGACCACCTCATGTTCTTCACCAACATGGGCAAGGTTCACAAGATCAGGGCATACGACATTCCGGAAGCAAACAGAACTGCTAAAGGTACCAATGCAGCGAACTTCCTGAACCTGATGCAGAGAGAACGCATCTCCGCCATCATTCCATTCAGAGATTTCAGCGATGACAAGTTCCTCATCTGTGTAACGAAGCATGGTACAATCAAGAAAACTGCGATTTCCGCGTTTGACACCAACCGCAAGAGCGGACTCATCGCAATTTCTCTCAAGGACGGAGATGAGCTCGTTGAAATCAAGCAGACTTCCGGAACAGATAATGTGATCATTATCACCAAGAACGGCAAGTGCATCTGCTTCAGTGAGAAGGACGTCAGACCGATGGGCAGAAATGCAGGCGGTGTCAGAGCGATCAACCTTGATGCAGATGATGAAGTCGTTGCAATGCAGCTTGTACAGCCGGAAGAAGAACTGCTTGTCGTAACAAGCAAAGGCTACGGCAAGAGAACACCGGTAGAGGAGTACAAGATTCAGGCAAGAGGCGGCAAGGGACTTCTGACTTATGATAAGAACAAATTCAAGAAGACCGGTCACCTCATCGGCGCTATCGTTGTCGATGACAATGATGAAGTCATGCTGATCAACTCCAAGGGTACGATCATCAGAATTGCAGCCAAGGATATCTCACGTCTGGGACGCGCAACCCAGGGCGTCAAGATCATGAGAGTCGGAAGCGATATTGAAATTATCTCAATGTCCAAGGTGATCAACGAAGAGGAGAGAGCCCACCTGGCTGAGCAGGCGCAGAAGCAGAGAGAAAAGAAAAAAGCCGAGAAGAGAGCTGCGCAGGCACAGGCGGAAAAAGAAAAAGAAAAAGCCAGAAAAGATGACGGAACGGAACAGACCGAATTCAATATATAAGGAGAAAAACATCAGATGAAGAGAGTATTTTCCGGCGTCCAGCCGACAGGAAACATTCATATCGGTAATTATCTCGGTGCGCTGAAGCAGTTTGTTGAACTGCAGGAAGACCACGATTGCATCTACTGCATCGTTGATGAACACGCGATTACTGTACCGCAGGATCCAAAAGAACTCAGAGAGCATATTCTGGATGTAGCTGCACTGTACATGGCCATCGGAGTAGATCCTAAGAAGTCGATTATCTTCGTTCAGTCGCAGGTCAGTGAGCATGCTGAACTCGGCTGGGTTCTCTGCTGCAACAGCTACACAGGAGAACTTTCCAGAATGACACAGTTCAAAGCGAAGAGCGGTGGAAACGAATCCGTAGGAACTGGACTTCTCACCTATCCGGTGCTCATGGCAGCAGACATCCTGCTCTACGATACTGACGTTGTCCCGGTCGGAAATGACCAGAAACAGCATATTGAGCTCACCAGGGATATCGCAATCAGAGTGAACAATAAATATGGCAAGACCTTCGTTGTTCCTGAGGGAAGATTCATGAAGGAAGGCGCCCGCATCATGGCCCTGGACGATCCGGAGGCGAAGATGAGCAAGAGTGCAGAGAACATCCACTCGAGAATATCCCTCCTTGATGAAGACAGCAAAATTAAGAAATCCATCATGAGAGCAACGACAGACTCAGACGGTGAATTCAGATATGATCCTGTCAATAAACCAGGAGTCAGCAATCTGCTGAACATCTACAGTGCCTTCAGCGGCACATCCGTGGAAGAGATTTTGGCAGGACAGAGCTGGAGAGGGTACGGCGATCTGAAAAAAGAGCTGGTCGCAGTTACTCAGGAAGCCCTTGCTCCAATCAGAAAGAATTTTGAAGAAATCCGCCACTCCGATGAGCTGATCAGAGTGCTCAATGACGGAGCGGAGAGGGCATCCGCCATTGCAGAGCCTGTCATGAAGAGAGTAAGAGATAAGTTCGGACTAGGTCTGGGCTGATAGTGTATGATAAACAAAAATGAAGTTCTCGTTCCCCAGCCTAGACTGGGGACAACACTTTATATTACAACGTTAATCATTATGATGACTGTCCAGTGGATGACACTGGACATGTATCTTCCTGCGCTTCCGGTGCTCAAAGTCGAATTTGGGGCATCGGAGGCTCTTCTTAATATTAGCCTGAACAGCGATCTATTTGCCTGCGCCATTGGAACGCTGATCGGGGGAACGATCAGCGACAAATACGGGCGCAATCCTATCATGATTATCGGGTTGCTGCTGGCGGGATTGCCTCTTCTGGTTGCAGCCTTCGCGCAGGGGGTCTGGCTACTGACCTTCATGAGAGGGCTGTCCGGCCTTGGCGGCGGATTTGCGCTGACCGTCGCATCTGCCATCGTAAGAGACAGTTTCAAAGGCAGAACGTTCCAGACAGTCACAACCCTCACGCAGGCGGCAGCGGTCATAGGACCGTTGTTTGCTCCGGCCATCGGTGCGTTCATGATAGAGTTTCTTTCATGGAGATGGATCTTCCTCGTTGAAGGAGGAGCGATCCTAATTACGTTGATACCATTCCTGATCAGTGAAGAAACATGGCCGGAGGAAAAGAGAAAAGTCAATAATGTTCTGCAGGCAACGCTGCAGGCGTTCGGCATCATCAGAAATCGGAAACTCCTCGCTTTCATTGGAGCAGCAATGCTGATTACGGTACCATTGTGGGGCTATATTGGAGTATGCTCTTATGTATACTATGATTTCTTTGGGGTGAGCAATCTGGAATATGCTGTGCTGTATGCCATCGGTTCACTGGTTTCTTTTACAGCACCATTCATGTATATGTTTCTCTCCAGGATTACAGACGCGAAAAAAACCGCAGCTACGGCAATGGTCATGCTCGCTGCTGCGGCTGTATTGTTCGGAACTGTCGGGCCGAAGGCCCCGATTCTGTTTCTGATTGCGATGATCCCGGTCTTTCTGGCAGAGGGAATCATCAGGACCCTCGGTACAGTGGAAGTGCTGAACCGGTATCATGATGAGGCTGGCTCTGCCAGCGCCGTATTCGGATTTGCCATGCTGATTATCAGCGTGCCTGCAACAGCTGTTGCGACAATCGGCTGGGGATCCTTTATCATCGGCCTCACAGTAATCACAGGAGGATGCACGTTTGCGGCAGCGCTCCTGTGGATCTACGGACGAAAATTCTTAGACTGATTCTGACTGCAGCGCATGCAGTTCTTCAACACCGGTTCGGATTGTAGTTTCAATCTGATCGATAAGTTCCTTTTCTTCTTTGCGGGAGATTCCTGCTGTCGGGATAGCAGGGTATATTTTCACATCTACACGGGCGGGACTTACAACGCCTGTCTCCTCAAACATATGATAGGTTCCGTTCAGCGCAACCGGGATGATTGGCACACCGGGTTTGGTAGCGAGTTTGAACGCGCCTTTCATGAATGGGCCGACGGTAGGGCCTTTGCTCCTTGTCCCCTCCGGGCAGATCGCGAGGGAAAACCCTTCATTGATATATTCAATTCCCTTGTTGATTGCCTTGAGAGAATCACGCGGGTCGTCACCTCCGATGAAAACACTGCGGATGCGAGGCATCCACTGACCAAGAATCGGAGCTTTCGCCAGATACTGTTTGGCAATGAAACCGAACTGGAACTTCCGGAACACGGCAAACATGACAGGAATGTCCGCATAGCTCTGGTGATTGAGCATGATTACAACAGGTCCATTCTCCGGAATATTCCCTTCTCCGTAGACATGAAGATCACAACCGAACTGTTCCATGATCTTAGGACCGAAGGTAGAAGTTGCTTCGAGAATCAGACGGCGCTCTTCTTCCTTGTCCCCTGATGCCTTTGCATTGTCTATCAACGATTTATATTTGTTATAGCGAACCACATCCACCAGCACTTTCGACGCTGCGGGGATATTTCTAATTATTTTCATATGGGTTCTCCTTAGAATTTCACGTCTCCCGGACCGCGGTCGAAGAACACGCTCTTGGAGGCAACCGAAAGCGGGATGCCGTAGCAGACCTTAACTTCCTCACCGAAAATGCCCATGCGGGCAGCGCCTTTGCCGGCGGAGAAAAGGACGCGGTTGTCCATTCTGTTGTCTGCCGCCAGTGATACGGCAGAGCCGACCGCGATACCCAGATCGGTAACATTAAATGCGCAGACAGCACCTGCTTTGCGGGCAGCACCGCAGTTCTTGAAACCGCAGAGTCCGCAGTGCGTCAGTTTGAGTGGAGCGTTCTCTGCCCAGAGCAGTACAACACATACACTGTTGTCCACATTGCCTGCATCACGGGCGTAGAAATCTTCCCCTGTTTCATCAGCGATATCGCGCATGTGCGCAGCCAAAATGTCTTTGTCCTCTCCTGTCAGGAGAACGCCTTTCACATCATCGACGCCATTGCCCTTTGGGGCGGTAACTGCAGCGGCGATCATAGCCTGTCCTGTTCTGATGGCAGCTTCCGTTGAAGCCGCGATTCTGTCCTGTATCATTTTACAACTCCTTCAAATAACAAACGCTGTCTTCTGATCAGATCAGCGAAAGCTTTTCGTTTTTCCTCCTCTGTGCCGAAACTCATAAATGCATGATAAGAATCCCGGCAGGAGGATGCGTTTTCCCACAGCTCCTCTTCACTTAAGTCCGCACCGGCAATCACCAGTTCGTTTTCGCAGATGATGCTGCGTGAATCATCGTCATAGAGTACACCGTCGCCGCAGGCGATAACGCAGGGCTGGCCTTTCTCAGCCAGTTCCTGCAGGAGTTCGAACTCAGCGTTCCGGTATCCGTGTTCACCGTTCATCATAACAAGACGGCGGATGCTGCGGCCGTCACGTTGTTCGATTTCCTTATCAAGCTCCACGAGAGGAAGTTCACGTTCGCGGGAAAGCTCATTTGCTTTTTCTAAGACAGGTGCTCCAAAGCAGCCTGTTACTACAATCAGATTTGCGTTCATCTTGTTTCCTTGTTAATATATATACTATACTGATTATACATCATTTGAAGAGAAAAAATAACCAGAAGGGAACAGACATATCATGAAAAAACCAACATTGATCATAATGGCTGCAGGCATGGGATCCAGATACGGCGGCCTGAAGCAAGTGGATAAAATTACGGAAGCAGGCGAAATCATACTGGACTTTTCTCTGTATGATGCCATGATGGCAGGTTTCGACAAGGCCATTTTCGTCATCAGAAAGGAACACAGAGACATCTTCAAAGAGCTGGTCGACGAGAGAGCCGGCCGGTTCATGGAGGTCGAGTATGCATATCAGGACCTCAATGATATTCCTGAGGGATATGAAGTGCCGGAAGGCAGAGAGAAACCATGGGGGACGTCCCATGCGATTCTCGCATGCAGAGATCTCATCGATGGACCATTCGCAGTCATCAATGCAGATGACTACTATGGCCCGGGCGGATTTGTAAGTGTCTATGAATATCTTTCAGAGCATGAGGATACGGATCAGCTCCAGTTCTGCATGGCCGGATACATTCTTTCGAATACCATCACCGAAAACGGGCATGTTGCCAGAGGTGTCTGCGAGATGGATGAAGACGGATATCTGAAAGAGATCACGGAACGGACCAAGATTCAGAGACAGCCGGAAGGCATCTGTTACACAGAAGATGACGGCGCAAGCTGGCACGTCCTGAAAGACGACACACTTGTCTCCATGAACTTCTGGGGATTTACAGAGAGCATGATTGCGGAGCTCAAGGCAGGTATCAATGAGTTCTTCGAAGAGGAAGTGCCGAAGAATCCTATGAAGAGTGAATACCTTCTGCCGCGCACAGTAGACAAGCTGATCAAAAGCGGGAAAGCCCGCGTGAAAGTGCTTCCATGCCACGATAAGTGGTGCGGCGTTACCTATAAGGAAGACTGGCAGACGGTACACGATGAACTCCAGTCAAAGAAGGATAAGGGCGAATATCCGGAGAAGCTCTGGAAGTAACGTCCCAAGAAACGACGGCAAGTAATTATGGGCGGACTGTTTAAGATCATTACATCATTGCTCATAGCGCTCGGCATCTCAGGGGGCGCGGCATCCATGTCTGAAGTTACGCCGCAGGAAGCGACAGATGCTTTCCTAAAGGACTTATCCGGAGGCAATCAGCAGACGGCCATGGAATATATGGACAACAGGTATGTCAACTTCCTGGAGAACGTGAAAGGCACGGACGAGGAAATGGATCGACTTGAAGATGCTCTCTTCAAGAACTTTTCCTATGAGATCGAAGAGACTGCCACGAAGAATGATGTTGCCGTTGCAAAAGTCCTCATAAAGAACTGTGACTTCAGCGGTATTATGGACAGCTACGAAAAAGAGTCCTACACATACGTCACAGAGAATCTCTACAGTGATGATGTCATCGACAAAGAAAAGCTGAATAAGAAGTGTCTCGATATTTACCTCGATCAGATAGAAAAAACAGCAAAAGCAGAACCATCCTTTGAATCGGAAGTGTTCATTCCGATGCATGAAGACGGATACGGCGGCTGGAGGATCATCTTAAGCGATGAAATCATGAAGACGATTCTGGGAGAACTGGAGATTCCGACCAATGAATGAGCAGTACCATTACTCTGATTTACAAGTGAATGGTCCGAGATGGAGCCGGACGACGCTTCTTTTGATCGCAGTCGGAACCATACTGTCGATTATGCTTTTACTCGTTGCCCTATGGCTTGGCGTCGGACGTCTGCAGTCTGAATCGCAGGAGGCGGCGGCAGCCATTGCCAATGAGAAAAACGCATCGGCGCAGGAGATCGATCTGGCGAACAGCCTGCGGGAGAAAACCGTGGACTACGTGTTAGAGCAGGAAGAGATTCCCGCCTATTCCTACGCCCAGGTCCAGGCCATGGACATGAGCGTCCCAAGCGGCGTTTCCGTTGAAGATCTCAAGCTGGTGACAAAGTATAAACTCGTCGGAACAGAGGAAACGCTCTATCAGCTTGAACAGGATTACAATCTGAACTGTCTGTTCCTGCTTGCAATCGCATCTCATGAAAGCGCATACGGAACAGCCCAGTTCCGTCCGAACAATGTGTGCGGCTACGGCGGCAAAGGGTTCTCTTCTGTCAATGAGTGCCTGGAAACAGTAGGGCGTGCATTGGCGAACAGTTACCTCAGCCCGAGCGGCTCCTATTACAAAGGCAACACGATCGCGGCGGTGAACAGGACGTATGCAGCAGATGGCTCCTGGAACGTCAAAGTCGCGAAGAAGGTCGCTCACTTCTATCAGGTCATCAGCGAGAATCACAATGCGCAGCTTGAAAAGCTGAAATAATAAGACCTGCTACTCTGAAATAAACTCTTGATTTCATCGGAGTTTGATGTATAATATACGAGCGCGTAATTTCACGCGCGTTTCCTTGCAATGCCCGGGAGGCATTGCCACTAAGTCCACAAGGAGGTGAAAAAATGACTAATTATGAGGTATTATTCATCATCGATCCTGCACTGGAAGACGAGAAGAAAGAAGCCACAATCGAAGCAGTTAAGGAAATCATAGCTGCAGAAGGCGAAGTCGGAAATGTAGACGTATGGGGAATGAGAAAGCTCGCATATCCTATCCAGAAGAAGTCTGAAGGATATTATGTTGTCATTGAATTCAAGGCTGAGCCAACACTGCCGAAGGAACTCGACAGAAGACTCAAGATTTCAGACAACGTAATGAGACACCTTATTGACAATAAGGATCAGAAATAAGAGGGGGAGTATTATGAACAGTGTTTGTTTGATTGGGAATCTGACAAGAGATCCGGAACTGAGATATTCCACAGGCGCCAACCAGACAGCGATCTGCAGATTTACACTTGCAGTAAATGATGGTTACGGCGAAAAACAGAGGACAAATTTCATTCCGATCGTAGTATTCGGCAAGCAGGCTGAAAACTGCGACAGATATCTGGCGAAAGGCCGCAAGGCAGCTGTTGCTGGAAGAATCCAGACAGGCAGCTACGAGAAAGACGGCAGAACTGTTTACACGACGGAAGTCATTGCAAACAATGTCGAATTCCTCAGCAGCGGTCAGCAAGGTCAGGGGCAGAGCCAGGGAGGCTATGGCCAGCAGACCGGATTTGGTCAGCAGGGCGGCTTCAGCCAGCAGGCACCGGCTCAGGATGCGCCACAGCCGGACATTGACGTACCGGGCGGATTCACATCCCTGCAGGATGATGACATCCCGTTCTAAAAGAACAATCCTGAAAGAAAGGAGAAAATCATGGCATTTGATAACAAAAGACGCGGCGGCATGAGAAGAAAGAAAGTATGCCAGTTCTGCGCTGATAAGAACAAGAGCATAGATTACAAAGACGTTGATACTCTGAAGAAGTATGTTACCGAGAGAGGTAAGATCCTTCCTAGAAGAATCACAGGTACTTGTTCCATTCATCAGAGAGAAGTCACAAAGGCCATCAAGAAGGCAAGAGTTGTTGCCCTGATGCCTTACATCGCTGAGTAATCTCAGGTAAGAACACCAGTAACGAGGAGCGGGAAACCGCTCCTTTTTCATGCTTTTGCAATGTGTTGATGCTTTTGCTATAATATACGTTACGATAATATGCCTTATTGTGCGCATTTTTTAGGAGAAGTAAATGTACGTAGGACGAATCGAGAGACTGTTGGCCTACTATTCACCACTGCCCATGTGCATCGTGAACGCCCAGGGCAAGGTGACGAGAGCCAGCAGGAAGATTGCAGAAGTATTCAAATATGACGGGATCATCGACTACGATGTGTTCGCACTTACAGGGATTAAGATGCCCGAATTTGTGAAGGCAGCAGAAGAAGATGAACCTCTTTACATCCAGAGAAATGAAAAGACATTCCGCATCGGTTGCGGTTTTCTGGGCGGCGGTACGGAAGAAGACGGAGAGGAAGGCCACTCGAATTCTTCTGTCATTCTCCACTTCACGGATGTGACGGAATACGAAGAGCTTAAGAAACGTTACAACGATGAAAAAGTCTACATGATGCTCGTCAATGTCGACAACTTCGATGAGCTTACATCCAGTGCAGATGAAATAGAGAGTACGATTACAGCAAACATCGATAAGCTTTTGAGAAACTGGGCTGCTGAGATGAACGCTATGATCGTCAGATACAAAGACAATCTGTACGAGCTGGTGATTACGAATAAAAATTATGAGGCCCTTGTGGAAGACAAGTTCGCCATTCTGGATAAAGCCAGAAACATTGAGACGAACGCAGATTTTCCGGTTACGCTGAGCATCGGCTTGGGCATTGGCGGAAGCAGCCTTGTTGAACTGGATGACTTCGCGCAGGAAGCGCTGGACATGGCGCTGGGACGAGGCGGCGACCAGGCGGTCGTAAAGGATGGCAGCAGTTTTGAATACTACGGCGGAAGCACCCAAAGCGTTGAGAAGAGCAATAAGGGAAAATCCAGAATCATCGGACACGCCCTGGCAACACTGATGGAACAATCCTCGAGAATTTTCGTCATGGGACACAAGAATCCGGATATGGACAGCTTTGCGGCAGCAATTGGTATTTCAAGACTTGCAAAGACCGTCGGTAAGGATGCGTATATTATCCTTGGGGAATACAATGAGACCATGATCGACATGGTTGCAGATGCGAAGAAAACCGGCGACTATGAGTTCGTAACCGGCGAGCGTGCTCTCGGTCTGGTAGAAGAGAACTCACTGGTCGTTGTTGTGGATACACACAGACGGATGCTGGTCGAGTCCATTGAACTGGTCGACCAGGTGGAGCGCCTTGCAATCATCGACCACCACAGGAAGGCAGAGGATGTTTTGACGAACCCGACACTTTCCTATCTGGAGTCCTATGCTTCATCAGCTTCTGAACTGGTGACGGAAATTCTCCAGTACAGATTAGATAAGAAAGTTCTTTCAAGGTATGAAGCGGATGTACTCATGGCAGGCATCATGCTCGATACGAACAGATTCGCCGTTAAAGCCGGCGTCAGGACCTTCGAAGCGGCGTCATGGCTGAGAAGAGCGGGCGCGGATCTCTCAAGAGTCAGACGTTACTTCCAGGAATCACCGGACAGCTTTATCAACAGAGCGAACGGTATTGTGAACGCAAGAATTCTGGAAGATGGAATCGCTATGTCCATCTGCGAAGGACATTCCATCAACACACAGATCATCAACTCCCAGGTTGCAGATGAACTGCTCACCATTAAGGGCACAACAGCAAGCTTCGTTGCAGGCAGGAACGAAGAAGGGCAGACTGTGGTCAGCGCCAGATCTCTTGGCAACATGAATGTGCAGACCATTATGGAACATTTCGGAGGCGGCGGGCACATGAACACCGCGGGAACGAAGACAGATCTTTCGCCGGAGGAAATCCTGGCGGAAATAGAAGAATACATCAAAACCACAGAATCAACACAATAGAAGACTATAATAATATGATGACCAGGCAGGAGGTTACAAATGGTTGTTATCCTTTTAAAAGATGTTAAAGGAACAGGAAAAGCGGGCGATGTTGTGAAAGTCAGCGACGGCTACGCACGCAACATGCTCATCCCGAAGGGACTGGCCAAAGAAGCGACACAGGGCAATGTGAGAAATCTCGAAAAACAGAAAGCGATTGCGGAAGAGAAAAGAGCCATAGAAAAAGCAGCTGCACAGAAGAAGGCAGAAGAGCTCGAGAAGATCACACTGATCGTTAAGTCCAAAGGCGGCGAAAACGGCAAACTCTTCGGATCAGTTACTTCCATGGATATTGCGAAAGCCCTGCAGGAACAGGAAGGAATCACGATCGACAAGAAAAAGATTGAGATACCGGGGCCGATCAAGCAGGCAGGAAAGAGCCATGCTGTGATCAAGTTGTATCAGGACGTTTCAGCAAAGATCACTGTTGAGGTGACAGTTTAATTAATATAGAGGTAAGGAATTATGGAAGAGAGAATACCTCCCCACAATCCTGACGCGGAGCGATCCGTATTAGGCGCGGCACTCTTATCTGAGGACGCGCTCTTTGACGTTGTAGAAGTCGTAAAACCTGAGGATTTTTATGATCCGAACCACAAAGAGATTTTCAGCGTCATCTATGAACTGAATAAAAAGAACGCGCCGGTCGATGCGCTGACAGTATCAGAGGAACTGGACAAACGCGGCAGCCTCGAAATGGTCGGCGGAAGAGCATATGTGGCCGGACTGTCATCATCGACGCCAACGACAGCAAATGCTGGAGAATACGCCAAGATCGTTGCAGAGAAAGCATCCATCAGGCGGTTGATTGCAAAAGCAGACGACATTGTTGTCAAAGGTTACGACAAGAGCATGGATGCCGGTCAGCTGTTGGATTATGCCGAGAATGGAATCTTCGAAATCTCGCAGGAACGGCAGAAGGGCGCGTTTGTACCGCTTAAGGATGTGCTCATCAGCAACATCGATGCAATCGACAAAGCGTCAAAGCTGAAAGATGGACTGACTGGCGTGACAACGGGATTCAGAGATCTGGATGCGAAGACATCAGGTCTGCAGAAGTCAGAGTTGATCATTCTGGCAGCAAGACCTGCCATGGGTAAGACTGCATTCGCGCTTTCTCTTGCGTTGAATGCAGCAGTGAAAGGCGGCGCATCCGTCATGGTCTTCAGCATGGAAATGTCAAAGGAAGCTCTGGGACAGAGACTGTTGGCAATGGAGTCAAAAGTTGAGATGCAGAAGCTCAAGACAGGAAGACTGGAACGGCGCGACTGGGATGATGTGAACATCGCGTTGGAAGTGCTGTCCGGAGCGAACATCTTTATCGATGATACCGCCGGCATCAGCATCATGGAAATGAAGAGCAAGTGCAGAAGACTCAAGGCAGAGAAAAAACTGGATCTCGTCGTGATCGACTATCTCCAGCTCATGAATCCGGAAGGAAGATCCCTTGAATCACGTACGCAGGAAATTTCCGTCATCTCGCGTAATCTGAAACTGCTGGCGAGAGAGCTGGACTGTCCTGTCTTGGTACTTTCACAGCTTTCCAGAAATCCAGAGCAGAGAACAGACCACAGACCGATGCTTTCAGACCTGAGAGATTCCGGATCCATTGAACAGGATGCAGATATTGTTCTCTTCCTTTACAGAGACGAGTATTACAACGAAGACACTGACGCCCCTGGCGAATGTGAAGTCATCATCGCCAAGCAGAGAAGCGGTCCGACAGGTACCGTTAAGGTCGCATGGCTCGATAAGATCACTAAGTTTGTAGACAGCGCTGGAAGCGGAAACTTCAGCGGATTCTAAAGATGAGTTTTTACAGAGACAAGACAAAAGATTATTTTCTCCTTGATACCAAGGTAGAGAATATGTTCATAAATGAATACATGGTGTCCGCTCCGGGAGAATACGTCAAAGTGTATCTCTTCGCACTCATGTATGCAGAGCTGGAAGTGGACTTCAGCAATGAAGACATCGCGAAACAGCTGTCCATGGATATCGAAGATGTCCTTAAGGCGTGGACCTACTGGGAGAAGATGGGCATCATTAAGAAAGTAAGAAAATCCGCGGACAATCCGCTGGATTATGATGTTGTATTTGTTCTGCTGAAAGACATGCTCTATGGAAGTCATGAAGAGACGCGCATCGTCTCCTCCGATCATGGAATCAACGCGCAGATGGCGAATCAGGAATACAGAGCCATGTTTGACCGGATCGAGAAATCTTTTGGACGCGTCATAAGCGGAACAGAAATGAGCGAAGTACTCTCCTGGATCAACGATTTCGAAATCGAACCGGAATTTGTTGCCTTTGCAGTAGAGTACTGCGCCAGGAAAAAGAAAAAGACAGTCAAATACGTTGAGGCCGTGATCAGAAACTGGATCAGCGAGGGGCACAGAACTGTCGAGGACATCCAGCAGCACATCGGTCATATGGAGGAGCGTTCCGCAGATTACAGAAGAATATTCAGAGCACTCGGATGGAGCAGAAACTGGACCGAAGAAGAAAAACGCATTATGGATGCGTGGTTCGACAAAATGGGATTCAGCATTGATGCAATCCTGGATGCATGCAGCAAAACGACCGGAATATCGAATCCGAACATCAACTACATAAACAAGGTACTCACAAGCTGGTTTGAAGAAGGCGGAAAGAAAGCTGCTGCCGGCGAAGTGAGTGGTGCTGACATCAACCGATACTATGAACTTCTTAGAGCAAAGGAAGAACGGGAAGCAGCTCAGCGCCGTGAGGAAGTATACAGCAGACTGCCTCAGATTAAGGAAATAGATGAAGAAGAAAGCAGACTCGGGGCCAGCCTTTCCAGAATACTGGTGTCCGACCGCGTAGATAAAAAAGAAGCAATCGAACAAATCAGAGAACAGATAGACGAAATGAGCGCACAGAGGGCGTTCCTGATGACGGACAACGGATTTGAACTGGACTATATGGACATCAAATACGAATGCCCGGACTGCAAAGATACAGGAAAGCTTGAAACAGGAGAAAGGTGCCCATGCCACAGGGAAATCACCCAGCAGAAAATAGAAGCACTGCAGAAAACAGAATAGATAAAGAAAACGCCGGCCAGAAAGATACCGTCAAAAAAGCCTATAATGACGTGCAGACTTTGAAGGAGCAGATCGAGAAGCTCAAGGCACAGGCAGACAAATTGATCAGCACCCCTGCAGCACCTGCCGATCAGGCAGAAGAGGTAAGGGTTTCTTCTGATGCCAAAACTGCAATTGATTTTGAAGCGGCAAAAGCAGCAGAAGAAGTTGTTCGGAAGCAGGCCGAAAAGGACCTTTCCGAGACTGCAGAGAGCATGCGCCGCAAAAGAGAAGAGCGTCAAGCGAAGATCCAGGAAGCAATCGAGAAAGAAAAACAAGCCAAACAGAGACTGGAACAAAAACGCGCGGAAGCCCTCGAAAAGCAGAAGCAGCTTCTTGAAGCGGAGAAAAGAGCCGCCAGAATGAGCAGCAATCTGCGCAAAGCCGAGATTCAGTCAGAGCTCAACAAGACCCTTCATACGCAGGAAGAGAAACGGGCACAGCTCCGCAAGAAAAAAGAACTGGAGCGGCAGGAGAAACTCGAAGCGGCCATGGAAAGGGAGAAAGCAGAGCTCCAGAGAAAAGAAGAACTCAGGCTGGAAAGAGAGCAGGAAAAACTGATTCGTGCGCAGTTGGCTGAAAAGAGAAAGAACGAAGCCATCAGGCTCAGGAATGAAGAGCAGAAAGCCAAGAAAGAAATCGTAAGGCTGCAGGCAGAACAGCGTGAGAACCTCAGAAAACAGAAGGAAGAGCGCGCTGAAATCAGAAGACAGAGAAGACTTGCGAAGAAATCCGCCGAGTTGGGCGGAGGAATCGTTAACGTTCACGGAACAACGATACAGACAGAAGTAAGACCGGTTCCGGCTTATTCCCTGAGAGAACTGTTAGGACTTTCAAAGCGAAAAGAAATCAATGAAGCCCGGACAGAGGAAGAAAGACAGCAGCTCTTTGAAGAAAATGAGCGGATCAGAAATGAAGCGTTAGCTACCGCGGCACAGCTCAGAGAGATCAGAAGGAAGAAGAGAAAAAACAGCAGAGTCTATAAGAAGCTAGAAGATATTTCCGCATTTTGCGACAGAAAGAAGAAACCGCTCCTGGTTGCCTTTGCTCTTATGCTGGTCGTTGCTGTCGGAACAGCAGGGCTGATCAATTACTTTACCGCATACGAATATTCCTACGGCGACAAGAAACTGGGATACGTCAAGAACAAGGATGATGTTCTGCAGATTACAGAGATGGTGCGGCATGCGCTGACGGAAGAGAAGGATATGTCTGTCGCCCTGGATCCGCGGAACGATATCAACTTTAAACGTGTCTTTACAGGAAACAAGGACATCGTCATCGACTCACAGGATGGTGTGCTGCAGAGACTTTCTTATCTGGGAGATGTGAATGTCAAGGCTTATGGCATGTATATTGACGGCAAGAAAGTAGGAGCAGTGAAGGACAAGGATACTGCGGCACAGGTACTGCAGAGCATCCAGGACAAATACGCCAATCACGATGAAGGAACGGAACTCAATGAAGCGGTAATCGTTGAAAATGTGGAATTCAGACAGAGTAATACGCCGATGAGCGATATTCTTACTACTGATGCTTTGGTGGAGAAACTCTGTACAGATACAGTCAAGGAAACAGTGCATACCGTTGAACGCGGCGAGACGCTGGACAGCATCGCAGAGGCACGGAATGTTTCCAAGGAAGAAATCATTGCGGACAATAACATTCTAAACGACGAACAGCTTAAGGTAGGAAGCACCATTATCCTGAAAGAGACGGCTCCGTTGCTGACTGTCAGAATCACGGAGACGAGATCCTTCGAGGAGAAGACGGCATATAAGACCATCAAGAAAAAAGATGATGAGATGTATGAAGGCGACATTGAAGTTTCCCGCAAAGGAAAGAAGGGCTGCAGCCTCATCGTGAACAAGACGGTTTCCATCAACGGCGAAGTCGTAGAAACTGATAATTTGAAAAATGAAGTCGAAAAAGAACCTGTTGATAAGATTGTTCTGGTTGGTGTTAAGGAAAGACCACCGACAACGGGAACAGGAACATTCATCTGGCCGGCATATGATGGAACCTATACTGTGACATCAGAATTCAAATGGAGATGGGGCCGCCAGCATGAAGGAATCGACATGGGCTGCAGAACCGGAAACGATGTTCTTGCTTCCGATGGTGGAACGGTTATCCACGCAGGCCCGATGGGCGGTTACGGAAATCTGGTCATCATAGACCACGAGAATGGAATAGAAACCTACTATGCACATAATAGCTCGCTTCTGGTCAGTCGCGGTGACAAGGTCTTCCAGGGACAGCACATTGCAGAAGCCGGAAACACAGGACACAGCTTCGGCAGTCACATACACTTCGGCGTAAAAGACAATGGAACATTCCGGAATCCGAGAAATTATCTTCCGGAAAAATAAGCCCATAGATAAAGTGTAAGGGAAAGAGATAATGGCAAAAAAAAGAAGAAGCAGACAGTTCAAAAAAAGCAGCCGCGTCATCGATATGGATGAAGCGAGAAAAGAACGTCAGGAAAAAAGGGAACAGATCCAGGCGGAAGAACTGCGTGAAAAAACAGCGAGCGACGAGCGGCGGCTCAAACGCAAGCGTGCGCTCAGAAGAAAACAGAGCAGGCACAGATTAATCGTCATCGGCGTTACCATTGCTCTTGTCGTGATGCTGGCGTTTTCTATCATCAACATCATCCAGCTGAAAGGAGAAGAGCGGGAAGCGCTGAAGAAGCAGGAACAGCTCAAAGCAAAACAGGAGCAAATGCAGGAAGAGATCAAAGACGTTGGAAATGAAGAGAACGTTGAAGACCTCGCCCGTGAGAAGCTCAAGCTGACAAAACCTGGAGAAACCATATATATCCCTGATTCGGAGGAGCAGTAATGGACCTGTCATCACCGGGAACAGTAAAATCGATCCGGGAGAAGTACGGGCTGCAGCTTTCGAAAAGTCTCGGACAGAATTTCATAACAGACCGCAATATCCTGGATAAGATCATCGAGGGCGCAGGTGTTGAAGATGGTGATATGGTCATCGAGATCGGACCGGGTATCGGCGTCCTCACAGCAGAGCTTGCGGAGAGAGCGTCCTTTGTGACTGCCATTGAAATAGATGGAAGGCTCATTCCGATATTGGAAGAGACTCTCTCTGAGTATAACAACATCAAAATCATCAATCAGGACATCCTCAAGACGGATCTTGGCGGAATCATCGAAGAGAGCCGGCAGGCCGGGCGGTTCACAGGCAAGGTGCATATAATAGGAAACCTGCCGTACTACATTACGACGCCGATTATCATGAAACTGCTGGAAGAACAGGTCCCGGCAGACAGCATTACCGTTATGATGCAGAAGGAAGTTGCCGACCGTATCAGATCCGCGCCGGGGAGCAGAACCTACGGGGCGATATCCGTGGCAGTACAGTATTACTGCCGCGTCACAAAAGTCGCCGATGTGCCGAAGGAAGCTTTTGTTCCAAGGCCGAAGGTGGAATCCACAGTTCTCAATCTTGAGCCGCTTGATGCAAAGGCAATCGAACTGAAGGATGAGAAATTGTTTATGCGATGCATAAAAGCAGGATTTGCCCAGAGGAGAAAAACCCTGCTCAACTCTCTCGCCTCTGCGGGAGGGATGGATAAAGACAAAGTAAAAAAGATCCTCGCCTCTGCAGGTATCGATCCGGGCAGAAGAGCGGAGACATTGACAGTAGAGGAGTTCGGGAGAATCGCGAACGAGACAGCAGATGAGTAAAATAAAAAATGTCTATAAAAAAATAAAGAAGAACCATGTACTGGCGCTGTTCATTCTGGCGGTAGTCATCGATTATATCATTGAAGCGCTTGGGAGACTGTCTCCTATCGCAGCGCTGCAGTTCTTTGGAGAGCATCCGCTTATAACCTTCTGCAACGTCATGCTGATTATGGCAGTGATTTCACTGTCGCTGCTGTTCAAGCGGCGGGTGTTCGCTGCCTGCATGCTGTCACTTCTGTGGCTTTCCATTGGAATTATCAACGGCATCATACTCACAAACAGAATGACACCGTTTAATGTTAAGGACCTGTCCACACTAAGTGAAGCACAGTCGATCCTCACCAATTATTTTTCCGTCAAGAGTCTGATCATCATCGGCGCCGGCGCAGCGCTGTTTGTGCTGCTGGTCATTCTCCTGTTCCGGAAGACGCCGAGAAGCAAAGGCAAAATCGATTACAGAAAGTCCATCGCATCTGTTCTGATCATCATCTTTGTGGCCTTCGGATCGATTACCGGCGGAATGCAGCTGGGCGTGCTGGACACCTTTTTCCCGAGTTTGCCGTACGCTTACAGAGATAACGGCGTACCGTATTCCTTCATGATCACCTGGGTCAAGACAGGAATCGACAGACCAAAGGGCTATTCCGAGGATATGATGAAGGACATTTTTACAGGCGGGGAAATCGGAGCAGACAGTATCTACACCCCGGGAAAAGATGATACAGAAAAACCGAAGAAGACTCCGAACATCATCTTCCTCCAGCTGGAATCCTTTATCGATCCGACAATCGCGAAAAACATAGAATATTCAAAGGATCCGATACCATATTACAGGCAGCTGCTCAAGAAGTATTCCTCTGGATATCTGACGGTTCCCGCTGTTGGAGCAGGCACCGCCAATGTTGAGTTTGAAGCAATCACCGGCATCAGCGCGAGATTCTTCGGCCCGGGAGAATACCCTTACAAGAGCATCTTGACGAAGACGACCTGCGAAAGCGCACCATATGATCTGAGACAGGTCGGTTACACATCTCATGCGATTCATAACCACAGAGGCGCCTTCTATAACAGAAACACTGTATTCGCCAATCTGGGCTTCGATACATTCACTTGTCTTGAATACATGAACAACGTGGTCAAGACGCCGAAGAACTGGGCCAAGGACACTGTTCTGACTGAGAATATCATCGATGCGCTGAACAGTTCCGAAGGGCCGGATTACATCTACACCATCTCTGTTCAGGGTCACGGCAAGTATCCGGAGGAGCAGGTCATAGAAGATCCGGTGATCGAAGTGACCAAAGCGCCGGATGAAAACTCGAAGTGGAGCTATGAATACTACGCCAATCAGGTATATGAAATGGATCTCTTCGTCAAGGAGCTGACCGATGTCCTCGAAGACTACGATGAAGATGTCGTTCTCGTTATGTACGGCGACCATCTGCCGGCCCTTGACATGACAGAGGAGAACCTTACGACAGGAGATCTCTATAAAACCCAGTACGTAATCTGGAGCAACTTCGGTCTTGAGAAGAAGGATGAAGATGTCTGCGCATATGAGATCACATCCCATCTGCTCAAACGGTTTGGCATCTCAGCAGGACTGCTGAACAAGTACCATCAGAATTACGAAGGAACGAAGAATTATCTGAGCAATCTGGAAGCCCTGTCACACGATATGCTCTACGGCAAAAACTATATATACGGCGGCAAGAAACCGTTCGAGCCGACGGAACTCAAGATGGGCATCAGGGATATCAAAATCGAAAACATCGTCAAAATCGGCGACAAGTATTATATAAAAGGACAGAACTTCACAGAGTACAGCAAGATTTCCCTCGATGGTGAAGTGCTGAAGACCGTATATCTGGGTCCGACCATCCTCGCTCTTAACGAAGAGGTTGACCCTGCCAGAGCGTCGGAGATGAAGGTAAGCCAGGTGGAGAAGAACAAGGAAATCTTAAGTACGACCGAATAGGACTTAAGACAGAGAGGTTCGAAGATGAACAGGATCGTAAGAGTACCGCAAATAGAAACAGACAGACTGATTCTCAGAATGTGGTCAAAGAGGGACGCGGAAGCGCTGTATGACTATGCCAGGGATCCTGATGTTGGCCCGAATGCCGGATGGAAACCACATGCTAACGTAGGAGAATCCCGCATGATCATCGACCAGCTGTTCCGGCGCAATATGACCTGGGCTATTGTGGAGAAGGCAACCGGAACAGTCGTCGGCAGCATTGGATTCGAGCCGGATAAATACAGACCGGAAATCAACAGCAGGGAGATGGGTTACTCCCTCGCGAAGAGCCGCTGGGGAAGAGGCTATATGACAGAGGCGGCAAAGAGCCTCATACAGTATGCTTTCAGGGAACTCAAACTGGACGTTCTGATGATTCGCACCAGTGAGACGAACATCAGAAGCCAGCGTGTGATTGAGAAGTGCGGCTTCCAATATGAAGGGACGCTCAGAAGGGCATACAGGACGTATGACAGAGGCATGCGAGAGGTAAGATGTTACTCCATGTTGCGCGAGGAATACGAGAACCTTTATCTTGAATGACCTTTGAAAGTGTGATAACATTACAAGGCGTATGGAAAAATTCATGGAAGAGGCCTTGCAGGAGGCCAGGAAAGCAGCCGCGGAAGGAGAAGTTCCCATCGGGGCTGTGATTGTTCGTGAAGGCGAAATCATCGCCAGAGCGCATAATAAGACAGAACAGGATAAAGACCCGACGGCCCATGCCGAGATGCTTGCCATCAGGAAAGCAGCGGAATATCTCGGAGGGTGGCGGCTCACAGGATGCAGCATGTTTGTGACGACAGAGCCATGCAGCATGTGTGCCGGTGCGATTGTCTGGTCAAGGATAGAGAAGCTGTACATTGGGACGATGGATCCGAAGGCAGGCGCCTGCGGTTCCCTGATGAACATCCCGCAGGACAGCAGACTCAATCACTATGTGGAAATTGAAACAGGACTGATGCGTGAAGAATGCGCCGGCCTGATGAAAGATTTTTTCAGGAAACTGAGATCGGAGGAAAGACGATAATGAAAAGAATAAGCGCAATCATATGCGTGATAATGATGGCAGTGGCACTGATGGCGCCGGCGGCTTTTGCAGCTGAGGATACCAATGATGCAGCAGCAACAGCAAAAACTGATCTGGAGCTTGTAAACTCTTCACCTGAAGACGGAGCGACCGGTGTAGCAGTGGACAATCTGAGTGTCAAGATGCGCTTCAACAAGGATGTCAAGCCGGCAAGTGACAAAATCAAAAAGGCCAACGCCAAGCAGTTCAAGCTTGTTGACTCCGAAGGAAAGAATATTCCAATCAAAATATACTACAGTGAGAAGGAAGAAGGACTGATCCTCGTTGCAGCCGATGTTTATTCAGGCGGTACAAAGAACGCAATCAAAGGCGATGAGGAGTACACACTTACAGTAGGAAGGAACTTTCAGGCGACCGATGGATCCACAACAGGACAGAAGGTCACAGTAACAATGAAGACCATCAACCAGGGAAGATCCACAGCGATCTACATGGTACTCATGGTTCTGATGATGGTCGGAATGGTATTCTTCACACTGAGAAGCACCAAGAAGGCAGAGAAGAAAAAGCAGGAAGAGCGTGAGTTCAAGGAAGGCGTAAACCCTTATAAGGAAGCCAAGAAATCAGGCAAATCCGTTGCGGAAGTCGTTGCTAAGGAGAACAAGAAGAAGGCTAAGAAGGAAGAAGCCATCCGCAAGCAGAAGGAGGCAGAAGCCGCGATCGAGGCCGAGATCATCGAGAAGATCAGAAGAGAATCCAACAAGAGAGTTTCCTTACCTCGTCCAATCAGCGCCAAGGGAAGTGACCTGAAGCTGAAGGTCGTGACAGATGCCGGCCACAAGGTGGAGGCTGCAGAGCAGAGAGAGATCAAGAGCAACAAGGGAACGACGAATCCTAAGAATCAGAGCGGCAAAAGCAGAAACAAGAAGAACAAAGGCAAGGGCAAGAAGAAAAAGTAAATAACGCCGCACCTACAAAGAACAGAAACCCGGAGAACCAGTCCGACGACGCGGACAGCTCCGGGTTTTTTATGATATAATTTTATGGTAAGCGGAGGGAAAAAGGAAATGGAATTGAGACTCAAATCATATGCGAAAATCAATCTGACGCTGGATATCAAGGGCGTTACAGAGGACGGCATGCATCTAGTGGAAATGGTCATGCAGCAGATTCTTCTGTGCGATGATATTGATATGAAGTGGACCGCCGATGCGGAAACCTTTGAAATCAACCTAAAGACAAACAGGAAGTATCTGCCGACAGATGAGAGAAATCTGGCATACAAGGCGGCCCTCGTAATGAAAAAAATTGCAGGGGACCGTGATATGCGCGGGAAGTTGGACATCAATATCAAGAAGCGGATTCCTGTGGCAGCAGGTCTTGCAGGAGGAAGCGGCAACGGTGCAGCAGTTCTTCACGGATTGAATGTCCTTTGGGGTATGGATCTGAGTCTTGCGGAACTTTGCAGGGCAGGAGCGGAGCTTGGATCCGACGTTCCATTCTGCGTTATGGGACAGGCCGCGGAAAACGAGACGCTCAAAGAGAGATTTGCTGGAGATTCCCTTGCCTGCCACTGCGCACTGGCGACAGGTACCGGGACAGACCTTGAGCCGCTCAAAGGTCTGGAAAGCCACCTTGTCCTGTCGAAACCGCCGGTTAGTGTTTCTACGGCGAAAGCCTATCAGGGCATTGATAGTATTGAGATTCCCGCGCGGCCGAACACAGCGGAGATGATAGAAGGTTTAAAAACAAAAGACTATTCCCTAATAGAAAAAAACATGGTCAACGTACTTGAAAATTACACGTTAAAGGAGTATCCTACAGTTGTGTATACAAAGAACAAGATGCAGGAGTTGTGCTTCGGACATGCTGTTTTGATGAGTGGAAGCGGACCATCCGTTTACGGCCTTGCTGACAGCATCAAACAATCCCGATTGATTTGTGAAGAGATGAAAAAAATCAACCGGGAGAGCTTCTGGACAAGAACGACATACTGAGAATTGTGAAGGATATAAGGAATTAGGGGAAAGATAATGTTAAACTTTGATATTCAGAATCACAAACCGCTTAGAGAGATGGTTTATGAGGAGTTGAAGATGCAGATCCTCAAGGGTTCCATTATTCCTGGAACCAGGATGATGGAAGTAGAACTTGCTGAGGAGATGGGCGTCAGCAGAACTCCAATCAGAGAAGCCATCAGAAAGCTTGAAAAAGAAGGGCTGGTTACCATTGAGCCTAGAAGAGGCGCCTACGCCTCGATGATTTCCACGGAAGATATGGTGGAGATTCTTGAAGTGAGACAGGATCTGGAAGGACTCGCAGCATACTTTGCCGCTAACAGAATGACAGAGGAGCAGATGGCAGAGCTCAAGGAAGTATCCAACAACTATAATGAAGCTGTAAAACGCGGGAAAATGGAAGACATGATCAAATATGATACGAGATTCCATCATATTATAGTAGAATCCTGCCGCAACAAGATTCTCGTTCAGATGATCGAGCAGCTGCAGGAGCTGGTCCTCAGATTCAGATACATATATTATGATAATTTCAGACGTGCGGAAAATATGCCGGAGGAACACGAGGCGATCGTGGCAGCCATTTCAGAAGGCAATGCCGACAAGGCCCGCGCTGCGGCAGATATACACATTGACAGGCTCAAAGAACTTGTTGTGAAAGAAGGCGTACAGCAGAGACACGTGTAAGGATCCGCGAAAAAAGATGCATTCAGAAGGTGTCAGAAATGACACCTTTTATCGTATTCAGCCACTTAAGCGAGGAGAAGACATGAGAGAGAAATACTTAAAACTACAGAATGGCAGTGATATAAGAGGCGTTTCCTTGACAGGCGTACCAGGTGAGAACCTGAGTCTCAGGGAAGGGGAGGCAAAAGAAATCGCCATCGGCTTCATTGCCTGGCTTTCCGAGAAGAAAGGCATCAAACCGGAGGACATGACGCTGGCAATCGGAAGAGATCCGAGAACATCCGGACCGAGACTTCTTGACGGATTGATGGACGGCTTCGGCGAGTATGGATGCAGAGTCTATGACTTTGGTTATGCTTCTACACCGGCAATGTTCATGGCAACGGTCTTCGAGGACTTCGCCTGCGACGGAACAGTGATGATCACAGCAAGTCATCTGCCATACAATAGAAACGGGTTCAAGTTCTTCACAAGAGAAGGCGGACTCAATAAAAAGGATATTACAGCAATACTGGAATATGCTGCCGACAAGGATGCGCAGATTGCAAAACTTGGGAACCCCCCGAAAGCAGGACAGCAGACCCATAGACTTGGCAAGCTGGTGTTTGAAGCGGAGAAGAACGACATCATGACACCGTACTGCGAGTTCCTGAAGAAGCTCATCGTTGATGGAGTCGGTGCCGGCGAGAAGCCGCTGGAAGGAATGAAGATTGTTGTAGACGCAGGAAACGGCGGCGGCGGCTTCTACGCAACAAGGGTGCTGAAACCGCTTGGCGCGGACACCAGCGCCAGCCAGTTCCTGGAGCCGGACGGCATGTTCGAAAACCATGCGCCAAATCCTGAAGACAAGGAGGCCATCAATGCCATCTCTCTTCAGACAGTAGCAAGCGGTGCGGACCTTGGGCTCATTTTCGATACAGACGTTGACCGCTCTGCTGCCGTTGACAGCTGCGGAAGGGAGATTGCAAGAAACGGCATCATCGCGATGGCAGCAGCCCTCGTTGCGGAAGAGCATCCGGGGACAACCGTTGTAACAGACAGTATCACAAGCCGCCAGCTTACAGAGTATATCGAAAACAAGCTGGGACTGAAACACTTCAGATACAGGAGGGGTTACAGAAACGTCATCAACAAAGCCATTGAGCTTAATGAACAGGGAATCGACTCCCAGCTTGCAATCGAAACATCCGGACACGCAGCTCTGAAAGAGAACTTCTTCTTGGATGACGGCGCTTATCTGGCGACAAAGATCGTCATCAAGGCAGCGAAGCTCTTCAGGCAAGGTGAGAAAATCGACAGTGTTATTGCAGAACTGCAGGACCCGGCCGATGAGAAGGAGATCAGGATTCCGATTCTCTGTGAGGAGTTTGCGGAGTATGGGGATAAAGTCCTTTCAGACCTTGCAGAATATGCAAAAGCAACAGCGGGGCTTTCCCTTGAAGAACCGAATTATGAAGGTGTCAGAATCAACTTCGATCCGGAAGGATGCGGCGCGCAAGGCTGGTGTCTGCTTCGCAAGTCCCTGCACGATCCGCTTCTGCCGATGAATATGGCGTCAGACGAAAAGGGCGGATGCAGAGAGATACAGAACATCATGATGGATTTCCTGTCTGGCTACGACCAGCTGAAATTGTAATACAGGAGTAAAGTAGAGATGTCTAATGGGACGGATATAATGGACACCTCCCTTGAGGAGAAGTTAAAAAAACTTGAGGAAATTATCTTAGGATATGGGCAGATGATCGTCGCGTTCTCAGGCGGTGTGGACAGCACCTTCCTTCTGGCTTTTGCGCTGAAGGCGTTTAGGGAGGCGGGTTGCCCCGACAATGTAGCGGCCATGACAGCTACGGGACCGCAGTTTGCAGCAGATGAAACCGGATTTGCGGAACGTTTCTGTGACAGCCTGTCCATCAGCCATAAGAAGATGGACGTATCCTATGTGCTCGATGTCATCAGAGAGAATCCCCAGGACAGATGCTATTACTGCAAGAAGGCGATTTTCGGAACGCTCAAAGAGCGGGCAGAGATGGTCGGAAGTGTCCTGGCCGACGGAACAAATCTGGACGATATGGATGATTACCGCCCTGGACACAGGGCCATCCAGGAGCTGGGTGTTGCAAGTCCGTTGAAGGAAGCAGGGCTGACGAAGGCAGAAATCAGGAAAGCGCTCGCACAAGTCGGTATCGATACAGCAGCAGATAAAGCGGATATGCCTGCTTTTGCATGTCTTGTCACAAGAATTCCCTACGGCGAGAAAATCACCGAAGAGAAGCTGGAGATGATTTATGCAGCAGAGAGATATTTCAAAGATCACGGATTCACCCAGGTCAGGGTGAGATGTCATGAAATATCTGAAGGACTGATGGCAAGAATCGAACTGGAACAGGAAGAAATGGAGATGCTCATTGGCAGGAAAAAAGACAGCACTCCGGCAGACTATGAAGCGGTTTTAAAAGAACTCGGGTTCCATTATGCAGCGCTTGATTTAGGCGGATATGAAAAAGGCAAAATGAACAAGAGCGTTGTTGCATAACGGTTTGCGCTATGCTATAATAACGTTGCAGCAGGGGCTGCATTTACAATGTCAGTAAACCAATTACATTAATAGTGGAGGAAAAAAGAATGAATAAAACTGAATTAATCGAAGCAGTAGCAAAAGAAGCTAATCTGTCAAAGAAAGATGCCGGCGCAGCAGTTGCAGCAGTATTCGGCGAAATGACAAAAGCTCTGAAAAAGGGTGACAAGGTTCAGATGATTGGATTCGGAACTTTCGAGACTAGAAATAGAGCAGCAAGAAAGGCTAGAAATCCTCAGACAGGCGAAGAGATTAAGATCAAGGCCACTAAGGTTCCTGCATTCAAGGCTGGAAAAGCTCTGAAGGACGCTGTAAAATAATTGGCTTACATAAGATGCGGTACGCCTTGCGGCGCACCGCATTTTTCGTATTGGAGGAGAAGCACAATGTTGAATTTTCAGTCACTATTAACATTTAACTCAGCAAAGAATAAGTTTCTGTCAAATCATCCGACAGTACAGCCGTTTATCGACAACCTGAACAGCAGAGAGCCCGAACCGGGCCAGGAAGTTGCCATAGCGGTCAGATATCCGGATGGCACTGAGTACAAGACAGGAGTGAAAGTAACGGAAGACGATCTGCAGCTGCTCGGTTTGCTCAGAGAGCTGCTCAAATAGAATCCGTATCTGAAAAAGAGGAAAAAGAGATGAGTTTTTTAGATGTATTCAAAGAAAAAGCAGGTCTGGCGAAAGAGAAGGCTGCTTCTATGGAAGTGACCGCAGTGGCGAAAGACAAAGCGACAGAAGCAATAGACAAAGCAGCAGAGGTCAAGGACAAAGCGACAGAAGTGAAGGATAAGTTCGCGCCTGCAATCAAGGATCTAACAGCGGAAGCCGGTATTTTGGCGAAGGAGGCCGAGTCAGAGCTGAAGATGCTCGCAGACCAGGGCAAAAGCAAGGCGAAGGAACAGGCAGAGAGAGCCAAAGGCATAAGCAAAAGCGGCGGCATCATGGCGCTCATGAAGAAGCCTGATGAAGATGACATTATCGCCCTCAGCAAGAAGGCCAGAAAGAAAGCAAACAAGCTTGAGAAAAAAGCAGCCAAACTCGAGAAAAAGCTTAAGAAGATTGAGAAGAAACAGATCAAGCACCTTAAGAAACTGGAGAAGGCGAACAAAGGAGAATAAGGAGCAAGGGTAACGGATGGACGTTGAACACTTAAAGAGAAAGCTCGAAAAGGAAATACGCGGCGCCGTTGAACAGTTCCAGGAGAGAGAGGATATCACATGCCGGTTCGGCGAACCGGTCATAGGCTACGTCAGTGTCGATGACGTGCGTTTTGATATGCTTTTCGCCAGAGGATTCAATGGTCACCCGAGAGAAATATACCGTCCCGGCAGAACTATCATTTTGTACTACCTTCCTTTTGAAGAGGACATCGTAAAGGCGAATGAAGAGAGTGAGGCGCCGACAGAAGAATGGGTGCGCAGCTATTATGAATCTCTTTGGCTTGCCATGGCGGTCAATCAGACCATAAGGCAGGTCATCGTCGGCCAGGGAAGACTCATTTCAAACCTGAGCAACATGGTTGCTTGGGATGATGAACATTGCCGTGAAGACTGGTCATATAAATTCGCAGCGGCAATTGCCGGAATGGGAGAAATGGGTCCGGCCGGTTCATTTCATATGAATGGGAAATACGGCGGGCGTGTCGGGGGAATGATCACCGACGGCATGTATGCAGATAAACCGCTGATGATGGAAGGTGAAGAACTGCAGAAGGCACTCGAACAGCTCATCGAACCATGCCTGCATGAAGGCCCTTGCAGTGAAGAAATGATTGCGGTTTGCCCGGGCGGGGCAATCACCGCAGAAGGCATTGACAGAATAAAGTGCAGCGCATACTGCAGAACATTGAATGAAACGACGCCTGTTCCGGAAGTATGCGGCAAATGCTTTAGATTCAAATAACAGACAATCATGAACGCAGCAGAACTGAACGAAATCATCAAATCCATAAAGCCTGCCGACAGGCAGGCTATTATAAACGCAAAAGCAAGACAGGACACGCTAGCGAAGCCACCGGGATCCCTGGGCGGTCTAGAGGAGATTTCCATTAGAATCGCCGGTATGACAGGGAAAGAAATCAACAGGATCGGCAAAGGCTGCGTGGCTGTCTTTTGTGCGGACAACGGTGTTGTAAGGGAAGGCGTTGCTTCTGCACCACAGTCGGTCACAAGAGCGCAGACAATGAACTTCACAAGAAGGCTGACGGGTGTCGGGGCCCTTGCCAGAAGCTATGACAGTGAGATTCTGATTGTCGACGTAGGTGTGAAAGATCCGATTCCGAAGGAACTGTATTCTCAGGTTCCCCTTGAAGACACACATAAGATCATCAATAGACGGCTGAGGAAGGCCGGGGAAACGGACAACATTGCCGAAGGCCCGGCCATGACAAAAGAAGAAGCACTGGAAGCCATCGCAGCAGGACTTGAAATGGCTGACGCCGTATCCGGAGAAGGATTCAGTATTATGGGCGTCGGAGAAATGGGTATCGGGAACACCACCACCAGCGCGGCAGTTCTGTCCGCGATTACTGGCAAGCCGGCAGAATACACCGTCGGAAGAGGCGGCGGCGTCAATGATGCCGGATTCGCAAGAAAAAAGGAGATCGTTGATCAAGTATCTGCGAAATACCGGACGGCAGGCGGTGTTTTGAGCGCCCCGGAGGATGTAAGAACAGATCAAATGATAGAAGTCCTTGCCGGCATGAGCGGTTTTGATATCTGCGCCATGACAGGAGCCTTCCTGGGAGCAGCAGCTAACAGGATGCCGGTTGTGATAGATGGATATATTTCCGCAGTGGCAGCATTGGCAGCCTTTACGCTTGCGCCTGCTGCCGCAGATTATATGATCGCTTCACATAAATCTTTTGAGAAAGGATACACCTTGGCCATAGAAACACTGGGACTCAAACCGTTCCTTTCTCTGGACATGAGACTCGGGGAGGGAAGCGGCTGTCCGATCGCATTCAGTATCATAAGAGGAGCTTGTGATGTGATGGCGGACATGGCAACTTTTGATGAGGCCGAAATCAACGATGAGTATCTCGAAGAAATAAGACAGGAAGAAAAGTTTCAGAAATAAGAAAAGAATATTCGATAGATAACAGGGATGAAATACGTTAGAGGATTTTTAATGGCATGGGGAATGTTCTGTTGGATACCATGCCCTTATAAAGAGTGGAGGATGGAAGACCGCAAGGCGCAGGTAGTCATGCTGCCTCTTGTTGGCGCGCTCATCGGCATTGTTCTTTGCCTTTGCTGGTGGCTGCTCAGAATCATCGGCTGCGGCAGTTTCCTGAGCGGCGCCCTCCTAACCGGTGCTTATTTCCTTCTGACAGGATTCATCCATGTGGATGGGTTCATGGATTGCAGTGATGCCATCATGCCAAGACATCCGCAGATGGAAGAACGGCGCAGAATTCTGAAGGACCCTCATACGGGAGCGTTTGCAGTGATTTGCCTTTGCATTATGCTTCTTGTGTTTACAGGAGCGATGGCTGAGATTGTGCCGCACTTCAGTCTCAAAAGCTGCAGCCTCCTCGTCGTGATCTTCACAGCGTCCAGAACCGTAAGCGCGTTGGAAGTCATCATGAGAACGCCGATGGAGACAAGTCAGTACAGTCAGCTGGGCGTACCGGGCAAAGCCTCGGAAACGATTCCGGCAATTGTCATTCTGATTGTTTTCCTAGGAGCCAGCGAACTGATTATGGCAGACTTCAGATGGTGGGCGCTGATTGCAGAACTGCGCAGCAACATTATCGTACTTACTGTTATGGTGGCGGCTTTTATCACCTGCAGCTATGACTGCCGGAAACTCGGCGGAATGAACGGAGATATTTCGGGGCATATGATCACCATATCTGAATTATTCGGCGTTTTGGTGATGGCGCTGATTATATAGGAAGAAGAAATGAATGTATTGATAAGTGGTGGATGTAAAAACGGGAAATCCATGTATGCCCAGCAGATCGCGTCAGAACTTGCGACCTGCGGGCCGCTTTATTATATCGCCACCATGATTCCTCACGATGAAGAGGACAGGGCGAGGATCCGGCGGCATCTCAAAGAGAGAGAAGGATGGGGATTTGAGACCCTTGAACAGGGGAGAAATATTGCGGCGCTCATAGACAAAGCGGATGTAGACCTTAAGGGGAGTTTCCTTTTGGACAGCGTTACTGCCGTCCTTGAAAACGAGATGTTCCCGGTTGCGCTGAAAAATGGACACATTGAATTTCTCGGAGAAGATGAAGATGCACCTGAACGGGTCAGAAGAGACCTTGTTGCCTTTGCATCTGCTGTGAAGGAGGCCGGTGGCTCAGTGGTGTTCGTCTCAGACGGCATATATGGCGACAAAGGCGGCTACAGTTCATCGACAGAGCATTACAGGCGTGCGCTGGCGGACGCAGACAGGGCTTTGGCCAGGGTGTGCGACAGAGTCATAGAAGTCACTTACAGAATCACAGAGGAGTGGAAATGATATTAGTATTTGGCGGAGCCTATCAGGGGAAGACAGATTATGCGCTGCAGGAGTTTGGAGCGGAAACAGTCTGCGATATATCCGAGGCGGGGGAACCGGATTTCAGCAAGGATATCGTAACAGGCATAGAAGGCTTCGTGTTAAGATGCATCGAGCAGGGCATTGAGCCTGCGGAATACTTCGCGTCCCGGCAGAGCAAGTGGAAGGACAGCATCCTAATCGTTACGGATGTATCACAGGGCGTGGTCCCGATAGACAGCAAAGTCAGAGCAGCGAGAGAAGCCAACGGAAGGCTCATGATTTATCTGGCAAAGGAGGCAGATCAGGTTCACAGAGTTTTCTGCGGCATAGGAAAGAGGATCAAATGAAGTCAAAGATAGTGCTGATCAGGCACGGTATTACAGAAGGAAATGAGATGCATATGTACTACGGCAGCACAGATGTATCTCTGTCTGAGCGGGGGAAGCATCTGCTTGAGAAGCAGAGAGACGAGGGGCTTTATCCGATTTCAGAGACTGCACAGTTTTTTACGACGGGCATGTTGAGAACAGAACAGACGCTGCGCATTGTTTACGGCGACAGGGAACATGGCGTCATTGAAGACCTTAAGGAACTGGACTTCGGTGAATTTGAGATGCGCACATATGAAGAGCTCAACAGTGTTCCCGAGTATCAGAAGTGGATCACGGCAGAGGATACCGGGAAGGCGCCTCCGGGAGGAGAGAGCATAGATGGTTTTACACAGAGGATCAGGAGAGGCTTTGACGAGCTAACGATCAGGAACGAACTGTATATGCTGAAGCTCAGAAACCACAGAAAAGAAGCCATGACCATATGTATCTGCCATGGCGGAGTCATCTCCGGAATCATGGATTACATATGGCCGGGGGAATATAAAAATTTCTTCGAGTGGATCCCGGATCCGGGGCATGGATACGTACTCCTTGTAGAAGATGGCTCGTTCAAAGGGTATGAACAATTCTAATGATAGGAGAATGATAGAATCCAGCAGTTCTGCTGGATTTTTTATTGCTGTCGTGAAGTCTGAAAAGGGCTTGATATGCCTGTTACCTTAGCATATTTTAAGAAAATACGGGCGCTATCTATGATAGAATGCTTACAAGATATGGAAATATGATAGGAGAAAACTACCATGAATAACGAAAACAAGAAAAAAGTAATCACAATCAGCCGTGAATACGGAAGCGGCGGAAGACTTATCGGCAAACGTCTTGCGGAGAAACTCGGGATTCCATATTACGACAGAGACACTATCAACGAGAGAATCTCCCAGGAATCCGGCTATGATAAGGAGATGTTTGCGGGACAGGAGAAGAAGGCGAAGAACAGCTTCCTTTACAGCCTTGCGTCCGCTATGGGCACAGGTGAAGCAGGTCCGGAATCCCTCAGCTTGAACGAGAGACTCTTCCTGGCACAGTTTGACACCATCCGCAAGATTGCGGAGGAAGGTTCCTGTGTTATCGTCGGAAGATGCGCAGACTATATTCTGAGAGGACTTCCGTATGCAACCAATATCTTCATCTATGCAGAAGAAGCTGACAAGATCAAGAGAGCTGTTGAAGAGTACGGTGATGACCCTGATCAGGTGAGAAAAATCATGAGAAGCGCTGACAAGGCAAGAGCGAACTACTATGCGTACCATACAGGACGCAAGTGGGGAGACCATGTCAACTTCAACCTTTCGCTGGACAGCGGATATCTTGAACTGGAAGATGCAGTGGATTTGATTATTGCCTATACAGAGAAGCAGATCTGGAGAGAGTCAACGTTAGATGATGAACAGTATTAAAATTCTCAGCATAGCAATTTCATTAATGGTGGCAGTAACCTTTATGCCGATAACAGGGCAGATCGCTTTTGCCGATGAGCAAGAGGTTTCTTTTAGTGCTTCCGGTCAGGTAACAGGGCTCAAGCAGTCCGCCGCCGCATACAAAAGCGTAACGATCAAATGGAACGCATATCAGGGTGCGCAAGGTTATGAAGTATACCGAGCGGACAAGAAGTCCGGCAAGTATAAGAGGATCAAGACGCTGACAGGATGTACCTTCAAGGATAGCGGTAATAAGAAACTGGGCAAGAAGAAGTACTACAAGGTACGCGCATTCGCTACGGTCGATTCTGTTAAGGTCTATTCCAGAAACAGCGGCATTCTGAGTGCTGCACCTAGGTTGGGGACACCTGTTGGGCTGACTTCAAAAGGAGGCACCGGAAGGGTTGTCATCAAGTGGAACAAAGTGTCCGGCGCCAAAAAATATATTGTTTACCGGGCAACGAGCAAAAACGGCAAATACACCAAAGTCCACACGACAAGCGGCCGGTCATACACCAACACCACGGTAACAACAGGTAAGAAATACTTCTACAAAGTAAGAGCCTACAGGAAGGTAGGAAAAAAGAAAAGATACAGCTATTACTCCACGCCGATTGAGGGGATGGCGATCCTCAATGGAGCGGGCGGATTCAACACAGTGCTTGCCGAAGACGGAACAGCAAAGAGCAGCTGGAGTAAAGTGACGGGAGCCAACGGCTATCAGCTGCAGCGTGCCACATCTGCAAACGGCACATATGTTACCGTATGCGAGACGACGTCCACTGTCGCAGTGGATCAGCTGACCGAAAGCGGACAGTACTACTACAGGGTCAGAGCCTATTCGAGTGTAAACGGCAAGAGACAGTACGGAAGCTTCTCTGCAGGGGGAAGAACCAATGCGGTCAATCAGGCCCGCAGTTGGGTCGGCTGCAAGGAAAGCAACGGGACACACAAGAAGATCATCAACGTCTTCAATGCATATAAGCCGAAGTGCGGGCAAATCGGTTACGGTACATCCTGGTGTGCAGCCTTTGTATCGGCAGTTGCGATCAAGACGGATAACGACGGGCTGATTCCGATCGACTGCTACTGTCCGAGAATGCTCAACAACTTCTCAAAGAAGACCAAGGACAAGAAGTATACGCCTAAGGGCGGCGACGTTGTGTTCTACGACTGGAACTGGAACAAGGTACCTGATCACGTAGGCATGATCGAATCTGTAAGCGGAAGCAGCATTACGGCAATAGAGGGAAACTATTCAGATGCAGTAAAGAGAAGGACGTTTAAGAAGGGATACTCCCTGCTTCTAGCTTACGGCCTGCCAAACTACAGCATCAACAATACGGTTTCTTATACAGCACCGCCGGCACCTTCTGAACCGGAACCGGTGGATCCGGTAGTAGAGGAAGCGTTGGTCACAAATGAAGACATTCAGGCGGCCTGCGATGAAATCACATCAGAAACAGATGCAGACGAAGCAGCATCGGAGAACGCAGCAGAGACCGCAAATGCAACAGAACCGACCGAGCCTGCAGCAGCGGCGCAGACAGCGCAGCCTGCGGCAGAAGAGGCAATAGACGAAACGGCAGAGACAGAAGCGGCGGCAGCGGCAGAAGTCAAGGCTGCGGAAGAAGCCATCGCTGAGGTTGAAGGCGAATCTGCAGAGCCAGCGGAAAAGCCGGCAGAAGAAGCAACAGAGCCTGCGGCAGCAGCGCAGACAGTGCAGCCGGCAACAGAAGAGGAGACTGCAGAGAAGATCATAGACTATATTCAGGAAGAGGAACCGGCAGCAGATGCGGCTGTTGACGAGAGCAGGTTCAATGCATTCCTGGTATATGGAATATGCGATGAAATGGATATTGACGCTTGCGTCGTAACTGTAACAGAGCAGGACGGCAGCGAGAGTTCATATAACGAAGTTGTTCTTGACGGTGAACTGTACCTCCTGAATGCAACGGAAGACGGCGGCATTCTTGAGAAGTACGTGCCGGAGGAAATCAACTAAAGAAAAATTGCGCAGTGCCCGGAAGGGCATACCGGTGCCCATTCGCACCGGAGAAAGGAAACGTGAAATGGCAGACAAAGGAACTTATTACATCAGCACACCGATTTATTACCCAAGCTCAAACCTTCATATAGGGCATACGTACTGTACGGTCATGGCAGATGCTATGGCTCGGTTTAAGAGACTTCAGGGTTATGATGTCATGTTTCTGACAGGCACTGATGAACACGGACAGAAGATTCAGCTGCTGGCAGAGGAAAAAGGTGTAACCCCGCAGCAGTATGTAGATGAAGTGGTAGCAGGCATCAAGGATCTGTGGAAGACCATGGAGATATCTTATGATGATTTTATCAGAACCACCGAGGACAGACACGTGAAGAGAGTACAGGAACTCTTCATGAGAATGTACAAAAAAGGAGATATCTACAAGGGCAATTACGAAGGCTGGTACTGCACACCATGCGAGTCTTTCTGGACTGAGAATCAGCTGATTGACGGAAAGTACTGTCCTGACTGCGGAAGAGAAGTTACCAAGGCACAGGAGGAGGCATACTTCTTCCAGATCAGCAAATATGCCGATGATCTTCTGAAGATCTTCAGAGAAACACCTGAGTTCCTCGAACCAGAAGCAAGAAGAAATGAAATGATTTCTTTCATCGAACAGGGAATGGAGGATCTGTGTATTTCCAGATCATCCTTTGACTGGGGAATCCCAGTACCGATCGATGAGAAACATGTTATATATGTTTGGCTGGACGCACTCTCAAACTATATCACTGCTTTGGGATGGCCGGACGATCCGGAAAAATACAATAAGTACTGGCCTGCTGATGTACATCTGGTTGGAAAGGAAATCGTAAGATTCCACTCAATTATATGGCCGGCAATGCTGATGAGTGCAGACCTGCCGCTTCCAAAGCAGGTAAGGGGCCACGGATGGCTGCTCCTCGGAGGAGAGAAAGTGTCCAAGTCCAAGGCGGCAAAGGGCAATGATGTCATCGATCCGGTTGTACTTATCGACAGATATGGTATCGATGCACTGAAGTACTTCCTGCTTAGAGAGTACACCTTTGGGCAGGACGGCGTTTTCACCAATGAAGTAATGCTCAAGAGACTGAACTACGATCTGGCTAACGACCTGGGCAACCTGGTTTCCAGAACCGTCAGCATGATCGAAAAATACAATGGCGGAATCGTTCCTGACCTGACAGATGCAGGAAAGTGCATTCCGGGAGAAGACGGCATTGATTACGACGCGCAGCTCAAGGAAATCGCCATTTCTGCAGCAGACAAAGTCGGCAAGCAGATGGATGACTTCAAGTTCAATCTGGCCCTTGAGGAAATCTGGGTCGTCGTACGCCGCGCCAATAAGTATATCGACGAGACGATGCCATGGGTACTTGCCAAGAACGAAGAAGACAAACCTCGTCTTGACAATGTACTGCATAATCTTGCAGAGGCCATCAGAATCGTATCTGTCCTGATTCATCCGTTCATGCATACGACATCAGACGCCATCAGAAAACAGATGGGCCTGTGGTATGCGGATGTAGCCTGGGAGGACGCGTTCACATTCGAGATGATGTGCGGCGAGCAGGTCAAGAAGGGTGCGGCAATATTCCCTAGACTGGATATCGATAAGGAACTCGAAGAACTCTACGCCCTCGGCGCAAAGATCGCAGAGGAAAAGGGAGAAGTCAACATTCCGCTTGAACTGAAAGATGAAATCGTATACGAAGACTTTGACAAGCTTGACCTGAGAGTCGGAACAATCCTCTCAGCAGAGAAACATCCGAAGGCAGACAAGCTTCTGGTGTTCCAGGTCAAGATGGGAACAGAAAAACGTCAGATTGTTTCCGGAGTTGCAGAATACTTCAAACCGGAAGACTGCGTTGGACAGAAAGTCGTAGTCGTTGCGAATCTGAAGCCAAGAAAACTCCGCGGAGTAGAATCCAAAGGCATGCTGCTCTTTGCGGACAATATTGCAGACGGAAAAGAACGCGTGGAATTTGTATCGACAGTCGCAGAAGACGGCAATCCGGTTACATAAGGTGTTGGATGCCGCGTGAAACCACCGCGGCAGGCCGGTATAGCAGTTAAAACGACAGGGTGAAATTATGAAAAAGTCATTACTTAAAAAATTAAGATCGGGACTGGTGATTGCTTTAGCATTGGCGATGGGTGTTGCCTTTATGCCGGTAAATGCGAACAGCGCCTATGCTGCGAGTTTCTCTACAGCGAATGCGGTGTCAGGGCTGACAGTATCATCCACGGATTCCTCCAGCGTTTCCCTGAAATGGAACGCGTATGCAGGTGCATCCGGATACCAGATCTACAGAACCCCGGACAAGAGCAAAGGCTTCACATATGGAGCGACCGTAACGAGCACAAGCTGCACCAGAGCCGGGCTTCCACCTGGCCATTCCTACTACTACAAAGTCCGCGCATACTACAAGGATTCAAAAGGCAAGGTCACATACAGCAAGTTCAGTTCTATCGTGACAGGAACGACCAAGGCCTTCAATACGAGCAGTGCCGTATCAGGACTGAAAGTAGCCTCAACTGATGCATCTAGCGTTACGCTTCAATGGAATACATATTCAGGTGCATCTGGCTATGAGGTGTACAGAACGCCGAACCAGAGCAAGGGCTTCACCTATGGCGCAACGGTTAAGGGCACAAGCTGTAAAAGAGCAGGACTCCCTTCAGGTAAAACCTACTACTACAAAGTCCGCGCATACTACAAAGATGCACAGGGTAAGACCACATACAGCAAGTTCAGTTCTATCGTAACCGGTACAACCAGAGTCTTTAACACGGGGAGCGCCGTATCCGGACTTCTGGTGGCCAGTTACAACAAATCATCTGTAACACTCAAGTGGAATGGCTATGATCTGGCATCAGGATACGAAGTATATAAAGCTTCCAGTAAGAACGGAACATACAAGAAGGTAAAATCTCTGGCAAAGAACACCGGCAAGATTACAGGCCTGAAGAACAAGCAGACTAGTTATTACAAAGTGCGCGCGTATTTCAAGAATGCGAGCGGCACATATTCCTATAGCAAGTATAGTTCCGTCATCGCGGCTACACCAATCAAGTTCACCGAAGGCAAAATCGGCGGATATAAAGTGTCCGGCAAAACGTATGATTCAGTATCCTTCGTGTGGAACAGTTATCCGGAAGCTGCAGGGTATCAGATCTACAGAGCTTACAGCAAAAACGGATCATACAAGAAGATTAAGAGCGTTACGAAGACTTCTTTCAAGAAAAGCGGTTTGACAACGAACAAAACCTGCTACTACAAGGTAAGAGCATATAAGAAGTCTGGCAGCAAGACGATTTACACAAAGTTCACATCTGCTGTAGCAGGAACGCCAGCTTTGTCAACACCGGCAGTCTCGGTTGTATCTTCCAAGACAGGCATTTCTGTCAAATGGAATGCAGTCAGTGGGGCGAGCGGCTATGAAGTATACCGTTCACCAAGCAAGGGCGGAAGCTACAACAAAGTTAAGACGACAACAGGGACAACATTCAGCAATGAATCCGTAACCATCAACAAAGAATACTATTATAAGGTTCGTGCATATAGAACAATCGATGGAAATAAGAAATACGGAAGCTTCAGCGGGCCGCAGCTCGGCGTCAAAGCCAGCATTTCGAAAGTCAGCGGCGTAAGCGCAGCGTCGAAGGATTCTTATGTTGGACTCACCTGGACAGGTGTTTCCGGGGCTTCAGGATATGAAGTGTACAGAGCGACAGGATCCAGCAGCAATTACACGAATGTCGGCAATGCTTCTAAAAATTCATTTAATGATTACAACGTTGCAAATGGTCTGACATACTACTATAAGATCCGCGCCTACAAAAACATTAACGGCGTGAAGGTATACGGCGACTTCAGCAGCGTAGGATACAGCAGATCCGCAGTTGTCAGCACTGCGGTAGCTTGGCTGGGCTGCAAAGAATCCAACAAGTCCAACAAGCCGATCGTAGACCTCTATAACGCGAATATGGGAACCAAATTCTCATATACTACGGCGTGGTGCGCAATATTCGTATCGGCAGTGGCCATCAAGTCAGGAACGACCTCTATCATCGTTAGAGGAAGCTACTGTCCGTCCGTTATCAATGTTTATAAGAACAGCAAAGTCAGCAATTATAAATATGGAGCAGGAGCGTCTTATGTTCCAAAGGCTGGAGATGTTATCTTCTTCGACTGGAACAGAAATGGAGTTCCAGACCACACAGGCCTTGTGGCCAGCGTCAGCGGCACGACGATCAAGACAATTGAAGGCAACTACAGCGATGCTGTTGGTTACAGAACCTTCTCCGTAGGATACAAGTATGTTCAGGGATACGGACTTCCAAACTATGATGATGCGAACGGAATCGTATATACGGGAAGAACCAATACATCTGTAGGTTGCGGAGAACTCGCTGCGATGGGCATCGGAACAGAACCGGAAGGTCTGGAAGAGCTGGGCAACGAGTATGAATTTGTTGAACAGAGTGTAGACGAAAATCTCAGCGAAGACGAGAATGTATCTGCTTACGACAAGATGGTTTACATGGTTTCCAAGGTAAGAGCCAGCGCTGAGACGGAAGGCATCGATTGCGCTGAAACCCAGTACTACGCAGCATTCATCTACAAACTCTGTCAGGAAGAAGGACTGGACGCTTCCATCATGACGGTAGAAGATGAAAATGGCGTAACCCATGCGTGGGTAGAGGTTTGCCTTGACGACCAGTGGTATACTGTAGATGCATCTAAGGAAACAGAACAGATTGTTGAATTCGTTCCTGAGTCGACTGACACAGAAGGAGCCGTTGCAGAGCTGGCGCCGGATGAAATCATGGATGATGAAGCGACAGACGATGAAGCGACAGCCGATGAAGCGGCAGATGAAGCGGGAACGGAGGCAGAAGTTACAGAGTAATCTGCAGGAGGAAAAGCGAAACATGTTGTTTGATTCGCATACCCATTTTAATAATGAAGATTTAACGAGCCTGGAACGCCAGGCTCTCTTCAGTAGTGTGGACAAGGCGGTCCGGGAAGGTAGAATGTCGGGAGCTGTGGACATCGGGTTCGATCTCCCGAGTTCCGAGCTGGCAGCAGAGCATGCGCGCACCTGGGACTGGTGTTATGCTGCAGTTGGCTGTCATCCCCACGACGCCAAGACCATGGACGAGGAGAAACTTGAGAAAATCCGTCAGCTGACCCAAGACGAAAAGGTTGTGGCCATTGGAGAGATCGGACTGGATTTCTACTATGATCTCAGCGACAGAGATGTGCAGAGAGAATGGTTCAGGAAGCAGATCAGGCTTGCCAATGAGCTGATGATGCCCATTACGATTCACGCCCGTGAAGCAGATCAGGAAGTCATGGACATCCTCAAGGAAGAAGGCGCGTTCTCAAAAGAACGTCTGGAGCGCTTTGGGCATGCTGGCGTGTTGCTGCATTGCTTCTCGGGATCGGCTGAGCTTGGAAAGCAATATGTTAAACTGGGGGCATACTTAAGTGTTGCCGGACCAGTTACCTATAAGAACAACAAGAAGACCGTGGCAATGGTCGCTGCAGTTCCCATTGAAAGGCTGCTGGTTGAAACTGACGCGCCATATCTGACACCAGTGCCATTCAGGGGCAAGAGAAATACGCCGTTATTTGTGGAACACACAGCAAGGAAAGTTGCGGAAATCAAGGGACTGACCTTCGAAGAAACAGCAATCATCACCAGGGATAATGCCATGAGATTCTATGGAATCAAAGGATAACTAGAATGGATACAAAGCAGTCAAATGTCGCTGTTGTAAGATGCGATTCATATGAACCGGACAAAGTGCAGGACGCCATCAGAGAGGCCGTCCAGCTTTTGGGTGGCTTCGACCGCATCTTCGAGGGAGAGAAAGCGATAGACGCAATAGGAAAAAATGCTGAGATACTGCTGAAGCCGAATATGCTTTACAGGGCAGCGCCCAGGAAAGCCATTACAACACATCCTGAAGTTTTCCGGGCGGTCGGGAAACTGCTGAAGGAGGAAGGTTATAATAATCTTGTCTATGGTGATTCCCCAGGAAGCCCTGTTCCGGGGATGCTGAAGACAGCCGAAACATGCGGCATCAAAGCCGTGGCGGAAGAACTCGACATCAGGCCGGGAGAGTTCGAACACGGAACAGAAATAGAGAATCCCAGAGGCAGGGCAGCGAAGCATTTTGTGCTCTGTAATGAAGTAGTAAAAGTGACAGGTGCAGACGGAACAGAGCCTGAAGGCGTTATCATCAACCTCTGCAAGATGAAGACCCATCAGCTGGAACGAATCACCGGAGCCGTCAAGAACACGTTCGGGTGCATCTGCGGAATCAACAAGACGGCTTCCCACGCCAAGTTCCAGAGTCCTGAGCATTTCGCCAGAATGCTGGCGGACCTAAACACGGTGGTAAGACCAGCACTTCACATCATGGATGGCATCGTCGCCATGGAAGGTAATGGGCCCGGATCGGGAGATCCAAGACCGATGTATGCCATTCTCGCGTCAACAGACCCAGTTGCCCTTGACGCTGTATTCTGCAGACTCATTTATCTGGATCCGCAGCTGGTTGCGACCAACACAGCCTGTATGGAGGCAGGCGTCGGCACATGGGATGAAGAGCATATCGCAGTGCTTCTTGGCGGGGTTCCGATGCAGCGGGAAGGGACCGTAATCACAGAGGATGAACTGGAAATCAAATATGCGCAGAAGGACTTCAATGTACAGAGAGGCGTAGACTTCAGAGGTGAATTGCGCATGATGCGTTTCTTCCGCGGTTTCATCGAGAAGAAACCGGTAGTCATAGCAAGCAAGTGTGTTGGATGCGGCATATGCGAGCAGACATGCCCTCTTGAAGACAAAGCAATCACCATCTTACAATCCGGCAAAGCAAGGGTTGCGGCGTATGATTACTCTAAATGCATCAAGTGCTATTGCTGTCAGGAAATGTGCCCTAAGCAGGCAATTACAATAAAGAAATCCCTGCTCTCAAAAGTTATTGACCGCAGGTGGAAAGTGTGATATTCTATGAAGGCTCGCGAGAGCAGAAAGGAAGTGAGAAGCATGAAAAAAGGAATCCATCCTGAGTATAAGGAATGTAAAGTAACTTGCGCATGCGGTAACACATTTATGACCAGATCAACTGAATCAGAAATCAGAACAGACATCTGCTCAGCGTGCCATCCGTTCTTTACAGGAACTCAGAAGTTCGCCACAAGAGGCGGAAGAGTTGAGAAATTCAAGAGCAAGTACGGACTCGAATAATTTACTCAAAAACCATGAAGATGCCGCAAACCGCGGCATCTTTTTTATGATATAATAATCCATCAAAAACAGTACAAAGGAAGTAACAGATGAGTTTGGAATTCTGCTCTTTCGCAAGCGGCAGCAGTGGAAACTGCTACCTTGTGAAGAGCGATGAAACAGCAATTTTAATAGATGCGGGCATCTCCGGAAAGAGAATTCTCGAGGGGCTGGAGCAGACAGAAACACCCCGTGATATGGTACGCGCCATTTTGGTCACACATGAGCACATTGATCATGTCAAATCTCTTCCCGTGATGACAAAGCGGATACCTGGTCTTCAGATCTACGCCAATGAGGCGACATGGGATCAGATCGATAGACCGGTCCCGGATGAATACCGGAATCTGTTCACAACAGGAGAAGACTTTGAAATCGGCGATCTCATCATCAGACCGTTTCCTGTATCCCACGATGCGGCAGAGCCAGTTGGCTTTTCCATATTCGGAGGGGAAAAGCAGATCAGCGTATGTACGGATTCGGGATATATCAGCGAAGATATCTACGAAGAAATCTGCACCGCAGATCTCCTTCTGTTGGAGGCGAACCACGAGAAGGAGATGCTTTTGTTCGGAAGATATCCGTATCCGCTGAAGCAGAGGATTCTCGGTGACGAAGGGCACCTGTCCAATCTCACCTGCGGGGAGTGTCTCTGCAGAATCGTCAATGAAAAACCGAAAAAAAGACAGGTGCTGTTGGGGCACTTGAGCCACGAGAACAACACACCGGAAGTAGCGATGCAGGCAATCGTCAATACCCTTGAAGAAGAGAGAATCTTCGTCGGAGATGAGCTCAGGGTCGAAGTCGCAAGACGGGACAGCATCAGCAGACTATATAAACTGTAAATTATAATATGCAAAGGCTATGAATATAAGAATCATTGCAGTCGGAAAACTGAAAGAGAAATACTGGCGGGATGCGGTGGCTGAGTATTCCAAGCGATTGGGTGCGTACTGCAGCATCGATGTCATAGAAATCAAGGAGAGTCAGCTGCGGTCCAATCCGTCCGCGGCAGATGAAGAAGCGGTCAAAACTGCAGAGGGAGAGGATATCCTGCGCCACATTTCAAAGGGGGATTATGTAATCACTCTTGAGATCAAAGGCAAGAAGCTGTCTTCTGAGAAGCTTGCCGAGAAGATGGCCGGCCTGGCATTGGAGGGCAAAAGCAATATTGCTTTTGTAATAGGAGGCTCTTTAGGACTTTCGCCTGAGGTCAGCAGACGCGCCGATTTCAAACTCAGTTTCTCAGATATGACCTTCCCGCACCAGATGATGCGCGTTATCCTGCTCGAGCAGATATACAGAAGCTTCAAGATCAACAGAAACGAAACCTATCACAAATAAAAAAGCGGCCCTGCAAGGCCGCTTATCTAATGCGTATTAAACGATGAATTTGTATCCCAGTCCGCGTACTGTCTGAATGTACTGCGGTTCTGACGGATCATCCTCGATTTTCTGACGAAGCCTGTTCACGTAGACCATGATGGCGTTTTCGTCTATGATTGTTTCTCCCCAGATCATGCTGTAGATCATATCCTTTGAGAAGATACGTCCTACATTGTCAATGAAGAGTTTGATCATTGCGTTCTCCTTGGCCGACAGAGGAATCTCAACATCATCTTTGTAGAAACGCAGCGTCTGGGTGTCGTATGTGAATGGCCCCACTTCCAGAACAGGGTTATCGTCGGAGACGGAACTGCGGCTTCTGCGTACGAGGGCTTTTGCCTTTGCACCAAGGGTTACCGGGTTGAATGGTTTGGTGATGTATTCATCCGCGCCGATGTCCAGACCATAAAGGGTGTCATAGTCAGCCTTACGGCCGCTTACCACCATGATAGGAACATTTTCTCCGCGTCCGCGCAATTCATGGATGACTTCAAATCCGTCCATTCCGTGCATGTTGATGTCGAGCAGTATCAAATCAAAGTCATGTTCCTCGACTGCTGCCAGCGCCTCTTCGCCGCTGGATGTTTCAACAACATCGAAATCATTGCCTGTCATAACCTTGCCAAGCATTGTGCGAACGGCCAAATCATCATCTACAACAAGAACAAGATCTTTTCCCATAACAAACTCCTGTTTTACAGATAGAACTTTATCACTATATCTAGTATAATTATAATGAATATGACCAAATATATCAATAAGGAGTGGATACTTTGCAGAATTTGCTAAAGAACAATAAAAGCAGAGAGATGATCGGTATGATCATCGCAGTGGTTCTTGTTGCCGCAGGAATCTTTATTGTTGCAGTGACGACCAACCATTTCGGTGATGCGATTGAGGAGGAGCAGGACACACAGCTCGACAACATCATTACCGGCTGCGATCTCAGCGTGGCAGATTCTCTCAGCAGATTCGATTTGCAGATGTCCCGTTTCACAGGATCCGACAGGTTCAGGGAAAGCGTGGCAGTTCGCGGTCAGGAAGACGGATCGGCGCAGCTTAAACATCTGATGCAGAATTCTTTTATCAGCAACAACAAATCATTCGAAGCAATGCTTCTGGTTGATAACGGTGATATCACAATCTCCACAATTGAGGGCAAAAGCTACTCTTTCGGCGATAACCTGAAGGATAACATATACAGCTGTTCCAGTTCTTCCGATGATGGGTATCTTGCATTTAAGTATGATATTGACGATGAAATTTCATGTTACGGCATCATAGATGTGGAGAGCATCTATTACACTGCAGCGCGGCAGGCAGGCACGCCGGAAGACACTATCATGTTCCTCGAAGAACAAACCGGAACCTTTGTCGGGCAGAAGAACGGCGGTGTCATCACATCTGATAACAGCGAAGAAATCAACGGCAGAGAGGGGCAGAATCTGGAGATCGCCCAAGAGGAAAACAGAAGCACATCCTTTTCCTACGAAAAGAAGGTCAGAGATGAAAATCGTACGACAAGAGTGAAAGCAGAGCCAGCCGGCAGTTTAGGGAACGGCATCTTCGCGATTTCGGCATCGTCAGACTATGATGTGGTTGAAGCCCTTGGCAGGAGTACGGCAACCAAGTTGATTCTTGGTTTTGCACTGGTGCTGATCGGTCTGGTGATTGCATTGGTCATCTTCATGCGGAGCAGACGGGAGATTATTGAAGCGGATATGGAGCTCGAGGACCTGAAAGAGAAGAACCGTCAGATGGAAGAGCTCAACAAAAAGACGCAGGAACTGGCTCACCACCAGAGGCTCGAGACCATCGGTACCCTGACTTCCAGCATCGCCCATGAATTCAACAATCTTCTGACTCCGATCATGGGATACAGCCTTATGACGCTGGAAAAACTTCCGCAAGACGAGGGCGGCGTATATGATGATGTCCTCGAAATCTATAATGCGTCTATGAAGGCGAAGGATATCATATCGCGGCTGTCCGAACTCTCCAGAAAAAATACGGAGATGAAGTTCACGACAATCAACCCGGATGACCTAGTGAACAAAGTTCTTCACGTCACTTCGCCTGCGCTGCCAAAGAATGTCGACATTTTCAGGGAGCTTCACTGTTCAAAGAAATATATAGAAGGAAATGAAACACAATTATCCCAACTCATACTGAACCTGATCATCAATGCCTTCCAGGCCCTGGGCGAAGAAGGCGGTGAAGTTACGGTCACAACGGAGAAGGTGGGTTCGGACATTATGTTCGAGGTCGCTGATAATGGGCCGGGAATTCCGGACGATGTCAAAGAAAAGATTTTCGATCCATTCTTCACAACCAAGGAATCCGGAGCAGGAACCGGTTTGGGTCTGGCCATCGCTCTGCAGGCGGCAGAAGACCACAAGGGAAGAATGGAAGTCGAATCAGAAGAAGGCAAAGGCACCAGCTTCAAAGTGTTCATCCCTGAGCTCGAAGTACAGCCGGAAAGGGACAGATGGTCCTACGAGGAATGGTCCGATGAGGAATGATGGAGTATTAAGAATCTACACAGACGGAGGATGCGCGGGCAACCAGAACGATGAGAATCTGGGTGGTTGGGGTGCGATTCTGGAGTATGCAAGACCGGGTGACAGTGTGCCGGCATCAAAAGAACTCTATGGCAATGAAGCCAACACCACCAACAACCGGATGGAAATGACAGCGCTCCTGGAAGCTTTCAGAGCAATCAAGAAAGGAGACCAGGCCATCCAGGTCTTCTCCGACAGCAGTTATCTGATGGATTGCTTCAGGAAGAAATGGTACGTGAACTGGCAGAAAAACGGATGGAAGAACGCCCAGAAAAAGCCTGTCGAAAATCAGGATTTGTGGAAAGATCTTCTGCCGTTTCTTGATCAGCATGAGATAGAGTTTTTCCGCGTCAAGGGACATGTTAATCTGAACAGTGAAAACACGAATGTGATGAAACTGTATGAGAAGTTCTGTGATTGGAACGGCGGCGGCTTTTCTCTAGATGAGTTCCGGTACATCATAGAGAAGAACAACCGGGCGGACGAGCTCGCCAACAAAGGGATTGATGAGTTAAGATAAGCAGGATAAGAAAGGGGCTCCCAGCGGGAGCCCCTGTTTGTTTACATATTTTCGAATTTACGTGTGGCGTCCAGATAATTCTGAAGCGTCCCAAGATGCACATAATAATAAGAAAAGCGATCCTGCTTTTTGACTTGCA
>SVCS01000092.1 GCA_015058205.1 Clostridiales bacterium
ATCGACAAATATATTGCTGAATACGTAGTATCACAGATTGAATCCCACAGTACTCTGCAGCTGGGAATCGGCGCTCTCCCTGGATGCATCGGCTCCATGCTTGCAGAATCGGATGTCAGAAACATCAACGCACACACGGAGATGTTCGTAGACGCTTATGTGGATCTCTTCGAGGCAGGAAAACTTACCGGAAACAAACCTGTGGATAAAGGAAAGGCTGTTTATACATTCGCAGGCGGAACCAAGCGGCTCTACGACTTCATCGATGACAATCCAATCTGCTGCAGTGCTCCGGTCGACTACGTCAACAGCATTGAAACCGTATCAAAGATCAAAAACTTTATCTCCATTAACAGCTGCATTCAGGTCGACCTCTACGGGCAAGTCTGCTCTGAGTCAGCCGGCGTACAGCAAGTATCCGGTACAGGCGGACAGCTCGACTTCGTTCTTGGCGCATACGCATCCAAGGGCGGCAAGAGCTTCCTCTGCACGCCATCCACAAGAACCCTTAAGGACGGCACCAGAGAATCTCTCATCAAACCGATGCTCTCAGAAGGAAGTATCGTAACGACCCCGCGTACTGCAACCAACTTCGTTGTCACAGAGTACGGTATCGCAAACCTCAAAGGCAAGAACACCTGGCAGCGCGCAGAACTTCTGATCAACATCGCGCATCCTGACTTTAGAGATGATCTCATCAAGCAGGCAGAGAAGATGGGCATCTGGAAGAACACCTCGAAGGTAAGCTTCTAAAGCAAAAGCTACAAACCAAATTGAGACAAATCATAAAAAGACCCAAATTGATGTTTCATCAGTTTGGGTCTATCTTTTTTGAAATGCGCGGAACAGTTCCACCATGGCGTCCGCTTCTGAAATCTGATTGATCTCCCGCCGGAGTGCCGGCGCACCACGCATGCCTTTGGTGTACCATCCGACGAATTTACGGATCTCTTTGACGGCAATCGATTCTCCCTTGTCCTCGCAGAGCATATCCAAATGACGGATGAGCATTTCGATGCGTTCTTCGCGGGTCACTTCGAAAGCACCGCCTGCTGCCAGTGAGCCGCTTCCAGGCTTCCATCCGAGTTCCCACAGCAACCTGGCATCCCGGAAGATCCATGGATTCCCGAGAGCCCCTCGGGCAACCATGACACCATCGCACCCGGTCTCGTCCATCATCCGAAGCGCATCTTCACCGCTTCTCACATCGCCGTTTCCGATGACCGGAATGTCCACTGCCTTCTTTACTTCTGCGATGACCTCCCAATCGGCTTTTCCCTCATAGAATTGATCCCTTGTCCTGCCGTGGACTGTCACTGCCGCAGCACCTGCCGCTTCTATTGCTTTTGCTGCTTCTGCGGCAATATTCTCACCACGCGCAAAACCCATCCGGATCTTCGCGGTCACTGGTTTCGGCGCAGTATCTGTTTCGGACAATTCTCCCGCCCCCATCTGCGCGCCGGCCACCATAGCGGCGACGCAATCATAGAGCACGTCGAGTCTTTTCAGCAGGGCGGAACCTTCACCGTTTCTGACGATCTTCGGCACTGGACATCCGCAGTTCAAATCAAGAATCACATTGTCGCAGGACGCCAATTCTTGGGCCGCCCCGTAGAGCACATCCGGTTCATCACCGAAGAGCTGGAATCCCGCGATGCCGCCGTCCGTCTCCTCCTCTGTCAGCTCCAAAAGCTGGCGGCTCTTGCGATCACCGTACTTAAGTCCTTTGCCGCTGACCATTTCCGTAAATACAAGAGACGCCCCCTGCTCTTCGCAAAGGGCGCGCATTGTCTTATCTGTGTACCCGGCAAGGGGCGCCAGGATAAAAGGTGTTTTGAATTTGATTCCGCCAATCTGAAGTGTTTTCTTCATTTACAGTTTCCCTTCGTACAGCATATCTGTCTTTTCGATTTCTTCCTGGGTCACCTGTTTGCGGTTTTTCTTATTTTTTCTGTAGATCAGCTCAAGTCCTTCAAGGGTCAGAAGCTTGTCGACGTAATCGATGCAGTCCACGCCCTGGTCGATCATCGTTGCCAATCCGCCAGTTGCGATGACTTTGATGTCTTCCTCACAGACATCTTCTTTGGCGCAGTATTCTGCAAGCTCTTTTTTCATCTTCTGTACGATAAATTCGACCAGACCCATGTGTCCGTAAACCAGTCCGGACTGCATGCTGTTGATGGTGTTTCTGCAGATGACGTGACCCGGCTCTTCCAGTTCAACCTTTGGAAGTTTTGCCGTCTTTTCGAAGAGGGCGTCGGATGAGATCTTCAGACCCGGTGCAATCGTACCGCCGATGTATTCTGCCTTCGGCGTGATAGCGCAGAAGGTTGTCGCTGTTCCAAGATCTATGATGATAAGCGGTCCGCCGTACTTGGCGTGAGCAGCGACAGCGTTTACGATTCTGTCGGCGCCGACCTGCTTAGGATTATCGTATTTGACGATCAGGCCGGTTTTGATTCCCGGTCCGATCACGATGGCTCTCGTATTGAAGTACTTCTGTGAGAGATGCTGAAGTGTGTAGAGAATCGAAGGCACGACCGTCGCAATAATGACGTCTTCGACTTCTGCAAAATCAAGATTTTCATAGCGGAAGAGCTGGTGGATGATCATACCGTATTCATCGGCACTCTTCCTGTTATCTGTTTCGAGTCTCCAGTTGGTGATCATCTGACCATCCCGGAATACTCCCAGAACGATGTTTGTGTTTCCTACATCAAAGGCAAGTAACATTTGTTTCTCCTTTCGCTTTACCGCTGCGCACCTTCCGTCGCAGTCGCTTCGCTGAAACAAGCAGAGGCGGTATTATGCAACCGCCCCTGTTCTATATCCTTAATTCCAAAATACTTTGCTTTATTTGAGTGTGATCAGAACGTCGCCTGAGTTAACTGAGGAACCCTTGGCTGCTACGATCTTGTCAACTGTTCCTGCTGAAGGAGCCGCAATCTCGTTCTCCATCTTCATTGCTTCGAGGATGAGTACTACGTCGCCGGCGTTTACTGCCTGTCCTTCTGATACCTTAACGTCCAGAACTGTTCCTGGCATTGGTGCTGTAATGCTTGCTGCGCCGCCTGCTGCAGGTGCTGCCGCCGCTGCAGGTGCAGGTGCAGGTGCTGCTGCAGGAGCAGGTGCAGGTGCTGCTGCCGGTGCCGGAGCAGGTGCTGCCGCTGCTGCAGGAGCAGGTGCGCCGCCCAGATCTTCTACTTCAACTGCATATGTCGTTCCGTTTACAGTGATGTTGTACTTTTTCATTGTTCTATTTCCTTTCAATTCGATTATCTTCTTCTGGTGTCGAGCCTGTCTTCCAGTCCGGATGCGCCCCATGGGGTGTTGTCACCTGAAAGTCTTGTGATCTTCTTTACAACCAGGTTGTTTGCATTTGCTCCCTGATAAGCCGCGATGGCCGCTGCGATGACTGCTACCAGGCTGTCATCTGATGCCTCTGCGACAGGAGCTTTCGTTTCAACCGGTGCCGGTGCTGCCGCTGCCGGAGCTGCTGCCGGCTTCTTCTGGGTCGCACCGAGAATTCTACCCATGATGGCGATGAAGATCCAGATCAGAATCAGCACTGTGAAGGTGATTCCAAGACCCATGATCATTGTTATGGTCGAAGCCAGCATCTTGTCGCCAAATGACAGGCTGTGCATAGTATCCGGATTCGAGAATATCTCCATTAAGCTCATATTGCTAGTATCCATGCTGTCACCTCCTTAGAGCGGAATGTCGCCGTGCTTCTTAGGCGGCAGTGTTTCCTTCTTGGTCTTCAGCATATCCAGCGCGCTTGCGATTCTCTGACGAGCAGTTGCCGGTTCGATGACATCGTCTACATAACCGAGACCTGCTGCATAGTACGGATTGTTGAACAGTTCTTCGTACTCGTCGATTCTCTGCTTTCTCAGTGCTTCGCGTTCGTCATCATCCTCAACCTGTTTCAGTTCAGCCTTGACGGATGACATGATATTTACGGCACCTTCTGCACCCATTACAGCGATCTGCGCTGACGGCCATGCCAGTACCATGTCGGATCCCAGCTCCTTGTTGCACATTGCTATGTATGCGCCGCCGTATGCTTTTCTGAGAATCATTGTGATCTTAGGAACGGTTGCTTCGCAGTATGCATAGAGCAGCTTAGCTCCGTGTCTGATGATGCCGCCGTATTCCTGATTGGTTCCAGGCAGGAATCCAGGAACGTCTTCCAGTGTCAGAATAGGAATGTTGAATGCGTCGCATCTTCTTACCATTCTAGCTGACTTGTCTGACGCGTTGATGTCCAGGCATCCGGCACCGACTGCAGGCTGGTTGGCGATAACGCCTACCGTTGATCCACCAATTCTGATGAAGCAAGTGATGATGTTCTTCGCGTACATTGCATTGACGTCGAAGATCTTGCCATCGTCTGCGATGCCCCTGATGATGTCATACATGTCGTATGCCTTGTTAGGGTTGTCAGGAATGATCGTGTTGAACTCAGGGATGAGTCTGTTAACGTCATCTGTGTATGCATATGTCGGCGGAAGTTCTTTGTTGTTTGAAGGCAGATAGGTGAGCAGTTCTCTAACCTGCATCAGTGTGTCTTCGTCGTTTGCGCCCATGAAGTGAGCAACGCCGCTGACTGTGTTGTGGGTTCTTGCTCCGCCCAGCTGCTCTGATGTAACGATTTCACCAGTTACTGTCTTGATTACGTTAGGTCCCGTGATGAACATCTGTGAAGTCTGGTCAACCATGAAGATGAAGTCTGTGATTGCCGGTGAATATACAGCTCCGCCTGCGCATGGTCCCATGATGACAGAAATCTGCGGGATAACGCCTGATGAAATAGTGTTGTTGTGGAATATCTTGCCGAATCCTGAAAGCGGTGCAACGCCTTCCTCGATTCTGGCACCGCCTGAATCCTGAAGTCCTACGAACGGAGCTCCCATCTTCAGTGCCATTCCCTGTACTTTTACGATTTTTTCTCCGTGGTATTCACCCAGCGATCCGCCGCCAACGGTGAAATCCTGTGCGAACGCGAATACCAGTCTGCCGTCGATCTGTCCATATCCGGTAACGACACCGTCACCAGGCATGTCCTTCTCAGGCATTCCATAGAACGGACATCTGTTCTTAACAAAGGTATCCATCTCAACGAAGGTATCCTTGTCGAACAGGATGTTCAGTCTTTCACGAGCCGTCAGCTTGCCTTTTTTGTGCTGTGACTCGATCCTCTTTTCTCCTCCACCC
>SVCS01000002.1 GCA_015058205.1 Clostridiales bacterium
TCTGTAAGCGGAATCAGCGGCAGAATCGACGCCAACCTGCTCATGTGCCCAAGATCCTTGATGGACAAGTACATGAACCTCAAGGTGATCACTTACAGCTTCCAGACCATCGACGGCAAACAGTATCTGGTCAGCTCAGAAGGAAATATTATAAAGAACAGGTTCTTTAAGCACGGCGCCTACATATACGGATTTGATGCCGATGGCGTCAAGCAGGCAGACAAGACCTTCTGGATCGGAAACGCAGCTTATATCCTGGACAGTCAGGGAAGAGCATACATAAACAAGTCAAAGACAAAGAAAAAAGCACCGTATTACACCGGAAAGGGAAGCGGCAAGAAGGGCACTCTGAAGAAAGGCAAGAAATTCTATGTGCTCAGGACCAGCGGCAAATGGAGTCAGATGGCCAACGGATACTGGATCAAGACGAGTCTGACCAAGAAGACAGTCGTCTATCCAAAGGTTAAGCCATCTGTGACTGTGAAGTACAAGGCGAAACTGAAAAAGAAGACTGTAAGCCGTTCGGGTCCGGGAAGCAAATACATCAAGAAGAAGACATTCAAGAAGAATAAGACCGTTACAGTCATCGGGACTTACGGAAGCTGGGCCAAACTGAGCAGCGGTCAGTGGCTGCCGTTAAGCAAACTGAAGAGATAAGGGAGAAGGTTTATGAAGAAATTTATAACGATCACACTCACATTCATCATTGGAATGTCCATGACCCTTATGCCGGCGCTGGCTGCGGAGAACGAGTATGCGGGAGATCCGCAGACGCAGACAGAAGCAACGCAGGTACAAGGAGATGAGGCAGTCGTACAGGATGCAGACGTGGATGAGACCGCAGAAGCGACCGAAGCAACGGAACCGACAGAACCGACTGAGGCCACAGAACCTGCTCCTCAGGAAATCAATATCGATGTGACGGACGGATCAGCACTGGAAGGGCTGGACGGACTCTATATCAGCGATATTGAGAATGACCCGGAACTCAGTTATATTCTGGAGGATCCTACCTTCTACAGGTACTATGACGTCGATGAAACCGGTCTGATCAGCAAGAAGCAGGTCGAGCTGGATGAGGTCGAACAGTTCCTGGCAAACGCAGATGCGAACGCAGAAGGAATCGAGGATACGGCCAACATCGACACGGAGCCGGATTTAACAGCCATGGGCGGCGGTGTGACAGGACTGGGCAAAGGCCAGACACCTGCTAAGTACGCCAGCCACAACAGATACCACTGCATCGACATCTCATGGTGGCAGGGTAAGGTAAGCGACGCCAATTGGCAGAAGATCAAAGCTGCCGGTGTTACGCACGCAATCATCAGATGCGGATACAGCACCCTCAGCGGCGGATCCCACAATATGGATTCCACATTTGCAAACAACATCAACGGTGCATATAAGGCAGGAATCAAGGTTGGCGTTTACTACTACTCCACAGCAGTAACTGCTGCAGAAGCCAAGTCTGAAGCCCAGTATACGGCATCCATCCTTGCAAGTTACAAGAGCAAAATCACCCTTCCGGTTGCCTATGACTATGAAACAGGCGGAAGATTAACTTCCAGCGTCATGAAAAGAGTTGGAACTGCCTCTTGCATTGCATTCTGTGATACAATAAAGGCGTCGGGGTATACACCGATGGTATACGCCAACTACAATACCCTGAGCAACTTCATCGACTACAGAACCCTGCAGAGCAAGTACAAGATCTGGCTCGCCAACTACACAACAAATGGCGTTGCCACTTCTTACGCAGGTGACTTTTACATGTGGCAGTACAGCTCCTCAGGAAAAGTCAATGGACTCAGTGGCAGCATAGACATCAACTATATTTTCGAACCTAAGAAGGCTTCGTCGACACCTGCAGTATCAACGCCGGCATCGAATGCGCCGAAGACAGCGACTTCCGCAAGTACTGCGGCGTCCAAGTTCGCGGCCTATGCTGCAAAGACTACAACTTCTGTTAATTACAGAACCGGCCCTGGAACGAACTACAAGGTCAAAGGCGTCTACAAGAAAGGCAAGGCCATTACTGTAGTCGGATTGTCAGGTAAATGGGCGAAACTGAGCAACGGATACTATGTATATCTCAAGTACATTAAGAAAGTCGGCGCGGCTTCCACGAGCACTTCGGTCAAGTGTCCGTATACTGCAAAAACAACGACCTCTGTTAATTACAGATCAGGTCCAAGTACGAAGTATAAGGTAAAGGGCACATACGCAAAGGGTGTCAAGGTTACGATTAAGTCAGTCAAGAACGGCTGGGGAAAGATGAGTAACGGATATTACATCTACTTGAAGTATGTGAAGAAATAACCAGCCATACAGGAGCGGACAGAGCATGGACGAAAGAGAGCGACAGTATCGGGAGTATCTGTCTCTTAGACAACATGAGCAGGAAGAAGAAATAAATCGTGAATATTATCGGCAGGAGGAGAGACAGAGCGGAAGCAGTCTCCATGACAGTTCCGATGATAAATATGGTCAGTTCTTCCCTGAGAACAGAAAGAAAACCAGAAGAGTCTCAGTTACTGAGACTCCTTATGGTATGTCCGAACTGCGCCGTGCCCAGAAGGAAAGAGAACGCCGCGACAGGGAGATGCAGGAGTATCTCGCTGCGCGAGAGGCGGACAGAAATAAACGGGGCGTCAGATCCGGCATCAGACATGCGGATTACGATGAACACGGGGAATACAGAGAGTATGAACGCGTAAAACCGCAGAGAGCAGCAGGTAAGAAGGCTACACACAAGAAACCGCATTCCGCTTCTCATGCAGTGAATGCGCAGGCAGCCTGGGCAGCGGCAGAATCTGCCGGTGCTGCGGGTAAGAAAGCTGCGAAGAAAGCCGCCAAGAAGGCAGCGAAGAAAGCTGCCAAGACGGCAGGAAAAGCCAGGAGAAGATTTCCGGTTCCGTTATTGGTGCTGCTGATTGTATTCATACTTGCAGCGGGTACAGCTGCAGCCGGCGGAATGGTCGTCATGTCTACATTGGCGAGTGCTGAACATATTCCGATTGATAAAAACGATCTTGGCATAGACAGTTCAGCCGCGGCTGCCATCGATGGATACCGAAATATCGCGGTGCTTGGAACAGACGCCAGAGCAGGTGATGATGAATCACAGGTCAGAAGTGATGCGATTATCGTTGCGAGCATCAATGAAGAGACGAATGAAGTGAAGTTGTTCTCTGTATTCAGAGATACGTTGCTGGACGTAGGCCCGGAGGGACTGGACAAGATCACCCACGCCTATGCTTACGGAGGGGCACAGCAGTCAGTAAGCGCCCTCAATAGAAATCTCGACCTCAATATTGATGAGGTTGTTGTCATCAACTGGAAGACCGTTGCGGATACGATCGACGCCGTCGGCGGAATCGAAATCGATGTTCAGGAATCCGAGTTGGAGGAACTGAATAAATTCATCCACGAAACGGCCATCAATGTCGACGGACCGGCTGATAAAGTAGAATCCGCAGGCAAGCAGACTCTCAACGGCGTGCAAGCAGTCACCTACGCGAGAATCAGAAAGGACGCTGTCACCGGAGATTACAGAAGAAACGAGAGAATGAAGATCGTCTTCAGCCAGACATTCAAGGCAGTGAAGCAGGCAGGACCATTCAAGATGCTGTCCGTGGCAAGAAATGCTATGCCTGAGGTCAAGACGAATATCGGAACCGTTGATATCATGAAGCTGATGCTCAAGGTCAAGTCCTTCGATATGACGGATTCCACGACAGGATTCCCATATGACGTTGGAAGCTGGACGGGACAGGCAGCAGCAGGATACGCGTGGTACGGGCCTCCGATCAACCTGTCGAACAACGTCAGCAAGCTGCATGAACAGTTCTTCGATCAGGAAGGTTACACGCCGAGCGAAACAGTTCAGGAAATCAGCAACAACATTTCATACACGACAGGACTCTATTAAAAGTCAGGAGTGTCAGCCGATGGCACACGGGCAAGGAGATACTTATGGAACAGGATAAGAAAAAAGTGATGCTCATCTTCGGAGGAGTCTCCTCGGAACACGAGGTTTCAAGAACTTCGGCAGCATCCGTGCTCTCCCACATAAACACAGAGAAATACGACATCATCAAAGTCGGCATCACGAAGGATGGCCGCTGGATGCAGACAGAGGCAGAGCCGTTTGACATCGAAAACGGAAGCTGGGAAGAACATGAATCAAATAAAGATGTGTACCTCATGCCGGGCGCCGGATTTGCGGGACTGGATGTGGACATCGTATTTCCGCTTCTGCACGGCAGAAACGGGGAGGACGGCAGGATGCAGGGATTCCTCGCAATTGCAGGGATTCCATTCGTCGGATCCGACTCCACTGCTTCAGCAGCCTGCATGGACAAGGCGGTGACGAAGGCCGTTATCGATCAGGCGGAAGCATGTGACCAGGCTAAGTGCTGCGTGGCGCACAGAGGCTGCGATGTGGAAGAAGCAGCCAGCGTCATCGATCAGTTCTTCGACAGCAAGTACCCGCTGTTTGTGAAACCTGCCAATGCAGGCTCTTCTGTAGGCATCAGCAAAGTCAAGCAGATGGAAGGACTGCCGGAAGCCCTGAATGTTGCTTTTGCAGAAGATAATAAGGCCGTCGTAGAGGAAGCAATCGTCGGAAGAGAGATCGAAGTGGCAGTTCTCGGCAATGAAGACCCGCAGGCAAGCTGCATCGGAGAAATTCTTTCGGCCAATGAGTTCTATGATTATGTGGCAAAATATGATAATATAGGGTCTGTAACATCAATCGTTACCGACCTTCCTGACAGTCTGCAGGAACAGATCAGGCAGACTGCAGTTAGCATATATGAAATTATGGGATGCAGAGGACTTGCCAGGGTGGACTTTTTCCTGAAAGAAGGTCCATCAGGAGGATATAACGACGGCGAGCTCGTTTTTAATGAAATCAATACCATGCCCGGATTTACGACAATCAGCATGTATCCTCAGCTCTGGGAAGCATCAGGAATCGGATACGAAGAATTAATCGATAGACTCATAGAACTTGCAGAGGAGTAAAAAAAGAAATGGCGAAAGAAAAAATCAATTTCGAAGATGAACAGGTAAGATCAAATTACAGACATACGACGTCTCATATCATGGCGCAGGCTGTTAAAAAACTGTGGCCGGACACCAAACTTGCAATCGGACCAGCCATAGAGAATGGATTCTACTATGACTTCGATATGGAACACAAGCTGGAGCCGAATGATCTGCTGAAGATCCAGAAGGAAATGAAGAAGATCATACAGGCAAACTATCCGCTGGAGAGATTTGAATTGCCGCGCAATGAAGCCATCAAGTTCATGGCGGACAAAGGCGAGGATTATAAAGTCGAGCTCATCGAGGATCTGCCGGAAGATGCAACCATCTCTTTCTATCAGCAGGGAGATTTCGTAGATCTGTGTGCAGGACCGCACATGGAGTCAACAGGACAGATCAAGGCTGTGAAGCTGCAGAGCATTGCCGGTGCGTACTGGAGAGGTGACTCTGACCGCAAGATGCTCCAGAGAATCTACGGAACTTGCTTCCCAAGCCAGGCGGAACTGGATGAGTATATCGCGAAACTGGAAGAGGCCAAGAAGAGAGACCACAGAAAGATCGGCAAGGAGATGGATCTGTTCGCCCTTTACGATGAAGGCCCGGGATTCCCGTTCTTCATGCCGAAAGGAATGATTGTTAGAAACGAGCTGGAAAGTTTCTGGAAGGAAGAACACCGCAGAAGAGGATATGAAGAGATCAAAACACCGCTGATCCTCAACGAACAGCTCTGGAGAACTTCCGGTCATTGGGATCACTACAAAGACAACATGTACTTCACCAAGATCGACGATGAGGATTATGCTGTTAAGCCGATGAACTGTCCTGGATCGATTTTGGTTTACAAGAGAAGACTCTGGTCATACAGAGATCTGCCTCTGAGATATGCAGAGCTTGGACAGGTGCACAGACACGAGCTGTCCGGCGCTCTTCACGGACTGATGAGAGTCCGTACTTTCGTGCAGGACGATGCCCACATCTTCATGCTGCCGGAGCAGACAAAAGATGAGGTCATCGGCGTTATCCAGCTGTTTGATGATTTGTACAAACTGTTCAACCTGCCGTATCACATTGAACTGTCCACCATGCCGGAGGATCATATGGGAACTCTGGAAGAGTGGACTGCAGCAGAGACAGCGCTTAAGGAAGCTATTGAGACGGTTGGTGTTGACTACGTCATCAACGAAGGCGACGGCGCATTCTATGGACCGAAGCTCGACTTCCATCTGGAGGACTCCCTGGGCAGAACATGGCAGTGCGGAACGATTCAGCTGGATATGCAGATGCCGCAGAGATTCGACATCAGTTATGTAGGACCGGATGGAGAGAAGCACAGACCGCTCATGATCCACAGAGCCGCATTCGGTTCCGTCGAGAGATTCATCGGAATCCTCATCGAGCACTTTGCAGGCAAGTTCCCGCTCTGGCTGGCTCCGGTACAGGTCAGACTCATGACAGTAACAGAGAAGTTCACGCCGTATGCAGAGGAAGTCGGTAAGATCTTTGAGGAAGCCGGCATCCGCGTCGAGTGCGACGTCAGAAACGAGAAAATTGGATACAAGATCCGTCAGGCGCGCAATGAGCGTGTTCCGTACATGTGCATCATCGGCGAAAATGAAGTCGAGGCGGGCAATCTCACAGTAAGAAATGGTAAGACAGGCGATCAGATCGAGATGAAACCTGAGGAGCTCAAGGAAAAGCTGCTCGAAGAAATCGAAACGAAGGCACTTTAAGACGCCCATAGGACAGTACGAAGGGGAAGCCTCTCTATGAAGAAGATCGACTGGAAAATCAGCTGGCGAAAACTAAAATATATTCCTAAATCAACAGGACTCAGAATTCTGATGCTGGTAACAGGATTGGCTGAAGTCCTGTTTCTCGTGTTATTGTTTGTGCTCAATGTCCTTCCATTCACCTATGTAGCACTGATTCTTCTGGTGCTCTTCCTGGTGGATGCCATCATGCTCCAGCTGATGAACGGCGTGAAGCACAGGAGGACAAAGACGCTGGGTGCCATGGTCATTGCGGCGCTGATTTTGAATGTGCTGCTCATCGGCGACGTATATGTCTACAGCACCTACGATACCCTCCAAAAAATCAGCGCATGGCACGATACGTGGGAATACTACGATGTGGTAGCGCTCAAGGAAGGCAGCTACAATAAGATTGGTGATGTCAAAGGACAGACCGTCTACACCGTCGATATGGAGTCCAAACAGTTGACAGAAGCCAGCGAGAGACTCATTACGAAGGAAGAAGTCGAGCTGGACACGGTCAGCGGCCTTCTGACTCTGGGACAGAAGCTGGTGGATGACGGAACAGACGTCAGCGACACGAACGTGTCGGAACTGGAGTCCGCGACAGAGGATGAAATCGCTCAGGCGGCTGAGAAACTGGACGAAGAAACCAAGAAGGATGACGATAAAGCATCTGAAGAGAACGCTGACAGCGCAGAAGCAGATAAGGCAACGGCCACAACTGCCGCGCCGACATCGGGCGTGAAACTTCAGGATAACATTATTCTCGTCAGCCATTCGGGATATAAACTCATCAAGTCCAACATCAAAGGATTCAAGAAGAACACAGAAATCGTATATAAGATCAAGGTCAAGAAGAGAGGCGATGACACCAGCAGGGCTGTTGATGTCACCAAGGACTCCTTCAATGTGCTCATATCAGGACTGGACTCCTGGGGGACGATCGATGAAGGCGGGCTCAGCGATGTCAACATGGTCATGACTGTCAATCCGCAGACCAGACAGATCCTGCTCACATCCATTCCACGTGACAGCTATATTCCGCTCCATTCCTACGGAGCGAAGGACAAGCTGACTCACTCCGGCATATACGGGCAGGATGAGACCAGGATGACCATCGAGGACTTCCTTGATATCGAGATTAACTACACCATCAGAGTGAACTTCTCCATGCTGGTCGACCTGATCAATGCCATCGACGGCATCGACGTGTATTCGGATTACGCCTTTGAATCGGCCATCACAGACTGGACCTATGAAGAGGGCTGGAACCACTGCACCGGCAAGAAAGCCCTGTACTTCGCCAGAGAGCGTAAGGCCTTCTCAGACGGCGACATGCAGCGGAACAAGAACCAGCAGAAAGTTCTGGAAGCCACGCTTAAGAAAGTCACTTCCAGCAAGGTCATCATGACCAGATACACGAAGATTCTGGACGCCGTGGAAGACGAGATGTGGACAGACATGAGCGATAAGGATCTGAGGAAGCTCGCCAAGATGCAGCTCCGCAATATGAGCAAGAAGTGGACTGTTGAGAAGGTGAACGTGACAGGTTCCACGGGAGGGGCGCCGTGCTTCAGCATGGGCAACCAGAACCTATCCTGTGTATTCCCGACGGAAGAATCCGTAGAGAAGGCAAAATCTGCGATTCATGATATAATGTACCCGGTAGAGAATGCGCAGCCGCAGAGCAGCACGCAGAAGAGTACTGAAGCGAGTGAAACCAATGAAGAGGTCGAAGAGTAATCAAAGAGGGATTCATATTATCCCTAAAGGGAAAGGATACGCGGCCGCACTGATTGTGTTGCTGTTTGTAGAAGCTCTCTTTCTCTTCATACTGATGGCAATGAATATTCTGCCGGCGAAGTATGAAGTGCTGATCGTCCTGGTGCTGGCGGCAGTAGACTTCGTGGTGGCTGTTCTTCTGTCAGGCGAAAAGAGCAACAAACTGGGTCTGGTGCTTTTGCTTATCATCGTATTGAATATGGGCGTCGGGTGCTTCGGTATGTTTGGAACATACAGTGTGCTCGGCGGCATCTTCGCCGGAGGGAAGGCACCTGCGCCGGGTGAACCGTTCAACCTGTTCATCTCAGGGATTGACTCGCGAAACGGCATTGAGGAAACGGCCAGGAGCGATGTCAACATGATTGTGACGGTGAATCCTCATAAGAGAGAAGTCCTTCTGACATCTATGCCGAGGGATTCTTATGTACCCCTGCACATGAACGGGGAAATGGATAAACTGACCCATACAGGAATCTACGGAATCGACGAGACGATTGGAACAGTAGAAGACTGGATGGGCGTGGATATAGACTATTACGCTAGAGTGGACTTTCAGATGCTGGTCAATCTGGTGAACGCCATCGGCGGCATCGATGTGTATTCCGACTACGCCTTCAAGTCAGCCGTAACGGATTGGACGTATGAGAAGGGATGGAATCACTGCACCGGCAAGAAGGCGCTCTACTTTGCGCGTGAAAGAAAGGCTTTCAAAGGCAAAGACCAGGAGAGAATCAAAAATCAGCAGAAGGTTCTCAAGGCGATATTCAAGAAGATCACAACAAGCGAAACGCTGCTTTTGAATTATACAGATATTCTGAAAGCTGTTGATGGTGAAATGCAGACAGATATGCCGATGAGCATGATTTCCAGTCTGGTCAGAAACCAGTTGGAAACAAAAGAAGAATGGACCATCAAACGGCAGCAGGTAAAGGGCAAGATGGATCAGAAAGGGACATGGAGCATGGGTCCCGGAAGACCTCTCGATGTCTGCATCATCAACGAAAAATCACTTAACAATTGCGTAGACCGGATAAACGCCCTGATGGCGGAGGATTGACAGTGAACACAGTAAGAGAGATTTTTAATGAACACAAATTATATGGAAGGCAGATTTTGAAGCTGGCTAAAGCGGACCTTGTTAAGACATACAGAGGTTCTGCTCTAGGTTGGGCATGGGCTCTCGTCAAACCGGTTGTTACGATATTCGTATTCTGGTTTGCGTTCTCATATGGACTTAGAATGGGCAGAGAGATAGATGGTTTTCCATTCTTTCTTTGGCTGATTGCAGGGTTTGTACCATGGTTTTATATGCAGAGCATGATCACCGGCGGCGCAGGATGCATCAGAGCTAATAATCAGTTGGTTACGAAGATGCACTTTCCTGCATCTGTTGTACCAACATTTGTGAGCATCTCAAAGTTGTTTATTAATATCATACTGGTTGTGATTATGATTGTTATATTCTGGGCATTCGGACATCCGCCGACGATCTATTATCTGAACATTCCGGTATACATGGCGATGATGTTCGTCTGGTTTACGATCTGGGCGCTCTTCTCGGGAATGCTTTCGGCTATGAGCCGTGACTTTCTGAATCTGATCAAGGCTTTGTCACAGGCCATTTTCTGGATGTCAGGCATCATATACGATGTTAACAGCATTGATGTGCACTGGATCAAGTCGATGTTGTGTTACAACCCGGTTACGATTATTGCGACAGGTTTCAGATATACTTTTGTCTATCAGAAGTGGTTCTTCGAAGACGCGTATATGTTAAGATGCTACTTCATTTGTCTCATTGTAATCATTATTCTGGCGATTTGGGCATATAAGAAGACATACAAGGATATACCAGACGTTCTGTAAGAGGATATATTAAAATGGCTGAAACAGTAATCAAATTTGACCATGTGGTTAAACGCTACAAACTATTTAAGAATGATAGAGAACGTTTCCTGAGTATTTTTTCTAAAAAGGCAAGATACAAGGAAAAACTTGCGACCAACGACTTGTCCTTTGAAATCAAAAAAGGAGAGGGCGTTGCTTTCATGGGCAGAAACGGCGCCGGCAAATCCACCATTCTCAAGATGATTACAGGTGTTTGCTACCCGACGTCGGGTACCATTTACGTCAATGGCAGAGTCAGCGCACTGCTGGAATTGTCCGCTGGATTCAACCCGGAATTCACAGGCAGAGAAAACATCTACCTGAAGTGCAATATCATGGGTATGAACAACGATGAAATCAAAGCAATCGAACAGGATATTGTAGATTTCGCGGAATTGGGCGAATACATCGACCAACCGGTCAGAACATACTCAAGCGGTATGAAGGCACGTCTTGGTTTTGCAATCAATGTCAGCATTGATCCGGAGATTCTCATCGTCGACGAGGCATTGAGCGTCGGTGATAAGAACTTCAGAAAGAAGTGCACGAATAAGATGCGTGACATCATGCATCATGAAGATGTAACACTGCTCTTTGTAACTCACTCACTGGAGACGGCCAAGGAATTCTGCACTAGAGGAATCGTCCTCGAGAAGGGCACCATGAAGTTTGACGGCGGTATTCAGGAGGCAATCAATTATTACGAAGGTAAGTACTAGACATGGGATTTGCGATAAGGCTGCTCAAGGGAGTGCTGGCGCTGATATACGCGTTCATGAAGCTGCTTCCCGTCAAGGACAATAAAATCGTCTTCTGCAGCAGGCAGAGCAGTGTGGTTCCACTGGACTTTGCACTGATACAGGAGGAACTTGAGAAACGGCAGGATGGGCTTTGCGTTGTCAATATCTGCAACCGGATCGGCAAGGGCGCCGGTGCGTATGCTTCCTTTGCAGTCGATACATTGAAGAGCATGAAGCATATGGCCACCTCGAAAGTATGCGTCCTCGACACATACTGGCCGGCTGCGAGCATGCTGAATCATAAAAAAGAACTGACTATCATACAGATATGGCATGCCATCGGCAAGATCAAGAAATCGGGCATGATCACAGCCGGAACCAAAACCGGCAGAGACCCGAAGATAGCAGCTCTTTTTAATATGCATGAGAAGAATGATTACATCATCGCAGGAGCGAAGGCCTTCGATCAGTTTTATCGGGATTCCTTCGGCGACTACGATTACACACTTCTCAATTACGGACTCCCGAGGATCGACTATCTGATCAATAATGAACAGGCGAACAGAGAGCGGTTTTTCGAGGAGAATCCTGAGCTGGAAGGAAGAACGATCCTGCTCTACGCACCGACATTCCGGAGAGGAATGGAGGCAAGATGGCGGGATATCATCGACGTTGTCGATCCTGAGAAATACACACTGATCATCAAGAACCATCCGACGCAGAGAATCGAAGGCGAACGACCTGCTGAGCACGTCAAGTACTTCGACAACTGGGAAGCGGTCGATCTGCTGGCAGTCAGCGATTATGTCATTACGGATTATTCTGCGATCGCACTGGAAGCGGCAGTGCTCAGGAAAAAGACACTGTACTGGGTCTATGACTACGACGCCTTCGTAGCAGAAAATGGACTCAATGTAGATATGTTCGAGAGCATGCCGGGGCTGGCGTTCAAGGACGCCGCTGAAATGATGGCCTTTATCGATAAGAACGAGTATCCGATGGAGCGGCTGGATGCTTACAGGCAGAAGTATCTGCCGGAGGATCTGGGGCATTCCGCCGAGAAAATCGCCCAGCTGATTCTCGATACATTGGACGGCAAGACTGTCGAAGGAAACGGAACCGTCAAAGGAAACTGATATGAGATTTGTCATCATGGCCGACGGCCAGGGAACAAGATGGAATAACTATATGGGTGTGCCTAAGCATCTGGCCCTTGTGGACGGAGAACCTGTTCTCGGCAGGACCGTACGTCTGCTGCGGGAAGTTGCTGCAGAAGCTGCAGCTGCGTCAGGTGCTGCTTCAGGTGGCAACGATCCGGAGATCATCATCACATCCCATGATGAGCGGTATGAGTTCGAAGGCGCGACGAGACACGAGCCGGAGAACAACATCTACGAGATTGACCGGTTCACGACAGAGCTGGTCTGCGATGAAATGTGCTTTCTCTACGGAGACACCGTATACGATAAGGAAGTGCTGGCGGACATCGTCGCATCTGATGCAGAAGACATCCTCTTCTACGGCAACAGGAAATCCGTTGTGGCTGTGCGGATCGGCGATGCAGAGCTGTTCAGGAAGCACTTCAACAGAGTGAGGAATCTCTTCGTAGACGGCAAAATAGAAAAATGCAAAGGCTGGCAGATCTACCAGTCAGTGACGGGGCAGGATTTACGTGAGAAACCTGTCATCGGTGAGAAGTTCGTATTGGTCGACGAACATACTACAGATATCAATACACCGGAGGAATACAGAAACATATGATGAATTTCTGCAGAAAAGCGCTCAAAAAGATCAAGCTGTTCGTGCTCTACTGGACACGGATTGTCTTCGTGCGCAACAATTTCAAGGTCCCGTTCCTCACGAAGGTAAGGGCGAACCTCAACGGTTATCTTGGAGACCAGTACATTCTCTACGATTTCAAACACACGGACAAGAACGAGTATCTTTCGGAGTTCGACTGGTACCGGTCCAGATATATCAACGAGCCATTTGACTTCGCTTTCAACAACAAAGTTGTCTGCGCGGAGATGCTCAAACACCACATTCGGTTCTCCCAGAATTACTTCATCATCAACAAGGGCGTACTTCACGATTTCGAACATGGTCCGCTCACCTTCGATGCAGTATTCGATAAGATCATCGAAGAAGGGAAGCTGGTCATCAAGCCTTTCGCCATGGGCAAAGGCAACGGCGTCCACCTGCTGTCCTACGAGAACGGGAAGTTCTTTATGGACACAGAGGAGAAAACCCGCGAAGAACTGGAAGCTTATCTGAAGAAACTAGACATGTATGTGTTCTGCGAGTACATCCATCAGCATCCGTATTCAGACAAGCTCTACGATAAGACCACGAACACCATCCGTTTCATCACCATGCGCGATATCGACACCCATGAGATGAAGGTGTTCCGCGCCGTTCAGAGAATCGGCCGCAAGGAGACGATTCCGGTGGATAACGGAAGCAAGGGCGGCCTCGTGGCAAACATCGATCTGGAAACAGGCATGCTCAGCGAAGCAAAATGCCTGAAGGAACTGGGCAGTTGGGACGTGCATCCTGACTCCGGCAATCCAATCAAAGGCGTTGTCATTCCGGATTGGGACGGCATCAAGAAGGAAATCCTCGACGTATGCAAGAAGATTCCGTACATGGACTTCATGGCCTGGGATCTGCTCATTACCGAGGAAGGGCCTTGCGTCATAGAAATCAACACATCATCAGGTATCAACATCATACAGCTGTGGGGAGGACAGAAGCAGGGAGAGCTCGGCGACTTCTTCCGCCACTACAAAGTCATCAAGTAACAACTCGAATGAGTTGAGAAATGTATCACGAATAAAATGAATCTGTTTACAAGAGTTTTCATGTATATGTACATATTCCGGCCGACTTCCAGAGGCGTCAACACTTTGTCTGCCAAGAAGTGGTTCCGGAAAATCCATCGGGATTTCCGCCGCAACAGAAAGTATTCGGTCTCCCGGAAACTCAAGGCATACAGCGCAGGCTGGCTGCCTGCTTACATGAGCAGATTCGGTCTTGATAAGGAGAGCGCCCGCGACATCGTCTGCGAGCGCGATTATCTTTATCTGCAGCCTATCAACGGCGCCTACAGCAAATGGCTGGATGCAGATGAAGTAACCGAAAAAATCTTTTATCCATTCACAGATTATCTGAAACTGGGAACCGACTGCGATGCAGACGGTGCTTCTGATGCGCCGGAATCCCGTAGCGTCCGCATCATCGTCACGAATGAGAAGGGGTATAACCCAATCATCACCGAGGTCCTCGGTGACAACGACGTGCCTTGCTGGGACGAGGTGGTTTCCGTGACAGACAAAATCGCCAGATTTGCTCCGCAGCTAGGATTCTTCGCAGCGGATGTTGCCTTTGCAGAAGACGGCAGGAGCTTCTGGTTCACGAAGTTCTACAACTATCCGGAGTATCCGGAGGATTACATCTTCAGCAAGGAGACCAACGACTTCCTGAAGAAGAAGCTTCGTGAAAGCAAAGAGCGCGCCGCCAATGTCAAGCTGCGCCGCGCCAACGCCAGAGAGCGCGTCATGTTCAAGACCAGAAAGCTCTTTACGATGGCGTTCTTCCCGAAAGATCTGGTGCCGTATCTGAGCGTCAGATGGATCAGCGAAGTCACGAAGGATCTTTTCAGCAACACAGGAGTGTCTCTTGGGGATAAAATCTGGGCCTACCGGCATGGCTTCCTGTCCTACAGAATTCCGCAGTACGGCATCACCAGAGAGAACCATCTGAACTTCATCTCTGACTTTGAATATAAGTGGCTGCGCCACATCAACGGCGACTACAGGCTGCTCTTTGAAGATAAGATTACGATCAAATACATCGTAAACGAGTTCAGGGAGTGCTTCCCGGATTACTACTACCACATCAAGACGGATATCGATGAGAACGTCATCATCCCGATGATGGACTGCCCGGAAGGCTATGGCAGAGATTACAGCGATATCATCAGACTGGCCAAGGAGAAGGGCGTACTTGCCCTGAAGCCGGATGAAGGTTCACACGGAGAAGGATTCTACCGGCTGAAGTATGTGCCGAATGAGACTTCGGACGGTCAGAGCGGCGGCAACGGTAACGGAGACGGCTGCGGAAGCGGCGGACGGTTCTATCTGAACTTCGATGAAGCTTCCGAAGAGCGGGTGATCAACCTCCTTAGCGACACAGCCAACCAGTATCTCGTTACGGAATACATCGACAACCATCCGCAATTCAAGGCCATTTACGACGGTGCCGTCAACACGGCTAGAATGATCGTCTTCAAGGAAGACGGCGTACATCCTGTGTTGGGCAACGCGTACCTGCGCTTTGGCTCCAAGCAGACCGGTGCCGTAGACAACATGGGCGCGGGCGGCATCTTCGTGCAGGTGGATATCGATACGGGAAGATACCACGATGCGAAGATCATCACGCACAACTCCATCATTCCATGTCCGGTCCATCCGGATACGAAGGTTCCTTTGGAAGGGTATATCCCGCACTGGGAGGATGTGAAGAAAACGGTTCTCGCAGTGGCAGAAAATATTGCGCCGCTGGAGTACTTCGGATTCGACGTGGCAATTACCGAGACAGGAATCAAATTCCCTGAGATCAACCGGTTCCCGGATTATCCGAAGATCGAGAAACTCAGCCCGATTACGACCAAGTATCTGCTGGGTAAACTGGAACAGAAGAAAAAACGCGTCGGCTATGACAAGCACCCGTGCCGTAAGCTGGTGCACCTGCCGAAGCGGTAGACGTCAGTCACTGCTTTCGCTTATAATGTAAAAATCCGTAGAGATGAATCTCCAGAAGGAGAGTATTTGCGGAATTCCATTCCGGCACACAGCTCATAGTGTAAAAATCCGTAGAGATGATTCTCAAGGTAGTTCATATTTACGGAAATCCACACAGACATCCTGCACAAAGCGTGAAAATCCGTAGGGATGATTCTCAAGGTAGTTCATATTTACGGAAATCCAATTGGACACCCTTCTCATCGCGTACAAACCCGTAAGAATTGAGCTCTTATCAATTCACATCTACGGGTTTTCTTTTTTCTTCTCCTTTTTCTTCTCACAACTGGTTGACAACAAGTAGCGGAAGAAGTAGTATGACTTATAACTGTTATTTATTTCCAATAATTACAGAATATCTCAAGTGAAGAAAGCGGGGAAAAATGGAAACAGAAAGGAGGGAATATGGCAAAAGCCTTGATAAGGATCACCGCAGCTGCATTTAACAAGTCAATTGAATATGCACTCCATGATCCGCCTGACTGGGAGGCATCTTCAGCGAAAATACGAAGAGCGATAAGCAGATTGCCGCAAGGAACTCTATATCCATCGGATCATGGCAGAACTGTGGAGTTTTATGTGTCAGTAGATGGAAAGCAACGGCATATTTCCAAAGATGCGGCAACAATTCATAACCTTGCAAAGAAAAAGTATCTGTGCATTCTGTTGGATATTCTTTTGCTGACTAACTCGACGAGAAAGAAAGATATCCAGAGACGTCATAAGCTGATCGAAAGATTGAAGAAACTCATCGAAACATTTGAAAGAGGTAAACTGGACTTGAGGCAAATCGTTCTCACAAATCAGCAATATCATTGGTTTACTGGAGAATTCGTTCGAAAACGAATTGATGCAGACAAAGCAATTCGGACTGCTTGCGGCATTCTTGTAAGATCAAAATCTGAACGAGACATTGTCAACTATAGCGAAGGACTGGCCGTTCCGTTGCATTATGAGGAGCGGATGTTGGTATATGTGAAACCCTTAGTAGATGAGCTGGAAAGAGAGTTAAAGCAGGAGGGGTTATTTAACAGAGAGCTGTATCGTTATATTAACGGCAATATCAATTGGAATGTACCACCCGAATATGCATGGATAAATACCAGAGGATCTATTTGGAAATCATATCATCCGCCAACGGGTAAAATTATGATTTTCAATGACTTCAGAATAATGTTGGCAGATGGATCTATCCTAATCCATGAACATTCTGGCTTGATGAGTAAGTTCAGATACAGACAGAACGAGACAGAAAGGATCGCAGTTATGAAGATCACGGGTTCTGTAGACAGAAATCATCTCATTGAAACCTATGAGCAGGAGATCGATACGCCGGAGAAGCTCATTGACATTATAGAGAAATACATTCTGCCGCGCCTCTGGTTTTAGTATGGAATGCAAAGGCAACACAAAAGCATACGGGAAAAGACAGTAAAAAGCACACTGTGGGTAACTTGTGCACAGTTGTGGGCAGCTGTGCTGTCCACGGCTGTGTGAAAGTTATCCATAATGTGCTTTTATTCTCAACCGATTTATTATCTATGGACGCTCCGAGCTTGCCGCGCTGGCTGCCGGTGCCTACTGGGGACCGAGCGGCCAGCTATAAGGCGAGCAACGCTCGGTAGACGGCCACCGGCCGCGTCTTAACGCGGCCGGCATCGTTTGTCTGCATCATTGTAAATGGCGAATGCTATAATTCGCCTTCGTAATCAACAACTTCCAGCAGGTGCCGCTTGGCGCCCAGATTTCTGGTGGACTGCTGCCCCAGGAACTGGGTGATGGAGTTGCCTTCAACGATGATCCATTTGCCTTCCTCGGTGTAGGCCAGATCCCAGCCGATGAAGCGGAATCCCGGAATCTTGTCGCAGATCTTGCGGCCCAGTGCAAGGGCTTGCTCCCAGTCAGGAAGCTGGAAGCCCTCAAAGGTCACTTCCGTATATGGATGGGTGTCGTAGCGGCGGCCTTTTTCATCGATGCCGTTGCTTTCGAAGTAGCCCTTCTCAGCGTTGATCGCGGTGAAGATCCCGCCGGCGCCGCCGTTATCCACGAAGGATCCTTTCTGCCCGATCTTCATGAATGGCTTATATACGAACATCTTCTCTCCATCGAAGTAGGTGATGAGTCTGGCTGTATTAACAGAGTCGGGATTCAGTGCGCTTAAAGCAGGATGGGATTTGATCAGCCCCTCCGCAATGAACCCGTCCGGCTCTTCTGCCAGGAGTTTTTTGAACAGGGCGTCTACATCGTCGGTCACTTCGATCGGCTGGACGCCTCTGCCCATGGAATCATAGAAGAGCTTTCTGACAAAGGTTGGGTTGTTTTTGCAGAATTCCCGGAACTTCGGAAGATCTTTCTCCGACTCGACCAGGATCATATCTCTTCCGTAGTATTCCTTCAGGAAGCAGTAGGTTTTGTATTTATCATCCAGGTTGTCAGCCTGGGACATATCGTTGACCGTATCCAGAACGACGGCCCGTTCCGGTTCTGTGATGAACTCACGCTTCTCAGGAAGGCTCTTGTGATTCAGATCGAACATCACATATTCAACCAGATTGAAACCGAGGAGCACGCGAGTCGCTTCCATATCCAGAAGCGTCTCTTCCAGCGCGGCTGGATCGCCCGGATAATCCTGATCGCCAGTCAGGTCAGGCCGGCTTGGGGCGATGGCTTCTTTCAGTTCTGCGCGAATCGTATCCGTCATGAGCTGACCGGTGATATCCACAAACTCATCGTATTCTGCCTGTGTATCCGCGTAAGCTGTTTCATACCATTCGTCCCGCTTGCCCGGAGCCACCGGACTGTCGGGGCCTTCCAGCTCTTTCGGGTCGATGCCACAGAATGGATCGCTCTTGTCGATGGCGCGGAATTTCTCACGCAGCAAATCTCCCAGTTCCAGCCTGCGGCTGAGCAGGGCGAGGACCTCATCTGTCTGCGCTTCATCCAGTTTGTACATCTCAAGACGGTTGAACCAGTGGAGATTCAACTTGTAGGATGAGCGGCGATTGAGATCTTTGATGCGTTCTGTCAGCTGTTTTTCGGTCATGCCAGATGCTGCCATGATCTGTTTCAGCGCTTCCGCGCGGCGGCGGTGGTTGCCGGCCGTCTTCTTGGATTCACGCGCTTTCTGCGTATAGGACATGTCGTAGAATTTCCGCTCATAGTATTCCCGGAAGTTGACGCCGAACTTGTCTCTTGTCTCCTTCATGTCGCGGGCAGTGGCAATCAGTCCTCTGCCTGAAGCGGCAGCGGACAGCTTCACATAATCAAACCTGCTTTTTGTTTTTTTATTGCTCATAGGTGGAGTCTCCATCAATTACAAACTTCGTCTGTTCACTTTGAAGTATAGCACAATAATGGTATAATTACATGATAAAGATATGACAATCAGATTGCTGAATGAAGGAGCGGAAAGCACCGCGTAAGAATATGAACAAAGTCAGTAAATACAAGAGAAATCTTTACAGAAGAGCAGGCGCGAATCAGGACGATATGAAGGATCTCATCAAGAAGAGAATCTTCAAGAAGGGCTATGTCAAGCGCAAGCTCGTAGGAGAGAAAGCGACGAAGAACACCATCAATGAGACAGTGGGCGGTCTCTGTGAGAAATTGGGAACGAAGTACCCGGATGATTTTAAGTGGGCAGCCGCTGATCAGAAGATCACAAGTGTAGAACGTGCCGTGACTCTGACCGAGAAGGGCGGGGCCTTTCTTATTGGCAGAACGAACCCTGAAGTCCACTTGCGGAATATAAAAGAAGCGGCAGATCGGGGCGTTGCAGTGATTTTCGCAGATGCAGATACGGTCCGCAGCGCCGACTTCGACATTGCGCCGTATCCGGTGATTCTCGTAGAGAACGGCTTCAGGAAATTCACTGAATTCTACAGGCCATATAGAGACGCATACAAAGGCAAGGTGGTCGGCATCACCGGATCCCTGGGCAAAACCACGACCAGAGGTTACATTAAGTGCGTGGTGGAGCAGAAGTATCCGGCTTATGTCAGCACATCCAATCTCAATTCATCCCACAACGTAGCATCGAATATCATCAACAACGCGAGTCCTGCCAACAAAGTGCTCGTGCAGGAAATCGGCGCCAGCATCAAAGGCAGTGTTGCTACGTCGGCGGAGATCCTGCACCCGGACATCGCTGTCATCACCAATGTCAGGGAGCATCACGTCAATGAGTACGGGAGCATCGATAATGTCTTTGCGGATAAGATTACGCTTGTGGAATTCCTGACCGACGGCGGAACTGCAGTGGTCAACTTCGATGACGACAGACTCGGCACCTATGACTACAAATGCAACGTGGCATCCTTCGGTATCGATACAGACAGGGATGTGAAATACAGAGGCAGCAATATCGTGCAGAATGGGGAACTTCTGGAGATGGATGTCAGCTACGGCGGCAAAACCGTTCATGTGAGCTCGGAAATCACCGGGGAGCACAATGCCTACAACATCCTCGCTGCCTTTGCAGTAGGAAAAGTGCTCGGCATCAGCGATGAACTCATCAAGGAAGGCATCGCAGAGTACCGCGCGTCCGGCACGAGACAGAATATTGTGGAATACGGCAGGAACACGCTGTTTGTGGACTGCTACAACGTATCCAACGACAGCATCAGCGACTGCATGAAGACACTCGAAGAAATGGATGTCCCGGAAGGGGGACGCCGCATCGCCATTGTCGGCGGAGAGAACAAACTGGGCGATCTGCGTGTGGAGAAGACAAGAGAACTGGGACAGACCATCGCGAAAGCTAAGGTGGACGAGATCGTCTGCTATGGCTCGGACAAGACAGATGAGGATGCCCTTGACAGATTCGGTGATCCGCAGACTCTTTACGATACCATCAAAGAATGCGGTAATGAGAATGTCAAGCTGGTCAAAGGATTCGATAACATCGTCGATTACATGGAGAAGGAAATCCAGCCGAACGATGCGGTATTATTCAAATGCATCGTCTATCTGAATATGCCGGTATCCATCGATAAAGCCTTTGGAACAGGGTTCTGCCTGGGACAGAAGGAGACCCGCAAAGGCCGCAAGACGAAGACCATCGGCGGATACAAAGGCTTCATCATGCGTGAGATGGAAGAAGCATATATCAAGGATGTAACAGAAAAGAAGCTGTCCCAGAAGACTATCGTCATTCCGGATGAATTCGATGGCAGGCCGGTCTTCGCCATCGGCAAGGGCCTGTTCGCCTTTTCCGACGTGGAGACACTGGATCTGGGCAACTCACTGCAGCATATTGCTGTGGGAGCTTTCCGCAACTGCCGCAAGCTGAAGGAGGTGCGGATTCCGGATTCTGTGAAGTACATCCGCGAGGGAGCATTCCGGGGATGCACCAATCTGGAGAAAGTCACACTGGGTTCAGGACTCATCCAAATCGACAAGAACGCCTTCGGCGGATGCAAAAAGCTGAAGAATGTCGTCGTTCCGCCTGATTTGGACGCAGTGATCGATCCGGACGCTTTTGATATCGAGATTTAAGATAATCGAGATATATATCGAGATACGGGATATTAGAAATAAAACAAAAGGTATTTGCATATGACAGATTTACAGGAAAGAATGCTGCTGCTCCTCAAGGAGATCGATGAGATCTGCAGGAAGCACGATATCACCTATTTCCTCTTCGCGGGAACAGCACTGGGCGCAGCGAGGCACAAGGGATTCATTCCATGGGATGATGACACAGATATCATCATGGATCTGGAGAATTATGAGAAGTTCCTCAGCGTCATCCACGAAGAACTGAAAGAGGGGAGAGCCCTTGACTGGGTAAGCGAGGACAGCGAGTATCTCTTTACTTACGCCAGATACATTGATACCACCACCACGGCTCTGCAGCGCCACACGGTGTTCGGAGGCTGCACGCCGGGCGTGAAAGTGGACATCTTCTGCGCCATTCCGACGTTTTCAGACGAAGCCCTGCGCGAGAAGCACAAGATGGATGTGCTCGGATTCGCGGAGGTGTTGTGTACGACCGGCAGGATGGGTATGTACAGACCGGAAGGCTTCTACGAAGTGTTTGAAAGAGAAAAGAAAAAACAACAAAAGGCAGGAAGAGAGAAGTACATTCGGGACAACCTGCATGAACTGATGCACAGAGCGGACGGCGAGACTGAGAAATGCCTGCTCTTCTCTGGTATGATGTCCAATACAAAGACCTATGACAGGTGCATTTTTGACGAGGCCGTCTACGTTCCTTACGAAGATACGAAACTTCCGGTCTCCAAATACAACGATCTGTTCAGCACACAGCACATCGCTGAGAGTTGGCCGGATCTGCCGCCGCACCTTGAGAAACCGAGACATCTTATGTTCGTGGATCTGGATCGGCCATATGATGTCTATAAGAAACAGCTCTTCGAAAAGATTGATGTCAAGAAGGTAAGAGAGGCGTCCATCAAGAGAAAAGAAAACAATCTTTACGAAAGAGAAACCTTCAGAGATGTTCTGATCAACAATCAGAAGATCAGAAATCTGGCGACAGAGTTGGATATCCGGAAGCGCTTTGCAGCGCGTGATCCGGAGCTGACAGCGCTGCAGATGGCAGAGCTTCTCGACGGATACATCGAAGGACAGATGGACCGGGTCAACAAAACCTACGGCCTCGGTGTGGATGCAGGGGAAGAAATATTCCAGGCGACGCTCAATATGCTTCTCCAACTCGGACGGTATTATGATGCAAAATCAATCATACGCACCTGTACCTCCGCGGGAATCATCGCTGTCGATGATGCCTTTGCAAAAGGTGCCGCTGAAAAAGCCGACCTGTGCGCAGGGCTGATGGAAGCGGCATTCCGGTATGGGGACAGAGAAAAGGCAAAGGCATTGCTGGATGAGGCAGGAGACCTGACCGGGTCGCGGCCTTATGAAGCGGTGGAGAACTGGCTCGCACAAGAAGAAGGCGTACCGGGATATCAGGCATATCTGAAAGCCTTCGGAGAACCGAAGAACGGATTTGTGCTGCAGGAGATGATTGAAGATGGTATGCCGATCGACAGCATCTTCGAAGTGGAAGAGGAGAAGAAACCGTCGCCGGATAAGAAGATGCTCAGGGCAACGGTCAACTCCCTGATGACAGGAAAACCTGCGAAGAAACCAAGCATCTGGAGCGATGTGGTGACACAGGCAGAATTCGAGGCAGAAGCGGCGCGGCGCGGACTGCTGTCAAAACAGAACAAGAAGCGATACAATAAATATAGAATCTGGAAGAAGATGAAGCGGCAGAAGGCAGAGGACACCTTTGATGCATACGCGAAAGTGTTCACCGAAATGGAAAAGATTGGAAAGTGAGGACCGAGATGAGAAGAGTACTGACATATGGAACCTATGACTTACTGCATTATGGCCATATCAGATTGCTGAAACGTGCGAAAGCATTGGGAGATTATCTGATCGTTGCAATTTCAACGGACGAATTCAATGCCGGCAAAGGAAAGAAAGCATATCACAACTACGAAACGAGAAAGGAAATGCTGGAAGCGATTAGATATGTGGATTTGGTTATTCCAGAAGAAACATGGGAACAGAAAATCGATGATGTAAAGAATTACCATGTGGATGTTGTCGTCATGGGAAGTGACTGGGAAGGTAGCGAGAGGTTTGAAATCCTGAGGGACTACTGCGAAGTTGTCTATCTTGACAGAACAGAAGGTGTTTCAACGACAAAAATTAAGGAAGAACTTGGGCTTCAGGAGCCGGAGAACGGCGTCAGCCAGATTCCAACGCCGGAGTTAAAAGACAGATAAGTCTGTCAATTTAAAGATAAAAACAGTATTGCAAAAGCAAAAAATGAGTGCAAGACAGGTTTGCCTGTGATAAAATATTACGAGGATATTAAGAGATTAGTATAGAGATTAATATGTTTTGAGGAAAGGATGTCTAGAATGAAGAAAGTTTGGAGTGTAATCGTAGCATTGATTATGGCGTTGACGATTTTTGCCGTCCCGACATTTGCGCTTGAAGGAGACGGAACTGAGTCTGAAGTAGCGCCAGCTGCTGAATTGGACGGTGATCAGCCGGCAGCTGTTGGGGAGCCATCTTCAAATGAGGAACCATCAACCGGCAATGAGGATCCGCAGAATGATTCACAGGATAATGGCGGTGAAGGAACTCTGGAGGGAACCACCGAGAATGGTGATGAAGGAGAGTTTGTTGTTGACGTTGAAGCTCCGGCTGCAGTAACTGGATTAACAGGAACAGCAAGCATTACCAAAAATGGAGTTTCCACAATCGCATTCAAGTGGAATACAGTACCGGATGCAGATGGATATGCTATTTCACGTTATTCAGGGAAAATTTCAAATGGACAGTATTTGGATCAGGGAGAGGCTTTATCATACAATCTGACAGATTATAATGGTGCTGCATTAAAACAGCGCACGACGTATTCGCTTCATGTCATTGCTTACGTCAAACTGAAGGAACAGCCTTCTGCGGATAACGAAGAAGAAATCCGTATAGCAGAAGAAGCTGGGGCAATTAAAATTAATCCAAGTGGTGAGTACGTGATGCCGAGCAAAACTGCAGCAACAGCGTCAGTTAAAACCAAGTCCGTAGAGCGTGTTGAAAGGACAAAGTACGATAAGGGCTATCTGTATAAGTACTATGACCAGAATGGTGTTTATCGCGGCACTTCATATTCCATGTGGAATACGATTAAAAACAAAAAGAGCAAGACCAAGTATCTGATTGCATTGGATACAAGAAGAAATAACGTTGTTATCTACAAAGGAAAGAAGGGTAATTGGAAAGTGTATAAGCACTTCGTATGTTCATGTGGTACAGACGGCCACAGAACACCGCGTGGTAATTTCAAGATTTTGTCCAAAAAGCCGAAGTTCCAGACAGGTGACAAGGTAGGCAAAAAGGTTGTAAGAGCAAAGTACACTTGCTGGTATGCAACTAGAATTAAGGGCGCGATTTTCTTCCACTCAACGCTGTATCATCTGAATTCCAAGAGCAGACATGCGGCAAGACACGTTGGAAAGCACTATTCACATGGCTGCATCAGACTGGAAATCAAGAATGCGAAGTGGATCTACAACAACTGTAAGAAGGGTACCGCTGTTATCAGCAGAAAATATGGTAGAGATGTTAGCTATGGAAGCAGTGGATTTTTATTCTCTTATAGTTATTAATTAACAATCTTAAATGTTAATAATTAGATGTAGGGAATCCGGGAATAAACACCCGGATTCCTTTTTATTGTATTTTGTTTAGAGGGGCTATGTAGCTTTGACTTTAGGGCCTTTATTTAATATAATAAAGTCGGTGTTTTATGTGGCTTTGCAAAGTCGTTTGAGCCACAGAAAAGAACGAGATTTTAGTATGGAAAAAAGCAGATTTCAATTACAAAAGCATACAGTAATCGTCATAATGCTAATCATATATGACATCGTTGCAGTCAACCTGGCATATGGTCTGGCTTTGTGGATTCGGTTTGATCTGCACTTTACGGAGATTCCAGACAAGTACTGGTACGGATGGGTCGATACGATTCCGTTCTTCACAGTCTTTGCGATTCTTACATTTGTTCTCCTGAAGTTGTACCACAGCGTCTGGAGATATGTCAGCTACAATGAAATATTCAGGGCGGCAGTAGCAACAGGAATCACACTGGTGTTCCAGATACTGATCACATGCATTTTCTTCATCAGGATGCCGATTTCCTATTATGCCGCTGGTGCTTTGCTGCTGTTCATGTTTGTGGCAGGGGGCAGATTCTCCTATAGGGGACTGCGTATCATCAATGACTACTTTACAGGCAACAATAAATCTAAGATCAAGCGGGTCATGATCATCGGCGCGGGAGATGCAGGCAGAATGGTGCTGCGTGAGCTGAAGGTAGAGAGACCTGCGACCTCCAGAGTAGTCTGCCTGGTGGATGACAATCCTGACAAAGCAGGCAGAATGCTGGATAACGTAGAAATCAAAGGCAACCGGGACGATATCCCGGAGCTTGCTGAACGATACAATATCGACCGCATCATCTTCGCCATTCCGGGAGCCAACAACAAAGACAGGAAAGAGATCCTGGATATCTGTAAGACAACGGGATGCGAGCTGAAGATGCTTCCGAGTCTGTCCCAGTTCATCAACGACAAAGGGGCAACCGCACAGCTCCAGAACGTATCCGTTGAGGAACTTCTGGGAAGAGATACGATTAAAATCAATAATGATGAAATCAGAAACACGTTGCAGGATAAAGTCGTCATGGTAACAGGCGGCGGCGGTTCCATCGGAAGCGAGCTGGCACGTCAGATCGCGGCCAATAATCCTCGGCAGCTGATACTCTTTGAAATCTATGAAAACAATGTATATGACATTCAGCAGTGGCTGAAATGGCATTATCCGCAGTTGGATCTGAAATGCCTGATCGGTTCCGTCAGAGATGAAGACAGACTCAGGGATGTCATGACAGAATACAAACCTGACATCATATTCCACGCTGCAGCGCACAAACATGTGCCCCTCATGGAAGACAGCCCGAATGAAGCCATCAAAAACAACGTTGCCGGAACCTATAAGACGGCTATGGTGGCGTCGGAATGCGGCGTCAGCAAGTTCGTTCTGATTTCAACAGATAAGGCAGTCAATCCGACGAACATCATGGGTGCTTCCAAACGTATGTGTGAGATGGTCATTCAGATGATCAACAGAAAATCTGAAACAGACTTCGTTGCAGTAAGATTCGGAAATGTGCTGGGAAGCAACGGCAGTGTCATCCCTCTGTTCAAGAAGCAGATTGCAGCTGGCGGACCTGTTACTGTAACGCATCCGGACATTACAAGATTCTTCATGACGATTCCGGAAGCGGTTTCCCTCGTTCTGCAGGCGGGTTCTTATGCCGAGGACGGCGAGATCTTCGTTTTGGATATGGGTAAGCCGGTCAAAATAGATGAACTGGCAAGAAACCTGATTTATCTTTCCGGGCATACGCCGGATGTAGATATTAAGATCATATATACAGGGCTCAGACCGGGTGAGAAACTCTATGAAGAGCTGCTCATGGATAACGAGAATCTGGTAAAGACGGCAAATGATCTCATTTTTGTCGAGAAATTATCCGATTGGAATCCGGAAGAATTTGAAACAAAACTCAAGGTGCTCTTCGCCCATGCCGAGGACAATCAGGATGGCGAAAAGACGAAGGATATGGTAGCTGATATAGTAGAGACATATAAGCGGGAGAACTAATATGATACTGCAGCATGTATATAAGCCGATTCTCAACTTTATATACAGTAAGATTACATACAGGATAAGCGACAGAGCACGTGAAATCATTCTGTTTATTACATTCTTCTTGATGTTCTATCTTCTGTTTGCAGCGAAGTATCTGCACGTGATGTCGGGGGACGCGCGCGATATGTCGATTATGCTGCTCATGGGTGTGGCGATTCTGTTCAGCCTTGACAGAGAGCAGAAGATCCTGAAATGGAACTTGGTGTTCTATATACCGTTCGCATTGATGGGCGTGTACATGCTCATGATTGCGCTCTTCTTCCACAGTATCGGGGATTCCTATACGATCTTCATTCTGTTCATCCTCTTCGCATGCATGTGTCTGGCATTTGTGTGGGGCAACAGAGGTGATTACAACAGAATGTTCATGATCGTATCTGCGGCGTATATGCTGTTCTACGCCATTCTGCTGGTCTGGTGTCTGGCGAAGTACGGCATTTATTTCGGCGAAGGTTATTCCATGTGGTTCAACACCAACGGGTTTGCCAAACTGACGTGCCCTGCGGTGGCATGCGGAATCCATCTGTTTATCTGCGTGGAGAAAACCGCATGGAGAGTGATTTTCGCAGCGCTCGCTGGTGCAGCCGGATGCATGATTTTTTTCACAACATGCAAAACTGCGCAAATTGCAGTCATCATGATGGCAGCCGCATGCTTCTTCTTATTGATTATCAAGGGGGGGAAAGTGCTCAAGCGCTTTATATGTTTCCTGCTTGTGTTCATGCTGGCCTTCGGCGCTTGTTTCGGATTCCTGCATTATGTAACACCGGTAATCAGCGGAGACCCAGTAGAATCACACGTCGTAGTGTTCAAGACAAGCTCATCGAACCCGAATCCTGTCGACGAGAATTCACCGTACAAAATCTACGAGCGCGAGATGATCGAGAAGGTGCAGAGCAACCCGACTCTGGCGAAGCTCGATAAAATCGGCACCGGCAGAATACACCTTTGGGCCATGTATCTGAACAGAATCAACATGACCGGAAATGTGAAGACACTCAGAAGAGTAGGTGCCCATAACCAGTATGTTGAGTTTACGTATAAGGCCGGACTACCAGTCGGCGCAGCATGGCTGTTCATCCTTGTTGCCATGTTTATCATGATCGTCATCGGACTCGTGAAGAGAAAAGGCGACTGGATCTACTTCGTGATGCTGAACTATCCGACGTTCTTCTGGTTCTCCCTGCTGGAAACGGGGGTGTTCCCAATGGAACGCGGTTTTATCCTGATCTACTATCTGTCCCTGCTGCCGCTTCTGATCAGACAGGCACAGGCGAAGGATACCATAGAAAAAACAATCGAAGAAACAACGGAAGAAAACAAATCAATGGTGGAGGAAATGTAATATGAGAGAAACTGTAATGGAGATTCTGCAGGAAATCAGAGGCGATGTTGATTTTGAAAATGAAACAAGACTCATTGATGACAACATTCTGGCGTCCCTGGATATCGTTGCGATCGTCGGCGAATTCAATGATGAATTTGACATTGAGATCTCTGTAGAAGACCTCATTCCTGAGAATTTCAACTCAGTGGATGCTATGGTTGAACTTATCACAAAGGCACAGGAAGAATAGACATGAAAATACTTTTTACTTCTGTCGGAAGACGCGTGGAACTGATGCAGGCGTTCCGGGCGGCCGCCGAAAAATGCGGCGCAGAGCTCGAACTGTACGGGGCAGATATCTCAGATACTGCACCGGCGTTGGCGTTTTGTGATCATCAGATCATTGTTCCGCGGATCACGGAACCGGATTACATTCCTGTATTGCAGGAAGTATGTTGCGAAGAGCATATCGACGCGCTGGTGCCGACGATCGATACGGATCTGCTGCTCCTCGCAGAAAACAGCCATGGATTCGGCAGTACGAAAGTTGTGATCAGCGCACCGGAAAAAATCAGAATATGCCGTGACAAGAGGCTGACTGCCGATTACTTCAAGTCAGTCGGACTTAACACGCCGTACCCGGTAGATGACTTCGCGAAATACGAAGCGGGATATCCCGCATTCATCAAACCGAAGGACGGCAGCTCCAGCATTTTTGCCTATAAGGCTGAGGATGAGGAAGAGCTGAAGTCTTACTGCAATCAGGTTCCGGATTACATCATCCAGCCGTATATTGGCGGCACAGAATACACCGTGGATATCTTCTGCGACTTCGATGGAAACCCTGTGCTCATCACACCGAGAATCAGATTAGCCACAAGATCAGGGGAAGTCCTCAAGACAGAAATCACACAGGACGACCAGATCATCGGCGAAATCAAACAGCTTCTCGCTGACTACAAACCGTGCGGGCAGGTGACCATTCAGCTCATCCGTGACAGCCGCAGCGGAGAAGACTACTATATCGAAATCAACCCGCGGTTCGGCGGCGGGGCACCGCTCAGTATCAAAGCCGGAGCCGACAGCGCCGAAATGCTGATCAGGCTCATTGCGGGGGAGACACTTTCCTATCATGAGAAGGCTGCGGAAGATGGCGCCATCTACAGCAGATTCGATCAGAGTATAAGGATCAGATAACGTGATAGAAATCAGAAACATACTGGAAGCTGCGGACCATCTGGAAGGAATTGATGCGGTCATATTCGATATGGATGATACCCTCTATTCCGAGAAGGACTATGTGCGCAGCGGATATAACAAGATTGCAGAGGCATTTCCCGAAGTGCCTGACCTGTTTGAAAAACTATGGTCGGCTTTTGAAGCGGGAAAGCCTGCGATAGACTGTGCTCTGGAAGAGGCAGGCGCCCTGACAGAGGACAACAAAGCAAAGGCAATACAAGTCTACCGGTTTCAGATGCCGGACATCACCCTTTATGACGGCGTGCGCTGCATGCTGAAGAAGATAAGGGAAAGCGGCAGAAAGCTCGGCATGATTACGGACGGCAGACCGGAAGGTCAGCGGGCCAAAATCGAAGCGTTGGGAATCGGACCGCTCTTCGATGAGATCATCATTACCGATGAGCTGGGAGGACCAGAGAAACGCAAACCATGCGAGGATGCCTTTGCACTTATGAAGGAGAAGATGGATGTTCCTTTCGGGCGGATGGTCTACATTGGAGACAACATCCGCAAGGACTTCATTGCCCCGGAGAAACTAGGCATGAAGAGTATCTATTTCATTAACGAAAAGGGACTGTATTAGTCCAGGGAGGAGCGACATGAAAAAAGTTATTACAGTCGGCGTATACGATTATTTCCACATCGGACATCTTAAGCTCTTTAAGAACGCCAAGAAACTGGGAGATTACCTCATTGTTGCCGTACAGGACGGTGACTGCATTCTGAAGACAAAACCTGACGCTAAGGTTCTGTACACGACAGAGCAGCGTATTGAGATGGTCAGTGAGCTCAGAACTGTTGATGAAGTCATCATCTACGAGGATGTCGACAAGACCATTGCCGAAGTGGATTTCGATGTATTTGCCATCGGGGGAGACCAGACCCATGCCGGATTCCAGAGAGCAGTCAAGTGGTGCGAAGAGCACGGTAAGGAAGTCGTCAGACTTCCGAGAACACCTGGAATCTGCTCATCAGATATCAAGAAAACGCTTGAAACGTTAGACTAAACCAAAAGACATGAACAATGATTACGGAAATCTTGAGGCTCACAAAGTGATCCTCGGGATACTGAAAGATATCCATACATTCTGCGGTAAGCACGATATTCATTACTGCCTTGACGGCGGTTCCATTTTGGGTGCGGTCAGACACAATGGATTCATCCCTTGGGACGATGACGCAGATATCGCGCTGAAACGGGCCGAGTTCAAGAAACTCTGGGCGCTGCGGGACATTTTCTATGGATACCGGGTTGAGACCGGCGTGGAGCATGCTCCGTGGGTCTATCGGATCAGACCTGTCGATGACGATGAGCATCAGGTGGATATCTTTGTCTATGACAATATTCCTGACAGCGAGGCAGCCAGAAAAAAGAAGATTCTTCGCATGGCCATGCTCCAGGGTATGCTGAAGAAAGGCAGCGACGGATCGCGCTTTTCATTGAAACAGAACATTCTGTTGGCGGGTACCAGAATTCTGGGCGTTCCGTTTTCTAAAAAGAGGAAGCTCAAGTGGTACGCGAAGTACTCACAAATAGGGAATGAATCCGACACGAAGCAGATCAATACCTTTAATTCAACGTACAGGGCGCTGCACAGAAGGTTTGATGCGGATGTTCTGGATGAAGTCATGCTGCATGATTTTGAAGATACGCAGCTGTATATCCCGGTCAAGTATGACCATTACCTGCGCGTCATGTACGGTGATGATTACATGACACCACCGAAGGAAGAATACAGAAGCAGTCATCAGGGATATCTTGAGGATCCTGATGTTTCAATACCATTATAGGAGGAACACCATGAAAGACTATACTATCGGCGTTCTCGGCGGAATGGGAACATACGCCACGATTCATTTGTTCGAGCAGTACGCGAGAGTTTTTGAAGCGGAAAAAGAATGGGACAGACCAAGAATGCTCATTGACAACAGATGCACCATGCCGAGCAGGGTAAGGGCATATCTCTACGATGAGAAAGTGGATGAGCTGGTGGGCGATATGACCGAGTCCCTGTCCAACCTCATCAATGTAGGATGCAACAGACTGGTGCTGGCGTGCAATACGTCGCATCTGTTCCTGCCGAAAGTGTATGAGAAACTGCCGGAGGCAGAAGACAGAATCGTGCACATCATCAAGACAACCGTCGACCAGATCGTAGAAGACGGTATCGAAGAAGTATATCTTCTGGGAACCGAAGGCACGATAGATTCCGGCATCTATCAGAGGGCGCTGGAAGAGAAGGGCGTCAGATGTCTTGCGCCGGAAGAAGCCGAATACAAGGATCTGAGAACGTGCATTGAAGCCGTCAAGCAGGAGAAGTACTCAGAAGAAGTGAGAGAGCTTTTTGGCAAATTGATCAACAGACATGAATACTGCATTCTGGGATGCACAGAGCTTCCGGTACTGTATGAGAAGTATATTGGCGATGTGAAATGCAAGAAAGTGTATGACCCACTGATGATGGTTATGGAAATTCTGAAAGCAGAGTTTGAAGAGTTTAATGACAAATAAGACGAAAACAATCAAGAGAATACTGTGCATCACGCTGATGCTTTTTGTGGCAGCAGCGTTTATGCCGACAGCACAGACCTGGGCGGCGTCGAAACCGGCGAAGCCGAAGGTCTCTGTTTCTGTTACTTCTAATTCCGTCACCCTCAGCTGGAAAAAGGCAAAAGGCGCGAAGAAGTACCAGATCTACCGTTCCACGAGCAAGAACGGAAAATACAAGAAAATCAAAACGACGAAGAAACTTTCCTATAAGAACACAGGGCTGACGAAGGGGAAGATGTATTTCTATAAAGTCCGTTCTGTTTCCGGTAAGAAAAAGTCCAAATTCAGGAAGGTCGCGGCGACCCCGATGACAACACCAACCTGCACATCGAGCTCACTGATGAGCATGAATAAAGTCAGGACGAACTCCATATTAGGGGCCACCGGCTACAATGTGTACCGCTCTACGAGCAAAAACAGCGGCTATAAGTATCTGGGCAGCACGACAAACCTGTACTTTAACGATAAGACTGCAAAGATCGGCGTGACCTATTACTACAAGATGCGCGCTTACAAGATCGGCAGCGGATATAAGACATACAGTTCCTACAGCGCACCGGGAAGAGGGACGAGGCTCCTGTCTGTCCCGGCTATTACGGAGCAGGCGTTGATCGAAAATCCTGACGATAACACAAAGAATGCGATTCAAATTACCTGGACCAGAGTTTCCGGTGCAAAAGGATATGAACTCTACCGCTCCGGTGATACGGGAAAGACATATCAGCGTGTCTACCGCGGAAGTGCGCTGACATTCACAGACAAGAATGTGGCCGAAGAGGATCAGAACGCGCTGAAAGATGGAACAACTTATTATTACAAAGTGAGAGCCTATCATACTGTGTTCGACGGCATTGAAGCTTACAGCTATGCCAGCGCATCCAAGCACAGCAGAGATAAACTGATCACCCAGGCAAAATCATGGCTTGGTTTTGATGAAAAGAAAAACAAAAAGTTCAAGCAGATTGTCGATGTGTACAACGGCTATCTGCCTTTGGCGCGTGATGTAAAGGGTGAGTACAAGCAGGCCTGGTGCACGACCTATGTTACGGCGTGCGCCATCAAGGCGGATCTGGTTGACATCATGCCGAGAGAGAGAATCTGCAGATACATGATCGATCAGTACAAAGAGCTTGGATGTTGGGTCGAAAAGGACTCCTATACACCGAAGCCAGGCGACCTGATTCTCTACGACTGGGAAGACAACGGCAAGGGAGACTGCACAGGCGCGCCGAACCATATCGGCATCGTTGTCAGTGTCAGCGGCGGCAAGATCACTGATATTGAAGGCAATAATAATGATCTCTACGGACATCCGGTTTCCTACAGAACGGTGAAAGTGAACAGCAGATACATCAGAGGATTCATGACACCTCAGTTTGATGTGAACAACGGCATTCTGTTCACACTTGACCGTGCCGATGTCAATGCACAGGAAGCAGAAACGGTTCAGGAGCCTGTAACAGAAGAGCTACAGGAACCGGAAGACGATTGTCAGAGTATCGTTGAAGAAGAAATACCAACCACAGACGATGATTATCAATCTACTGATGCGGATGAGCAGACAGCTGATTCTTTTGAAGACTAATGAACAGTTAGCCTCGGACATGTTGCATAGGTATAAAAATGGAGATATTTAGAAGTATTGAAAAGAGAAGAATAGCAATACTAGTGGCTGTCATAATGTCAGTTTCGTCTTTTGGTGTAATAGCCACAGACTATTCCTATGCTGCGAAAAAGAAGAAGGTAACAAGTGTGACATTAACAAATGTTGGGAACGCATTTTCGATCAAAAAAGGAGAAAGCAAAAAACTAAAATATAGAATAACGGCAAAAAAGAAGTATAGAAAAGTAAAGTGGAAGTCAAGTAATAAAAATATAGTATCTGTTAATAAAAGAGGAATAATTACAGCGAAAAAGAAGGGTACAGCATATATTACTGTCTACTCAAAAACAAAAAAGAGAATAAAGGACAGAGTTAAAATAACAGTTACAGTTCCTGTCACATCAGTTCTGTTAGGGGGCAGCACTATCTATGTTAAGCAAGGAGAGCAGAAAAGAATTGTTTCTTCTGTTAAACCATCTGATGCGTCAAATAAAAGCCTTGGATGGACTTCATCAGATAACACAATTGCTTCCGTGTCATCAAACGGGGTAGTGTTAGGAAAACAAAAGGGGATGGTGACAATAAGAGCCACCGCGAATGATGGAAGTGGCAAATATGGATACGTGACAGTCAAGGTCATAAACCTAAGCAGGAGCGATGCTGAGTTCATAGCACACAGAGGATATAGTTCAAATGCACCAGAGAACACCTTGGTAGCTTTTGAAATGGCCTCGCGAAATAATTTTCATGGGGCAGAGATGGATGTTTGGGAATCGGACGCATATCTCAAGGAGACAGACGACCCCGACTATATGGAAGACTGTTTTGACTTAAACATCATGCATGATTCATCTACAGGGAGAATGTGCGATAAGGATGTTGACATTTGGGCAGTCAATGACTTGAACAGGCATGATTATCCTATTACAAAAGGGAATGGAATAGATAATTATTCAACACAGTACATACCCACTCTTGAGGATGCCCTTAGTATTCTCAATGAGACAAATATCGAGACAGGACACGAGACATTACCTGTAATAGAATTAAAACAAGACAGTTACTCAAATGAAGCAATTGTGCATATGATTGATCTCGTTCAAGACTATGGTGGCAGCGCAACCTTTATCAGTTTTAAAACAAACCCGCTTAATCAGATACAGGAAGAAATCGATGTACGTGTGAAAAAAGGTATCCTTGCTGATGGTCAGATACAGACAAATTATCTGGCAAACAGCATAGATCAGAGTGTGGTTGATTCTTGTGTTTCAAATGGATATAGTGGCATATCAATAAGCTATAAGGCAATTACAGAAAGTATAATCAGTTATGCACATAGTCAAGGACTAATAGTAGCTGCATGGACAATACCTTCTATGGAGGAGGCAGCGCGTTTGATTGACATGGGTGTAGATAGGGTAACAAGCGACTATAAGATCTTTACAGAGTAATAATCATGGCATTTACATCTATATATTTTATTATCTTCGCACTGGCGACCGTAATTGCATATTACATCACACCCATCCGATTCAGATGGGTGGTTTTGCTTACGGCAAGCTATGTGTTCTATCTTCTGTCAAGTCCGAAGACATTCGTATTCGTGCTTCTGACGACTGTCGTAACTTATTTCGGCGGCCGCTACATCAGCGGATGCAACGACAGTCACAAAGCCTATATGGCAGAGCACAAAGAGCTTTCGCGTTCCGAGAAAAAAGAACTGAAAGCACAGAACCAGAAGAAAAAGAGGCGCATGGTAGCGCTGATTCTCATTATAGATTTCGGCATTTTAGCCGTTCTGAAGTACTTCAGATATTATCTGCAGGCTGCGGGGATTCTGGATACGGGAGCGTTGCTGATACCCCTTGGCATCTCATTCTACACCTTCCAATCTGCAGCTTATATCTTTGATATCTACAGAAACAAAATCGACGCGGATACGAACATCGCCAAGTTTGCACTGTTCACAGCGTTCTTTCCGCAGATCATTCAGGGACCGATCAGCAGACACGATCAGCTGGCGCATCAGCTCTACGAAGGAAACCGGTTTGCCTACAGAAATCTGACCCACGGCGCTCAGCTGATCCTTTGGGGCTTCTTCAAGAAGCTGGTGATCGCAGACAGAGTAGCGATTCTGTGCAGCCAGGTGTTCAATCATCATACAGATTACACGGGAGGAGCTGTATTCGTTGCGCTTCTCTTTTACACCATACAGATCTATGCAGACTTCAGCGGCGGAATCGATATTGCCAGAGGTGTCGCCCAGTGCATGGGCATCGATATGATCGACAACTTCAGGCGGCCTTACTTTGCCAACTCACTGTCGGACTTCTGGAACAGATGGCATATCTCCCTGAGTTTCTGGTGCAGGGATTACATTTTCTATCCTGTTGCCCTGTCTAAATTTTTCGGTAAAGCGGGCAAAAATCTCCGCAGCATATTCGGTGACCGCGTGGGAAAACTGTTCCCTGCAATCATCGCGCAGTACTGCACCTTTCTTACGATCGGACTGTGGCATGGAGCTGACTTCAAGTTCATCGCGTACGGTCTTTACAATGGAACCGTCATCGTGCTTGCCCTGCTGCTGGATCCGTATTTCAAATCTGCAATCGAAAAACTGCACATCAATGTGAACGCATGGTGGTGGAAGGCATTCCAGATCATCCGGACCTTCTTCATCGTGGTGTTCGGACGCATCTTCCCGAAGGCAGCTTCCTTCGGTGTTGCCATCAGCATGTTCCTTTCCATATTCAGACCAAACGTCGGTACGCCGTTCAGCGAGACCATTATGTCGCTTGGACTTGGCAGTATTGATTTTGCAATACTGTTTGTATGCTGCGGAGTCTGGTTCATAATCAGCCTGATCGAAGAACGAAACAGCAAGTACAGCGACGGTACAAACAGCAGCGCATTGAGAGCTATTCTGGATGAGAAACCGCTGGCAGTCAGATGGGGGCTGTTCCTGCTGCTCCTGGCTGCAGTGCTTGCCCTCGGCATCTACGGCCCGGGCTATGACGCCAGCGCATTTATCTACAGGGGTTTCTGATATCCGTTTATGGTATAATAACTATGTATAGGCAGGAAAAGGCTATGGCTGGACATAAAAAGGGAATCTATGAAAAGTTCATAAAGAGGCCCCAGGACTTCTGCTGCGCTGCAATTGCAACAGTGCTGCTCAGTCCCGTTCTGGCTGGAACAGCCATTGCGGTGAGAGTGAATCTCGGGTCGCCGGTCATCTTTAAACAGGACCGGCCGGGAAAAGACGGAAAGGTGTTCAAGCTTTTCAAATTCCGTTCCATGACGGATGCCAGAGATGAGAATGGGGAGCTTCTGCCTGATGAAGACCGCATGACGAAGTTCTCATATGCATTGCGCAAGACAAGCGCAGACGAGCTGCCGGAACTGATCAACATTCTGAAGGGCGATATGTCTATCGTCGGACCGCGCCCGCTTTTGGTGCGTTATCTGGAGAGATACAACGCTCATCAGGCGAGAAGACACGAAGTGCGTCCGGGCTTCACAGGACTTGCGCAGATCAACGGAAGAAATTCCATTTCCTGGGAAGAGAAGTTCGACCTGGACGTGCAGTATGTTGACAACGTGACGTTCTTAAATGACTGGAAAATCATTTTCGGGACTGTTAAAACCGTCCTGAAGAGAGAAGGAATCAGTTCAGATACCTCAGCGACGATGGAAGAGTTTTTCGGAACGGAGGAAGACAGATCATGAAAATCCTGTATGTTTTTACAGTAGGCGGAATGAGCACCTTCTTCCCGGATCTTACCAGAAAGCTTCTGGACAGGGGAGATCAGGTGGACATTGCTTGCAATGATACAGATAGAGTGAAACAGTGCTACAGAGACTGGAACTGCGGCATTTACAAACTGTCCTGCGGCAGAAGCCCCATGAGCTCCGGAAACAGGAAGGCCATCAAGGAAATCAGAGAACTGGTGGAGCGAAATCAGTATGACATCGTCCACTGCCACTCTCCTGTTGCCGCCTTCTGCACAAGAATGGCATGCAAAGACCTGAGAAAAAAAGATGGGCTGAAGGTGTTCTACACCGCCCACGGGTTCCATTTCTTCAAAGGAGCCCCGGCGAAGTACTGGACCGTATTTTATCCTCTGGAGCGTATGTGTTCAAAATGGACGGATGTGCTGATTACCATCAATGAGGAAGATTATCAGAGAGCCAGCAGAAAGATGAAGGCGGATGAAGTCATCTATGTTCCCGGTGTCGGCGTTGATATCGGGAAATTCCGCGATGCGGAGTGCGACAGGGAAACCCTCAGAAATGAAATCGGGCTTCCAGAGGATGCGTTTATGCTTTTGTCCGTCGGTGCGCTCATCGACAGAAAGAATCTTACTTCGGTCATGACAGCCCTTGATATACTAGGCAATGAGAAGATCCATTACGTTGTTGTAGGCGAGGGGGCCAAAGAAAAGGAAATCAAGGAATACGCCGCCAGTCTGAAATGCGCGGATAGGATTCATTTCCTAGGGAGACGGGAAGATATCCCGCAGCTATGCAAGGCAGCAGACTGCTTCATTCTTCCATCCTTCCAGGAGGGGCTCCCGGTTGCGCTTATGGAAGCGATGGCGTCAGGCCTTCCTGCGCTGGGCGCGGACATCAGAGGCGTGCAGGATCTGATCAGCAGTGAACGACGCTTTGCGCCGACTGATTATGATTGTATCGCTGAACTGGTTGATAAGATGTATCTCTCGCCGAAGTGGAGAGAAGAAGCCATTGCAGAGGATGTGAGCAAGATTGCCGGATTCTCTGAAGAGACAGTCAATAAACAGATGTTGGAAATATACGGAGGTTGAGATGAAAGACAGTGATATTAAGAAACTGCAGGAGGTTGAACTGCAGATACTGAAAGATTTCGATGCGTACTGCACCAAACACGGTATCGACTACAGTTTGAGCGGCGGCACACTGCTTGGCGCTGTCAGACATCAGGGGTTTATTCCATGGGACGACGATACGGATTCCATCATGACCCGTGAGAACCACAAGAAGTTCTTCAAGGCGTGGGAAGAAGACCCAATGGAAGGATACGTGCTGCAGAATGTTTATACAGATCCTACGTGCGGCAATAACCACACGAAGATCCGGAAGAAGGGCACCAAGTTCCTGACGGAAGGGGAGGAAGACCGCGGTGATTTCAGCGGCATCTGGATCGACCTGTTCGTCATGGATAAGGTGGACAACAATGAAGAAGCGCTGGCGTATATGAGAAAGACCGGACGTGAGATCTACAAGATCACCAGAGGCTACGCGACCAGCAGACACGACGGCGTGAAAAGAAAACTGCAGCGTGCGGTTCTCCGTGCCATGTACAACGAAAAGAATATTCCACAGAAGTATGCGGAAGCGGATCAGGCACTCCAGAAATTCGCGGATACAGAGAATGATTTCGTCTGGATGGATGTCGCCTGCGAGCCGGAGATGTATCGTGTGCTTCCGGCGAATCTGGCAGATGAATATGTCAGACTTCCGTTCTGCGACGGGCAGTTCAAGGTGTTCAAAGAGTACGACAAAATACTTACGATAAGATTTGGTGATTACATGCAGCTGCCGCCTGTAGAACAGCGCGTCTGCCTGCATAACCCATCTGTGATTATCACTGGAGAGTAACTGGATCATAACTGGATCATGGCAACAGATATTTACGGTAAAAAAAGCATAGTCAGAAACATATTGTGGAAGTTCCTCGAAAGAGGTTCTTCTCTTATCGTGTCATTTGCCGTAACCATGATTCTGGCGAGACTGCTGGATCCATCGGATTTCGGCGTCATCGCCATTATGAACGTATTTGTTCTTCTGCTCATGATATTCGTCTATGACGGATTGGGCAATGCGCTCGTCCAGAAGAAGGACTCGGATCAGATCGATTTCTCATCGATGCTGTGGCTGAACCTGTGTGTGTCAGGCGTGATTTATGCAGCATTGTTCTTTGCAGCGCCATTTATTGCGGCGTTCTTCGGATACCCGGAAATAACAGCCATGATCAGAGTGCTGTCCATCAAGATCATCGTGGCGGCCCTCAATTCCATACAGATGGCTTATGTGTCCAAGAATATGCTGTTTCGCTTCTACTTCTACTCGACATTGACCAGCAAGATCGGTTCGGGTGTGCTCGGCGTCATTATGGCGCTGACAGGATTCGGCGTATGGGCGCTGGTAGCCCAGGCGCTGAGTGTAACCGTCTTTGAGACAGCCGTACTGTGGTTCAAGGTCAAGTGGAGACCGAGGAAGGTCTTTTCCTGGGAGAGAGCGAAGCCGCTGTATGCTTTTGCATGGAAAGTTATGCTGGTCAAGTTCATCGAACAGAGCCAGGACCAGTACAGAAAGATGCTGATCGGCAAAATCTACACATCCAGCGAACTGGCTTTCTATGATAAAGGTGCGAATCTGCCGAACGTGCTGATCTCAAATCTTGCCACTTCGACGACAGCCGTCATGTTTCCGGTCCTGTCCAATATACAGGATGATAAAGAACGTGTCCTTGAGACTATGCGGAAGTGGATCAGTCTGTTTGCCTTCGGAGCATTCCCTCTGGCAACCGGTATCATTGCCACTGCGAAGCCGGTCATCGTCATACTGTATTCGGCCAAGTGGCTGCCTTCCGTCCCGTTCCTGATTCTGTGCTGCGTCATCTACGCTACGTGGGCGCTGGAATGGCCGCTGAAGGATACCATCAAATCCATCGGCAGAGCGGATGTCTGCCTCTATATGCAGATTGCAAAGACCATCATTACGGTTGTGGCAATCACATTGGCAAGGAACGGGGGCGTGCTCTTCATCGCTGAGGTAGCAGTAGGATGCGCCATCGTAAATGTTCTGATTAGCGTTGCCTGCGGGAACAGATATCTGGGATACAAGCCAATGATGCTGGTAAAGGATATTTATAAGACGATTCTCCTCTGTATACTGATGGGCGCATGTGTCTATGCAATCGGTATGATTGGCTGGAACATGTATCTGCTGTTCGTCATACAGGTTATCGTCGGCATGGGCGTCTACGCAGGAGCCGCATTTGTTACAAAAAATGAGAACCTTCAGGCTCTCATCAATCTCATCAAAGAAAAGAAAAGAAGCTGAGTTACTCAGCTTCTTCTGTTTCTTCTGCTTCTTTTGTAAACCCTGCGTCTTCGAATATTTTGGTAAGATCTTCGAGAGATAGGTAATCCTTATCGTTTTCAATACCGACATATTCTTTATAAGCGTCAACATCGAATTTTGTCATATCGAACTTCAGCACTTCCGTTCTCACCTGACCGTTAACGCCGACATCCCAAGTAAAACCGTCCTTATCCTTGAATCCGGTATCGTCCAGCATGCCATCATAATCTTCAAGATGCATCTGAAAGATGTATTTGTCTGTTTCTGCGGACATATCGTCCACCGTTACCTCCGTAACGCCCATGACTTTATCGCCGTCATACTCAATCGTGACAGTTTTTTTGTAGAGATCTTCTTTCACTTCATTATCTTCATAGGTATAGACAACCGTGTCATAGTCGCTGACCACTTCCGTTGAGACAGTGTTGTCCGCGCCGTTTTCATCACTCTCAGTATCACTGCCGCCGCAGGCTGTAAATGCAAGAAGCATGGTCAGAGAAAGCACTGCAGTCAGTATCGTATTTAGAATTGGTTTTTTCATAGTCTGTTACCCCTCTTTCAATTTCATGATGTCAAATCAGTTATTGTTCATTTGCGTCTAAATTATAAACACTTGCTCTGGGAAAGTCAATTTTTGAGAGACTGAGAGGTCATCTAAACACATTTTAATGAGAAGCTAAATGTGTGTTAATTGACCTTATGCTGAATACAGGAATATTATCATCTTGTAGACTCGCGTAAAGTCTGCAATCAACAGTTCAGTGAGGTAAGGACATGAAAAATATTTTAACAATTCTAGTTACAGTAATGATGGGCGCAGCATTTATTTACGTGCCGGCGGTTTCCTTCGCTGCAGAGCAGACGATAGAGCCGGAGACACAGCAGGAGTTGACTGTTGAGCAGATTCAGCGCAATCAGGTAGTGGAAACAGCAAAGTCCCAGGTGGGATATCTGAAGGGTGAAGGAGACGATAAGTACACACTGGAAGCAAGGGCACTTGGACATAGCGCCACCCAGGGCTGGTGCGGTCGTTTCGTATGGTGGTGTTTCTATACGACCGATAATGCATCCGCATATTACGACGGTATGTTTACCGGATCACCAAGAAAACTGATAGACTGGGCGTCAGAGAATGATTTGCTGATTGATAAGAGTCAGGCGCAGCCAGGGGATATCCTGATCAAGATGTATGAAGAGAATTCACCGCATGCTGGAATCATCGAGTCCATTGACAGCGATGGAACGATCCATACAATAGAGAGAAATCACTACAAGTGTGAAGATGGTGTGTATCAGTTCACAAGACCGGCTGCTGACTATTTCATCAGACCGCAGTATGGGATGTGATGCAAACGTAACACGCATTATTTATGCATTTTTAAGAAGAAACAGAGAGCGGCCGAAGGTTGAATGAAGCCGCTCTTTTTGGTATAATTTATTCTGTATAGACATGTGCAGAAACAGGTTAATACAGCATGAAAACATAGATCGGGAGACAGTTAAAATGATTAAGGAAAAGTTCGAAAACAAGGTATGGCTGGCGAGCCCGTACATCCATGAAGAAGAACGGAAATACGTCAAGGAAGCGTTCGATACTAACTGGATGTCTACAGTAGGCGCCAACATCAACGAACTTGAAAAGAATATATGTGATTATACTGGATGCGGCAATGCACTTGCCCTCAGTTCGGGAACAGCAGCGCTGCATCTGGCCGTCAAAATGGCAGGTGTGGAGCAGGGCGATATCGTGCTGTGCACAGATATGACTTTCTCAGCCACGGTCAATCCGGTCGTCTATGAGAAGGCAGTGCCGGTATTCATCGATTCCGAGCGGGAAACCTGGAATATGGATCCTAAGGCGCTGGAGAAAGCGCTGATCAAATACAAAGGCAAAGTCAAGGCAGTTATCGTCGCAGAGCTTTACGGAACACCGGCCAAGAATGATGAGATCGAGAACCTCTGCAAACAGTCTGGAGTACCTCTGATCGAGGACGCCGCAGAGAGTCTGGGAGCTTTATACAAAGGTCGCAAGGCGGGCGCGCTTGGCGACATCAACGTCATCAGTTTCAACGGAAACAAGATCATCACCGGGACGTCCGGAGGGATGCTCCTCTCAAAGGATAAATCGCTGATTGATCATGCGCGCAAGCTCTCGACACAGGCTAGAGACGATGCTCCGTGGTATCAGCATTCTGAGATCGGATACAATTATCGCATGAGCAACCTCATCGCGGGCGTCGCTAGAGGACAACTGGAGCATCTCGAGGAGCATCTTGCAGGGAAGAAGGCAATCTGGGAGAGATACGCTGCAGGATTTGAAGGTCTCCCCGTTCAGATGAATTCTTGGGAAGAATGGGCGGAGCCGAATTACTGGCTGAGCTGCTTCATCATAGACGAGAATGCCTTTGCTGCAGGGTTCACTCCTGAGAAGATCAGAACAACGCTTCTTGAATACAATGCCGAATCCCGGCCGATCTGGAAGCCGATGCATATGCAGCCTGTATTCGCGGACTGTGACTATATCCAGACCGGGGAAGAGAACATTTGTGAAGATATTTTCAGGAGAGGGCTGTGCCTGCCAAGTGATTTGAACATGACAGCAGAACAGCAGGATACGATTATTGAGATCGTGAAAAGCTTATATAATGCATAAGAGAAGGTGTTCTCTATGGAAGTGTTAATTGAAAAAAGCACGAAAATAATTGATCCTTTATCAGCAAGAGTTGATGTTGATTATGGCGTTCTTACTCTCAATTTTGAAGAAGGCCATGGATTTGTATTGTCAAAAATTCTGGTGATTGCTAGAAAAGAAGCAATCATCTGGGGCCGTGATCTCTCTGATGAAGAGAAGAAAAGTTTTCAGATCAGAGAGAATTTCGATACACTGATATATGACAGCCGCAGCAGACTGGACTACAATTACACTGTTGCGGTGGAGATGGTCTTTGAGAATGGACAGAAAGCGATTGCTTTTATTGTGGACAGACGAAGAGCGAAAGGATCAGGTATCAGGAAGAACGGCTCTTTTGACAGACGAAAGACGGTATGTGACCCAATCATAAAGAAAAACGTCATGAGATTGGATGGAGAAACCTTCGATGAGCTTGCTGTGATGCTTTTTAATGCAGGTTCCAACGGCGAGCTGCTGTTACGCACGGCGGTGCCGGAGCAGATGTCGGACAGTATTCTCAGAGGAAATACAAAGCAAATCAGTTTTTCTGGGGGCACCATCAGATTGGAATTAGAGATTCCTGTTTTGGAGGAAGAGGTGACAAACGTACTGTTCTGCTGTGTAAAAGATGATATCCGTTATAACATGAAGTACGATATAAATAAGCAGCAGTCACAGTGGATCATCAATGCATCGATTGATTTGAATCAGGTTGAACTCAGTCGTCCGTTCTGGGTTGTTTTTGCTGAAACAAAACTGAAAGGATACAATGTTTTGGTTCCGTTCTCCATCAGCCCGAAACTCTACAGAAAGCTGCGTTTGTTCGCACCGCACGGTATGCTGAAAAACGGAAACATCTTCTGTACGAAACCTACAAAAAAGAAGACGCTGCAGTTTCTTGTCAGGGAAAGAATCAAATATGATTCCTATGTGACGAAAGTCAAAGAAGCCATTGCAATCGCAATGTATCTCTTTACGAGAAAGAAAAACAGAAAGAATCAAACTTGGCTGATATTCGAGAAATTCTGCAGTATGGCACAGGATAACGGATTTGCATTTTTCCGTTACTGCATGGACAACCTTTTGCCTTCAGAGAAAAAACATATCTACTATATCATCGACAAAGACTCATCAGCATATGGCAAAGTGAAGAAATATGGCAGGAACGCCGTTAGATTCATGAGTATCAGGCACATGTATCTGTGCCTTTGCGCAAAGATGTACGTGGCGTCAGAGTCGAGCAGACATTTGTATCTATGGAGGGGTAAACCGAGTATTATTGAAAACAAAATCAAGGATAAACCAGTATTCTTCCTGCAGCATGGAGTCACAGCTTTCAAGCGCGTTGATAAGATATTCGGAAAGAGTGGAACAGATCCAATGACATATTTTGTTGCTACGTCAAAGCAGGAGCAGGATATTGTTGTGAACAACTTCGGTTACAAGCGTGAGAATGTGCCGATTCTCGGGTTCACAAGATGGGATCTTCTCGAGGACAAGTCAGAATATGAAGACAACACGATTCTTGTAATGCCAACCTGGAGAAACTGGCTGCAGGACATGGATACAGAAGAGTTCCGTGAAAGCGATTATTTCAGACATTATTCGTCGCTGCTTGAAAACAGCAGACTGGATGAGGTCATGGGAGATCATAATACGAAGATGGTTTTCTATATCCACCCTAAATTTCAGGAATATGCTCAGGATTTCGCAGCTGACAATGATCGTGTCAGCGTGATTCTGTTCGGCCAACAGCCTTTGAACGAACTCATGATGAAGTGCAAACTGCTGATTACAGACTATTCAAGCGTGGCCTGGGATTTCTATTACATGGGAAAGCCGGTCGTGTTTTATCAGTTTGATTACGATAAATACATCATGAATCACAGCAGTTATATCGACATGACGAAGCAGTTGTTTGGAGACCGTGTAACGGATCATGATGGAATTGTGGATTGCATTTGTTCCTATATTGGATCGGATTTCCGCGAGAAACCTAAATTCGGGGATATGCGACCGGAAATGTTCCAGTACATGGATAGGAATAACTGTAAGCGCACCTATGATTACATAAAGAATCTAAACAATAAGAAGAATAAATCCCATAATATCAATTCATATATGGATCATTATTGCAATGATCCGATTGACGAGGATCTGATTCTGCTGGAATCCCAGAACGGGAAGAAAATTGACGGGAGCATCTACTACCTTTTGCAGGAACTGCTTGCTGACAAAAGATACGACAATTTCAAGTTATACCTTTCAGCAGAGGGTGAAGCCGTGAGGGAACAGACAATCAGCAAGATGGGGCAGAATGAGAAAGTCCATGTCGTATTGACAGAGTCTTCAGAGTACTACCGTGTTCTGGCAACTGCTAAATACCTAATCAATGATGCGACGTTTCGGAATACGTTCATCAAAAGAGACGGGCAGAAATATCTGAACCTATGGCACGGCACACCGCTGAAGAACATGGGCAGGAAAGCAGAGAGCGACCCAGATGAATCGGGAAACGTGACAAAGAATTTCATCTGCGCAGACTACCTTCTCTATCCAAATGAGTACACAAGACAGCATATGGTCGAAGATTACATGATTGAGAATCTGAGCAACGCGATGATTCTATATTGTGGATATCCGCGAAATGTCGCATTCTTCAATGATGAAGCAGCAAGGGAAATCCGGGCAAACGAAGAATTAACAGACAAGAAGGTATATGTATATATGCCAACCTGGAGAAAAAACGCGGGAGATGCGTTTCAGGATCTGCTCACAGAAATTGATCAGAAGCTGTCTGAACAGGAAGTCATCTATGCAAAGATGCACCCGCTGGCAGACAGCGCTGTAAACTACGCGACCCTGAAACACATCAGAAGATTCCCTGACAGATACGAAACTTATGAATTTTTGAATGCGGCGGACTGTCTCATCACTGATTATTCAAGTGTTATGTTCGACTTTGCGGTTACAGGACGCAGAACAGTGCTCTTCACCTTTGATGAAGAGGAGTACTGCAAGGAAAGAGGAATGTACCTTTCGTTGGATGAACTGCCATTTGAACAAGCTGATAATGCGGATGATTTGCTCGCACTGCTTCGTAGTGATTACTCTGGAGATACTCTGACGCGGTTCAAGGAGCAATACTGCGCTTACGACAGTGGTGATGCTGCGAAGAAACTTTTGGAGAGATTCTTGTTCGACAATACACAGGGCATAAAAGAAGACCAACTCCGCAGCAATGGAAAGAAAAATGTGTTTGTCTTTGCCGGAGATGTGAGTGATCCGACGATTGAGGCAAATGTTATGCCGTTTCTTGCATCCATTGATCAGACAGAGAATAATATCTTCCTCACTTATAAAAGAAAAGATGTGATCCGCAAAGCCAGCGTCCTTCACAGGCTACCAGAAGGTGTTTCCCACTTTGGAATGCCTGGAGCAATGGATCTGACACAGCAACAAAGAACAGCCAAGAAGAAGTATGAGAAGGGCGAATTATCCTTTGAAAGATTCTGGCAAATAAGCCGGGATGCATATGAAGAGGAGAGAAAGCGGAATTATGGCACAGCAAGGATTGATGAAATCGTTATATTTGATAATTTAGATGAAAAGATACTGCTGGAGTACTCATTGATTGATTGCAAAAGAAGTTTGATGATTAGTAAAGAAAAGTATCAATTGTATAAAACGTTTGATCCTGCGTTAAAGGAGTACATCCAGTCACGATTTGATTTAAGAAGTATTTCTATAAACAGAGATAAATAATAAACAATATTAGAATAGTACCGATGATTAATACTTTGTTAAGGAGATAGTAATATGCAGGTGAAGAAAAAAATAGTGTTGATTCCATCCGCATACAATCACAAGGCAATGGGAGACATTGAAAATTTCATAAAGTATTACAAAGATCCATTTGATGTTTATGTAATAACCGATGTTGAATACCCTGGAGGCGAAGAACTCAAAGATGGTGTTCTTTATGTCAACAAAAAAGAGAAAAAAGCAAAATACCTTGTTGCGACCGCTGATTATATTATTGATGCGGGTACTGTAGGAGGAAGGACTAAGATTTCTGCATCTCAAAAGCGAATCAGTGTTTGGCATGGGATTCCGTACAAAAAAATGTTCTCTGAGCTTGATAAGAAATATATACCTGACGCAATTGATTACGCTGAAGGATACGATCTTATGGTTTCACCATCAGAATGGTATACAAAAAAATTTTTGCAACAGTCAATGCTCTATGGAGGCAAGGTTCTTGAAACCGCAGTTTCCAGAACGGATTCCTTGTTTATTGACGATGAACAGAAGATGCAAATAAAAAACAGCTTAGGTATTCCAGAAGGGAAGAAAGTGCTGCTATATGCACCTACTTTTAGGCAACCAGGAGCCATAGACTTACCATTCTCAGCTGATAAGTTGCAGACTGTAATGGGTGACAATTGGGTTATTGTTGTTAAACTTCACTACTTAAATACATTGACAAAAGAAAAAGGTGTTATTGATGCGACCTCTTACGCATCAGTAAACAATCTATTAGCTATAGCGGACTTATTAGTGACTGATTATTCAAGCCTTTTGTTTGATTATTCAATTCTTAGAAAGCCAGCGCTTTTGTATCAGTATGATCGGAAGGAGTATGAGTCAGAAAGGTCTTTCATGTTTAACATGGAAGAATATGTTGATAATAAATACATTGTCTTCAATGAGCAGGATTTATATAAGCAGTTACTTAGCATCGATTTAGTTGAAGCAAATCTTGAGAAAGTTAGAACTGGGTTTTATCCACATCAGAAGCACAATTCAACAGAAGAACTAGTCAAACAGTTATCGCTTGATTCCACAAACAGAAAAATGAAAGAAGTATTTTTTCTGGTTAATGAGCTCAATCAAATCGGTGGAGTACACACTTTCATAACGAATCTTGCAAGAGAGTTTAAAACAAAATACGACGCAAAAGTATTTGTAATTGGAACAAAAGAGTTTGACCGCAATAAAGATAAGTTGTTCTTATTTGATAAAGATAATCTGTTTGATATTAAATTAAGTGTAGAAAACAACAAAAAGGCTGTTAGGAATATTTTAAAGAGTACTGACGGTTATATTATTTCATGTCAGTTAGGAGCACATAAATCTGTTCAGAAGTATTTAAAGGACAAGAAAGCAGTCCTCATGTTTCATGGGGATGCACAGGATGTAGTTGATCGCAATATATACAGGGGTCATTTGGATGAATATAATGACGGCATTGCAAAAAATTACAAAAGGCTTATTTTCCTGACAAAAGGAAATAGTGAAGTAATAAAAGATCACTTAAAAGATGAGGTGCGCGCAAAGACAATCCATATCGAAAATGGTATGGACTTTAGTGACAGAAAGAGTTTGTATAAAGAAAGTGGAGATTTTGTATTAGTATCTCGTTTGGATCCGGATAAAAATCCAATGGAAGCGATAGATATTTTTTCTGATTCGAATCTTCATCCGGAAAGAAGGCTGCATATTTATGGTGATGGTTCATTACGTCAGGAAATGGAGAGAAAAGTTAAAGAAAATAACCTGTCCGATCGTATTATTTTCCATGGGTATGTTGAAAATAAAGAAGAAATATATAAGGACAAACAGGGACTTATATCCATCAGCTTAACAGAGGGATTACCATTGACTGTTTTAGAAGCAGTAAAGTATGGAATACCAGTATACTCCTATGATTCTTTTACGTCTTGTGGGGATTTAGTTACTGAGAAAACAGGAATAAGGGTAAAAGCAGGAGATAAAAAAGCTTTTGTAAGTGCACTAAATAATACGTTTGATTATAGTGGGTTTGACGGTGATGAACTAATTAGTACATTTTCAAATGATAATGTGACCCAAAAGTGGGAAGAACTGTTTGAAGAATTGGATAAGGAAGTCAATGACTCAAGAAGCAAAAGGAGTCAAAATAGCAAGAATAAGAAGAATAAGAAGAATAAGATAAATGTGTCTTCGATCAAGAGGGTAATACGTAACAGCATTTTATTTGAAAACAATGAATTATATCCAGAAATAGCTGTAAAAATTAAGGAAATGCGTAATTCTGACAAGGCAATTAAGAAGCCTCTTGTTTCCATTATTATGCCTTTTTATAACAACAATGAGACCATATATCGCGCGGTGAGGTCTGTCAAAAACAATGGGTATGACAATTATGAAATAATACTAGTAAATGATGGGTCAGAAGAGGATCCTAGACCTCTTCTGAAGAGATTCAAAAAAATACAATACTATTATAAAGAGAATGGTGGACTAAGCAGCACACGTAATTATGCTATGGATAAAGCAAGAGGAAAATATGTCATCTTTCTGGATTCGGATGACATACTATATCCTGGCGGTTTGAATAAAATGGTAATGTATGCAGAAAAGAACAAATTAGATATGGTTTCCGGCCTTACAGTTCGCCAGTATGTAAATCAAAAGGAAATAGAGTATTGGTATAAAGGCATCTATAAAAAAACATGCATCAATAGAAAAATAGACCGTTATAAGATAATAAAAGACACGATAGCTACTGGCAAACTATATAATCTTGATATGTTGAAAACAAATGACATCAGATTTAAGGATGGATTATATGAGGATGTCCTGTTTACGGGTCAACTATATGCGCTTTTAGATAAAATCGGAATTGTAAAGAATGTATCTCAAAAGTGGATGGTTTATGGAACGGGTACATCCATCACAACCAGACACTCTATAAAGAATATCAGGGCCCGTTTGGATAATGTAGACACCATATATAGGTTACAATCTGATGTGATGAAGGCGTATTATACAGAGAACTATATCAATCATCATATGTTGGCTTGCATATATGGTTACAACAATTTATTAGAAAGTGAGAAGAAAGAAGTCTTTGAATTATTACGTCAAGGAATTACGAAGAGGGCGGACTATATAGTAGATAAGCTGATTTTACGCCCTAGTGTTAAGGAATTGTACAAATCTCTCCTAGATAATGATTATGATCGTTTTTCTGTCATATGTGAGGGATTCTCTGCGTGGTATTATGATTTTCATAATGATATGTGAGATGGGATACTGATAGGTGAGTGAACGCTTAATAATGGCAGCAGATGCTTGCAATAGTACTGACAATGAAAAGGTGAAGTGACGTATGTCTGATCATAAAGCAAAAAATAAAATAATCGATTTTTTATCATTTGAAAGAGTTGAGCCCATGTTTAGCGGGGGCGGCAGAGATTGGTCTGTTGATGTGCTAAGATGTTTGTCGTGTTTTATGGTGTGTGCAATACATGCAACAAGAATGTCTGTGGATAACGGAATTAGTGATATGGGATCCAATCCATGGCTTCACAATGAAATCTACAGCACAATTGTAGCTTCACCTACGGTATTGTTTGTCATGGTTAGTGGTATTTTTTTCCTTTCGCCTGAAAGAAATGTCAGAGCCAGCAAAATATGGAGAAAAAATGTCATCAAGATGGCTTTTGCATACATTTTCTGGTGTCTGATATATGCATTGCATAGAATCTATATTATGGACCCTATGCCTGATATAACATTTGATTTTTTTATTCGTCAGTGGATGGTTCAGCCAACACATTTGTGGTATATTCCAATGATTATTGGGCTATATATTATCAGCCCAATAATCAGGCCAATAACTGCTACAGGAGATACAAAACTATTCAGGTATACGGTTTTAATATTTATCGGTGGCCTAATTCTTTGGACGATATATGTTTGGCCGACTCATGTTGAAGGTACTTATTCGAATATCATTATTGGCAAAACCCCGATGAATCTGCTGTGTCAATACCCGTTTTGGATGATTTATGGGTGGATAGCATATACATATAGACCCAAAAAAGCTTTCAGATATTTGATTTATGGATTTGGAATCATTGCAATATTAATTGGAATATATGCTAATTATTATATGTGGAGCACTACTGGGAATACATCTTTCACAGCAACAACACAACAGTATAGCATTGTTTCATTTGTGAAAAACACAGCGATTTTCTACTTTGTAGTTACGACGTTTAGAGATCATGAGTTCTCACGATTTGGCAAGTTCTTTTTAAGAAAGTGGTCTGATTACACGCTAATAATATATCTGGTTCATTTTTTAATACTAGTGATAATGTTTCAGAATAACTTTCTATATGGTGATGGGGTTTCACCTTGGATTGGAGTCTGGCTTTATGCGTTGATTGCATATGTAGGAGGTGGCATTTTAGCATTATTATTCCATTTGATTTGGGATCCTATTAAAAAAGTACTATTTACGAAAAAATCGTAAGTGTATTTGTTATATTAATTCTTATTTGATGGTTGTAGGTAGAAAGAAACTGTGAAATAACATGGAAAGGGAGAGAAATAACGGAATTGATTTATTAAGAATAATTGCGATGTTTTTTGTTGTTATCCTTCATGCTCTTGGACATGGTGGTGTTCTTGATAATGTTGAAACCGGTTCACCGCAGTACTCCTTGGCTTGGGCGCTGGAAATCATCGCTTATCCTGCGGTTGATACGTTTGCTCTTATTACAGGATATGTTTCCTTTTCTCAACGGCATCCTTATTCCCTTGCAAAAACCTGTGCCGGTTACAGTACTACATGGCTTCAGGTGGTATATTACTGCGTTTTGATAACAATTGCCTTGCAGATAATCAATACTAAATGGATAACTATTAGTGATCTGATTTATTCCTTTTTTCCAGTCACGAACAATATGTATTGGTACTTCACAGCATATACAGGAGTGATAGTACTTTCTCCATTAATAACAGCAGGGGTTCGAGGTCTATCTAATAAATCAGCGGTTTATATTTTAATCATAATCCTCCTTGTGTTTTCTCTATTTGATTCTTTTTCTATGCGCTTTTCTCTTAATAGTGGCTATTCAGTAATATGGCTTTTGCTACTCTATTGTGTTGGTGCAATCATGAAAAAAATATGTGCACCCGAAAAACTTACAAAAGGCAAATGTGTTTTATGTATTCTGATTCTATACATTCTAACTTGGTGCTGGAAGATCTTTATAGGAGGGGATATCAAAATAATGACGTTGTCCCTTACAAATGACAGCCTCGTTTCATATACTTCCCCAACAATAATTTGTATTTCAATTTTATATTTGGCGCTCTTTGCACAAATTAAAACCGGACCAATAACCACAAGCGTGATACGATTTCTTGCACCAGGAGCTTTCTCGGTATATCTTTTGAATGACAATAGGTTAATTAGAGCACATTATATAGAAGGACGATTCGATATGATTGTGGTTGAAAATAGTTGGCATCTATTTCTGATTATTGTATGTTTTGCTATTGCTTTCACAATTATAGCGCTTTTTGTAGATAAACCTCGGCAATTGTTGTTTAATAAGATGCTAATAAAAAAACGAATTGAAAAGTGTGCAGATAGGCTCATAGGATGATGCCTTCATCGTTCATGATTATTAAACAATTCTCTGACGTACAGCTTCCTGTACGTCATTTTACTGATGAAACAGAGCCGACATTAAAACTCTTGCCTTGGATTATTAATAGAAGATAATGCTTCTTAACTATTAATAACACACCAAATCTGCTATAATTATTTATGTATAAGCTAATTTCAAAAAGGACAGACAAATGAAACGGGAGCAAGAAGGCTTACTATTACTTCTAAAAGAAATTGATACCATATGCAAAAACAATGGTATTACATATTATGTTTCGGGTGGAACCGTTATTGGTGCAGTGAGACATGAAGGGTTCATACCATGGGATGATGATATCGATGTCTACATGACGCGCGATAATTGGAACAAATTCCGCAAAGTGATGAAGACACAAACTCCGGAGATGCGAGCGCTTGTATGCTGGGAGGATGATGAGGATTTCAACAATCTTCTTGGTAGATACATGAACAAAGCGACAACACAGATACACCAGTTCCAATTGTATAACAAATCTGCCAAGGGGCAGCTTGTTGATATGTTTGTTCTTGATCCAATCATCGATGATGATCAAGCTATCAGGCAGTATCAGAGCGATGTCATGCTCATTTCAGATCTTATGAGTGACTTAATTGTCTATTCGAAAAGAGCAAATTCTTGTGATGAATATGCAGAGCTGCGTGACAGAATCACTGCTGAAGGACGTATTAATGTAATCAGTGAATTAATTGGGCGTCTTGAAAAGTATAATGAAGAAGAATCCGACTATTATATCTTAAGGTGGGGCGGAATACCGCATGTATTCCCTAAAGAAATGTTCGCAGAACCTAAATATCTCCAATTCGAAGATATGAACGTCCCAGTGCCATCGAAGGTGTGTGAGTATTTGGTTCAGCTTTACGGTTTGGATTGGATGTATATACCTCCTCATGATGAGCAGCTTGTGCACACAGGCATTTTTGATTCAGAGCAGCCATATGAGAGATTTACTGATTTAATTCTTCCAAGAGTAAAAAACACTGAAACTGAAGATATCCTTGTAAACAGAAAAAAGGAATTATTTAGCAATCTTCAGTTCACACATGAGCTTCACGAGGAAAGGATGCTCATAAAAGGTGATTTTGTCAGACGAAAAGTGATAAATCAGGTTGAAGAGAAGGGTATCGAAATCAGCAATTCGAAGGTTCTTAGAGATACAGAGAAGATGCGCCCTTTAATGAAGGATTATATCCGCATGCAATCGCATCGAGATTATATAGGCGGCAATGATTTTCAGGGTTATTACCGGAAGAGAAATCCTATTTTTGTGGACATAGGGGATGAGCTTTTTGCTGCTGCATTAAGAGTTATGATTCAGGATGGACGCATTTCAAAGGCCGATCGCTTGATACAGGTCCGTCAGCAAAAGGTGAAAAGACCAATGGAGCCGTATCTGGATAGCATACAGGCCATGATAAACGGACTGAAGGAAGTCCAGACCATGTTCGAATTCAATCAACTTGATAGGGCGGAGGAGTTGTTGAAAACCATCGTAAAGACAGAGAGCAACATCGAAGTCTATAAATACTTGCTGGAACTGATTCAGAGAAAGGACGGAAGTACATCCGAAAGATTCAATAAACTTCTTGAAGAGTGTCTCGCTAAATGGCCGGATGATGGGGACTTTCTCAAGTATAAGGGAGATGCGCTTTTCGGACAGCAAGATTATCAGGCAGGAATCAAGGCGTATACCAATGCATTGTTAAACAGCAATAATGGGTTGTTTGCGTTATTAATCGGGAAGTCTGTGAATAATCAAAAAGAGGAACTATTAGACTATTTAGAGACAATAATCCAAAGTGCTGATGGCATTGCAGCTACAGGAGCATGGAAAACAATATTTGTTGATGATACAGATATCAGCAAATTATACTTAAAAACACATATTAATGGAGATGATCCATTTGCGAATCTCTTTAGAGAAAATGCTTGCATTAAAGATGAGGAAACTGTTGAATCGATTTGCAGTACTTACGCTGAAATTCTTGGATGGAGTACAGATAATGTCCGGTTTGTTTTAGCGGACACTGGTTTGATTAAGGGAAAAGATTACGACACTGTTTCCTTTGATGATAAAACAGATATTTCCAAATATCTCAACGCAGTAATTCTTCAGAAAAATGGAGATGTACGTGAAGCGTACAAGATTTATTTGGAATTATTGGATTCTAAAGATCGATATGTTGCAAAAAACATCAGAAGCAAACTGGAAAACGACCATAAGTTGTTTATCAAAATGAAAACTGAAGAGGATGATCATTATTTCCAGTTGGACTATGCACTTAAGTATGGGGATATGCCTTATGAGGAGTTCCTCAAACTGTTGAAAGTAACGAATTATCCTAGTATACGAAACACTGCAATTGAGACAGACCATAGTGACGTTGCTCTGAACAATCCATGGTTTAAATTGCTTGTTGAGTTGATACAAATCTGCGAAAGAAACGACATTCAGTATATGTTGGGTGGAGCAATCCTGCAATATCTGATCAAGGATATAGGTCCGGTGCCAAACGACTTCAGCAACATGGAACTCATTATGGACGGCACAAACGCGCAGAAGCTGATAAAAGCATGTCATGATTTGCCTGAAGATAGAAATCTGGAGTGCGTATTGACGAACCCGCGATTGAGAAACAGCGATATGCTTTACATTAATACCGCTTCAACCGGAGTGGATTTCAGCAAGTTGGATCGCAGGAGAAGTCTCGGGATTGCGGTTCCAGTAAGAATTGCAAGGCCACAAGTGAAGTCATCTAGGAGAATGACTGCAGCAGATTTTGATAAGTTCTGGCTAATTAACTACGGATATCCATTCCGTGTGTTGAAACTCAATGATAAAAGAGACAGGCAGCGCAATCGGCTATTCACAATAATGAATAAGAATGGCGACAAAGCTACATTGAAGAATTTCAGAAACATTCTAAAGCAAGAAATAAGTAAAGATACGAAAATAATATATGTCTATGGAAATGTTACAAGGTTGATGCATAAGGCAATTCTTTGGAAGGAAAGAAAACCGGCAGAATTGTTCGGCGTCAGGGTCGTTGTGCCAAGTAATATTGAGCGGTACCTGAATGCGAACTATCATACTGATAGTAAGTATTATGATATTCCAATTACAGTCGTTGATGAAACTTACGTGGATCATGTTGGTGAAGAGAAGATTTATTCAGATGAAGAATTCTGGAAAAGAATAGAGGATAATAGGAAGCTGACATTTACTAATAAAGATCAGTCAAGAGAACATAAGAACAACTGGGAAATGGCAAACAACATTTATGAAGGGATAACGATTCAGGACCGCCTCCTGTCTGATTTCGGGAGATTGAAACGCATTTATGATAAAGGAGCATATACAGAGTTGCTGAATCAAATGGACGGCTACAAGAAGGTCCTGAAGTTGGAGAAGAAGTACGATATCGACATCGATTCGGAGCTAGAGAAGTTATACCTCGAGGCGAGGAAAAAGATATGAAAAGAATTATTACATACGGCACATTTGACCTCTTTCATGAGGGCCACTACAACATGCTGAAAAGAGCAAAGGCGGAGGGGGACTACCTCATAGTTGGAGTTACCGGTGATCGCTATGATGTCGGCAGAGGGAAGCTGTCTGTTAAAGATAGCTTAGCAACAAGGATTGAAAATGTTAAGAAGACAGGTTTTGCCGACATGATTATCACAGAAGAGTATCTTGGGCAGAAGATTAGCGATATCATAAAGTATGATATTGATACTTTCGTTATTGGTGATGACTGGCGAGGAAAGTTTGATCATCTAAACAACTATTGTACTGTGAAATATATAAGCAGAACAGAAGGTATTTCCAGTACAAAAATCAGAGAAGAAGAATTCAAAATCAACAGGATTGGAATTATAACAGATAAAATGAGTGACAATCAGATTGTGAAAGAATCTGGATTGATTGCCGGAGTATCCGTAGGGAAAGTGTATGCTGAAGATGGCACCCTCGCAGGTAAGTTCAATAATAATTACCAACTGCAGGGAGTCGCGGGCAACCTTAGAGAACTCTTTGAAGATTCTGATGTAATTTACATCAGGGTTGATATTAAGGATAGGTACAGATTTGCCAAAGAAGCACTTCAAGCCGGAAAGCATGTAATCTGCGACTTTCCTTTTTCGCTTGATTCCGGGGAACAGAAAGAACTATGGAACATTGCTAGAGAGAAGGAGAGAATTCTTCTGGACAACATCAAAGCGCCATATTCCCAGACGTTTATTCAGATGATGTGGGCAGTGCAGGGAGGCTTAATCGGAGATGTCATTGATTTCAATTGTTCAGTTTCAAAGAAAGATTTGGATATCCCGTATTTGTTCTATGAACTGGCAGCAATGGCAGTTGCACCAATGCTGAAAATACTTGGGCACGATTATACTAGTATGGATAGCAGGTTAATACATGAAGGTGATGCAATTGAATTTGCCACGATGTATTTTGAGTATCCGACTGGAAGGGCAAAGATCAATGTCGGAAATACAATCAGAGTAGAGAATCAGATAGAGATTATCGGAACAAAAGGCACTGTGAGAATAGGAGATAACTGGTGGAAAGCTGATTATTTCGAAATGGATAAAACAGATGGAACCAATGAAGTCTTCAATATCAATTTCAACAGCAATGGATTCCGATTCCTGCTGGCAAATTTGGTAGATATGATTAGCCAGGGTATCATAGAAACCAAATTTTTCTCAGAAAGAGATTCCAGAAAAGTTACTGCAATATTGGAAGAAGCTATCGCAAATAGGGAATAGGAAGGAACAATGTATTATTTAAACGAAAATGTCCGTGATCTGTACAGAATATTTGATCAGAATTCCAGAGAAGAATATCTGCGTATGGACCTGAATGAAAATCCGGGAGGACTGCCGGAAGAGTTTATCAGAACAGTACTTAGTGAAGTTACTCCACAGTTTGTTGCGCAGTATCCGGAAACAAAAGAGTTTACGGAAAAACTCGGTGCGAAAATTGGCGCTAAGCTTGAAGAGATATGCTTGACAAATGGTTCCGCAGAAGGAATCAGACATATTATAGAAGCCTATTCAAGGCCTGGCGGAAACATCCTTTCAGTTGCACCGTCATATGCTATGTATGAGGTGTATTCGAAGATGTACGGAAGGAATCATATTGGGGTGTCCTATGAAGATGACCTCAGTTTTGATGTAGACAAACTGATTGAAAAAATTACGCCGGATATCGATCTTGTCGTGGTGTTAAATCCAAACAATCCTATGGGAGATGTCTATTCCTATGAGGAAATGGATCGTATCGTGGCAGCTGCTAAGGAAAATGAAGCAACAGTTTTGATTGATGAGGCATACTATTATTTCTACCCGAATTCCTTCATAAAGTATGCGTTGGAGAACGACCATGTCTTTTTGACGAGAACTTTTTCGAAGTTATTTTCTCTGGCTGGGTGCAGACTTGGTTATGTTGTAGGTCAGGCAGACGGAATTGAAATGATACAAAAGCTGTGCACGCCTCATAATGTCAATGCTTTTGCAATGAAGTTCGCAATGGCTATCATGGAAACACCTGGCATGCTTGAATCTCTAATTGAGAAACAAGTCAATGGTAAGAAACATCTTGTTGACGAACTCAGAAGGCATGGGTATGAGGTTAATGCCAAGGAAGGAAACTTTGTTTTTATTCAACCAAAGACAGATGCAAATACAATTGTCGCTAGGATGAAAGCAGAGAAGATGATTTTAATTAAAGCATATCATGGGATTGGCAATCTGAATGACTGCCTGCGTGTTACAACGGGAGAGTCAGAGCTGATGGACGTTTTTATTGAAGCGTTACTTGAGCTGGATCAATAAATGATGAGGAATATGCATCTGATGAATGAAGGACTGTATTTAAGACAATTGAGCATAACTGATGGAGAAGACATCTATCAGTTGCTCCAGCAGATTGAGGCGAATGAGCATGAATTCAAGAATGATGCTTTTGGAATGGATTGTTCAGAATTCAAGGAATGGCTGGAGTTACAGGACAACTGGGCAAACAATAGATGTTTGCCAGAAGGGTATGTCCCACAGACAATCTATTGGCTGTTCCAAAATGATACACCAGTTGGATTTGGGAAAATCCGCCACAGGTTGAATGAACATTCCAGAATAATCGGTGGAAACATAGGCTATGCTATCGGCAAACCATATAGAGGACATGGTTATGGGACTGAACTCATGAAACTATTGGTCATTAAGGCTGATGAGTTAGGGGTTACGGAGAAACTGGCTACCGTTGAAAAAGATAATCCTGCATCTAAGAAAGCCATTGAGAGGGCTGGTGGGAAATTGGTTAAAGAAACAGAAGAACGGTGGTATTTTGAATTTTAAGAGGATGGTATTTTGCTTCTAAGAACACTAAGAAACGCACTTGTAAAACCAGTTATTTCAGTAATACTTCCAGTTTACTGCGGAGAAAAATATTTGGCAGAAGCCATAGAAAGCGTTATCAATCAGACAATTGGTATAGAAAAAATACAGTTGCTTCTAATAGATGATGGAAGCACAGACAGTTCGCCGAAAATCTGTAAACGCTATGCACAATTATTCCCAGATAATATTTTTTATTACCGAAAAGAAAACGGTGGTCTTTCGAGCGCTCTTAATCTGGGTTTATCTGTAGCAACAGGAAAATATATCGCCAAACTTGACTGTGATGACACATGGGATTTGGAGGCATTTGCAGAAATAGTTGATTTCTTTGATGATCATTATTCTGAAATTGATTGTTTGAGTGTTCGAATTAGAATATTTGGTGATATGGAGTATGAACATCCCCTGAATTTTAAGTATACAAAGAACAGAGTCATAGATTTAACAAAAGAGCCATATTCCATACAGACCATCGGGGGGAATACTGTTTATAAAGCAAAAGCATTAAAAGGCTTATCGTTTGATGAGAATATTAAGATTCTTGAGGACGTAGTTTTTAATACGAGATTCTTGAGATCGCGATCCAAATATGGTGTTATATCTAATGCTTGCTATAACTATCGAAAAGTTAAAACAGAGAAATCATTATCCAATCAATCTTACTTTGATCGTTACTGGTATCTGAAAACACCATACGAAGTGTTTTTTCCTTTGATTAATGAATCAAAGGAACAGTTTGGTAAAACGGATCGTTATACACAGGCTGTTGTTGCGTATTTTTTGAGATGGAGGATTCCTCCGACTGGGATAAGGGAAACGTTGAACGATGCAGAGATTGAGGAGTATACAGGTATCATTCGTGCATTATTGCAGGAAATAGATGATGATATTATCGCATCGATAAAAGGTGCCCTATATATGCACAGGAATTATCTGTATAAATTAAAGTATCAGAGGGATCCTTTTGAAATTGCGGAGTTGAATAAAAAAGGAAAGTATCTTCTTAACGGAAATGTGATTTTTAATGCTTGCGGCAGTGGTTTGGCCAGAATTGAGAGAGTTGACACAACTGATTCCGAGACTGTTGTGACTGGAGAAAGTAGTATCCTTCAGGCAGAAGGACGATGCAGTCTTCATGCTGAAGACAGAGAAGGGAATGAAGTTCCCGTTGAAGTTACAGCTAACCCTGCTACCGATGTGTATGGTTTTACAGGAGAAATCATTAAAAGAGGCGCTTCTTTCAAAATGATTTTCCCAAAGCCGTTTGATGGGGTGTTCCGCGTTTATACAACACTTGAGGATTTGCCTGGAAAGTTTTATTGCACAGTTACTTTTGGACCTGATGTACAGGGTACTTACTCGAAGGAATCAGGGGATGTGATGTTATAACTAATGATATTATGCTACAAAAATGATATGAATGAGGTGACTATGAAGAAAAGACCGAAATTGAGAACCCTGATTTGTATGATGATTATACTGACAATGATCATCGTAGTTCCTATAGGCACGGCAGAATCTTCTTTTGCTGCGAAGAAAAAAACAGCAGCTCCAAAACTGAAGACCCTGCAGTATTATCAGAACGCAAATGGATCTTATAGTGCTACACTAACTTGGTATTCAAAAAAAGGATACACCTACCAGATATTGAGAAAGGCTCCGGGAGGAAAATACAAGGTTATTGCCAAGAAAAAAGCAAAGGGTAAAACAACCAAGTATGTCAACAAAAAAATCGGAGCGAATAAGACATACATTTATTCTGTACGTCAGTACAAGGCTAAGCGCAAAAAAAAGATCAGCAAGTATGATCCTTATGGCCTTCAGTTGATGAAAAGGCCAACAGTTAGCGTAGATTTTCAGAACTTGAAAGCAGTTATCTCCTGGTCTGCCGTTGAGCAGGCCGATGGTTACTGTGTATATCGGAAAGTTGGATCTGACGGTACCTATCAGAAGATAGCGACCCTTGGTTCATCGGCAAGAAGCTATACAGAGGTATACCGTTCTGCAAAAGGAATCTCGTCCAACAAAATTAATGCAGGGCATTTTATCGACCCATCGTACAATTCGCTTCATTACACGGTTCGTCCATATCATGTGTCAACCTACAAGAATATAAAGAAAACAAGTTGGGGACTATATTCTCGTGACGGTGAGTTTCATCTTGAACCGCCAGTTATTGTCAATCTGACCAAATCCAGTATTAAGTGGGGAAATGTTCCGAATGCAAAGTCGTACCGCATTCTCAAAAAAAGCAGTCCGAATGGTTCATGGTCGTCGGTCAAAACAGTAACACGCAAATCCGGTACAACCATGTCGGCAAGTATGTCTATTAATTCGAACTCATACTATGCAGTGCAGGCAGTTTCTTCAAAAAACGGAAAGAAAGTGTACAGCAAAGTTGAACCGGGTGCAACCCTAAAATATGCTGGCAGTGAACAAAAGATACTCTATTTTGGGGACAGCATCACCTATGGCTCACCGTATAAAGGAAATACAACCAGACACATTTTTTCTTATCCTAATAGAGTACATCTTCTGACTGGAGCGAAGTTCTATAATCCTTCCATTCCAGGGTCTACATATCATTATGCAAAACCTGATACAGATGAAACCGGAGGACGTTACCGCATGGTTACCGGTGTAGTGGGAAAAATCCGGGATGGGAATAATCCAGATAATTATGTCAAACTGGATACCGCGAACAAAAAAAGCGTGAACGGAATAAAGGATGGGTCAACTATTTCAGATTACGATGTGGTCATTATGGCGGCTGGAACAAATGATTATCTGGATAATACGCCACTAGGCGCTGAGGATTCAGATGATATCAGCACATTTAATGGGTCATTCAATACAATCATGTCTGATATTTCCGCTGCCAGCCAAAAGAGGCTGGAAAACGGTATGCCTGGAATTCAGGTTGTATTCGTAGATCTCTTTTATAGTGACAGAACTTATCCGAGCAATTATGGAGAACGCAACAACAGGGACGTTACTCCAAATAAGATAGGACTTACACTTCAAGATTATCAGAAAGAACTTAACAAAGCATATGAAAAATGGTCTGCTGAACCTTCACTCCGCTTATTCCATTTTGAAACAAGGAAATACGGGATTGTGGATAACAGCAACTGTCCTTACATGGCGTCGGACAACCTTCACTTCACCAAGTATGCTTACGCACAATATGGCAATGCTCTGGCTGACTTCCTAAGTCAGGTTGTATTCCCAGGTGAACGTGCTTTGCCAGATGATTTTGTCACCACGGAACCAGAAGAAACTACTGTTGTGGACGTAGATAATTCCCCTGCTACGAATGAGGCTGAACCACCAGCTGTGGAAGAGGGGAATACTCCTGTCACAGAAGGAGAAGACGACCCTGTTGAGGAAGAAGGGAACACTCCTGTCGTTGAAGAAGCGACCCCATAATGAGATAGAGCTATTTCTTATAAATAAAACAGTGCTAGATTGTCTGCTCAAAAAGATGGTCTAGCACTTTTAAGAAGGTAATGCAGAATCAAAACAAACGCCAATATGTCAAATACATCATGTCCCTGGGGCATTTCTGCGCGGATTTCACCCAAGGGACCCTGGCAGCTGTGCTGCCTTTTCTTATTGCGGCGTATCACTATAACTATGCGACCGCAGCCAGCCTTGTGATGGTGTCCAATCTGATTGGATCTGTAATCCAGCCAGTATTTGGCGTTCTCGCAGACAAAGTGGACAAACCGCATCTGCTCACCCTTGGCGTACTGATGGCGGCAGGCGGCATGGCCTCCGTGGGATTCATTCCGAGCTTTGCCGGCCTTTGCATTGCGGTCATCGTTACGGGTATCGGTGTCGCCATGATTCATCCGCAGGGAGCGAGAATGGTCAACAGGATGGCGGACGAGAGCAATATGGGAATGAGCATGGGCGTGTTCTCCTTCGGCGGCAACGTCGGATTCACCTTCGGCCCGATCTGCGCGGCGGCAGCTGTCACCATGCTGGGGCTGAAGGGAAGTTTGACATTCCTCATTCCGGCGCTGATTTTTACCATCATCATGTGCCTGTTTTACAAAGGCTACGAAGGGGAACAGCAGATGGCACCTCAGGAGGCGGAGGCATCTGCAAAGGCAGGACAAAAGGATCGTTGGGGCGCCTTCATCAAGATGGGTGTTCTGATCACCGCCCGTTCTATCATCTTCAGCGGTATCAGTACCTTCCTTATATTATTTGCAATCGACGCATTCGACATCAGCAAGCCAGCCGGCAGCGCGCTGCTGAGCACCTATTACGGCGTGGCAGCACTGAGCTCACTGGCTGGCGGCAAACTGGCGGATGTCACAGGATATAAAAAGACACTGGTGCTCGCCAGTGTTATACTGGTAGCGGGCACGGTTGCCTTTGCATTTACACATAGTCTGGCGTTGGCCGTCGTGCTGACGGTCGTCATGGGCGTCGGCAGCAGTCTGGGTTACAGCGCAATGGTGACCCTTGGCCAGCTGTACCTGCCAAACCATGTAGGTCTGGCGTCCGGCGTCACGCTGGGATTGTCCGTCAGCATCGGCGGAATCCTGGCACCCGTGCTGGGAATGATCGGCGATATGCATGGACTCAGAATGGTGTTCTATGTGATGGCCGCACTGTCTGTCATACCGCTTCTTATGTCATTTGTTGTTCCTGAAAGGTAATTCATAGATTCCGAGAGGTAACCTTTGAAAGCACTTAAGCTCAGCGACAAAGCACTTGCACATATACTCATGATTCTGCTCGTCTTCGCCTGGGGATTCGATTACGTCCCGGCGAAGTGGGGGCTCGCAGTCATGACACCGGAATGTCTCATGTTTTTTAAGTTCGGAATCGGGGCGCTCTTTGTCATACCTCTGAAACTCCTGTCAAAGAACAGGGAACTCTTCCGGAAGAAGGACATCCCGATTTTCATCGCTTGTGCGATCTTCGGGCAAATCGGTTACTTCGAGTGTGAGTTCAACGCCATGGCGCTGATGCCTGTAGCGCTCATCACCATCGTACTTGCCTTCACGCCTGTCGTTTCCATCCTTATCGAGAGGGTCCTCTATAAGCGCAAAGCCAACGGCAAGATATACATCGGCATTCTGGGATGCCTGGTGGGCATCATGCTCGTCGTTGGGGCGGACTTCAGTATCCTGACACAAGGCCGCGGCATCGGCTATCTGCTCGCCGTGGGTGCTGTGCTCTGTTGGAACATCTACAACTTCATCACCGCAGGACTCAAAGGCTATGACAGTCTGACGTTATCTGTGAATCAGCTGGTCTGCGCGACATTGATGCTCGTACCAGCAGCAGTTCATTCTATGCCGCCGGCAAGCGCCTTTTCACCGTTGCTCATCTTCGGCCTGATCTGGATCGGCATCGTCGACAGCGGCTTTGGTTACCTGATTGTCATCTACGGGCTGAAGAAACTGGGACCGACCACCAATGCGGTCTACTCCAACTTCCTGCCGGTCACTTCCGCATTCTTCGGCGCAATCTTTCTCGGCGAGACCATTTCATTGCTGCAGATCATCGGCGGCATCATCGTCATCGCCGCAGGCTTCGTCGTCATCCGGGAGAAGGGCAAGATTGATGAGAAGAAAGGAGAGGATGATGAGAAGAAGGGGACACCTGACGAGAGCTGAGATTTTACATTCTTTTTGCATGACTGCGACACATTCAGTAAGAAAACACCTGATGATTGTGATAAAATAACACCGAGAATTCGGAAAACTAAGCTTGAAATCGTTTTCCAGATGATGAGGTGTTTTTCGCAATATGCGCAAAAAAAGAACCTGGCCTTTACTTGTTCTATTGATTTTGTTTCTAATATTTGATGCAATCGGCATCACTGTTTTTTGTATCACGGAGCTGAAGCGGGCGGACAGCCTGGACAGCTACACTGCGGATACGATTCATTATTTCTACGCAGAAGAACCTGATTCCCTGGATGGCATTTACCTGGGTTCCAGCGCCGCCAATCGGTACTGGTCGCCGGCGGAAGCCTTTGCAGAAGAGGGAATCTGCATCTATAATCTGGGCACCTACATCCAGCCCTTTGTCGCCACCAGATATCTGATCGAAGAAGCTCTGAAAAGTCAGACTGAAATGGACGTGATCGTCGTTGAAGTCCGTAATCTCGTCCGGCCGCCGGACAAATATGATTCCGACGACTTCAAACGTGTCAGCGACTTGATGCCTTACTCCTCCAACCGCAGCGATATGATCGAAGCATACCTGGAGTACTGCAAAGAGATTGAGGCGGAAATCGACTACGAAAGCGATGATTACTATGTGCCGGCCGTCCGCGATGACGGAGAGTGGGCGGAAGATTATGATCTCAGCCTGTTGGAGGACCTGTATGATGACACCAGTATTGAACAGGACAAAGGCTTCAACGCATCCTTCGATGTGAAGCCGCTCAGTGAGCCGCCGGAGTATACAGACCGGGAGCCTCTCACCAGAACCCAGGAGGAGCTGCTGAGAGAACTACTGTCCTACTGCCGGGAAATCGAACCGGAGGTCGTTTTCGTATCAGCACCGTTCGCTTCTCTGGGAGGCAGGGAAGGCATGCTCCGGACGGCCCTCGATATCTGTGAGGAAGAAGGATTCAAAACCCTGGACTTCAACTGCGAACCCCTCCGGAGTCAGCTTGGGACTGATTGGAATCAGGACTTCTACAACGGCAAGCACATGAACTGGTACGGCGCCAAGAAATACACGGACTTTGTGGCCGCCTATCTGGCCGAGACATACGACCTTGCCGATCACCGCCAGGAAGCCGGGTATGACAGCTGGAACAAAGCCGTTGACACATTGCCTGGTTCGCGATAAAATGAACGAAATCAAACAGTAACTCTTATTATTTTGGAAGAAATCGTTCGATTTTATACTGGGAGGGCGGTCTGATGATGGTCACGGCGACCGATTTCAAAACGAATCTGGGATACTATCTTTCCCATATCACGCAGGAGGAAGTTACAATCAGCAAAAACGGCAAGCCCATTGCCAAGTTAGTACCGTACAAGGAATATGTTTCGGATTCCCTTGTAGGGGTGTTGAACGATGGGAACCTGCCTGAGAGTTTTGATGGTGATTACAGGCATCTGATTCGGGAAATGCGGAGGGCGGACTATGAAGATCTTGATTGACACGAATGTCATACTAGACGTCCTGTTCGCCAGAGATCCCTTTGTAGCTGATTCCATCACTGTGCTTCATATGTGCGAGGATGATTTTGCAGAAGCATTTGTGTCCGCGAAGACGATGGCTGACGTATACTATTTTCTGCGGAAACAATGCAAAAGCGAGAAGAAAGTACGCGGGGTGATGCAGAAAATAATGTCTATCGTCACAGTCTGTGGTCTGAAGGCACAGTATTTCGAGGATGCATTCGCCATGGAGAATGATGATTTCGAAGATGCGCTGCAGGCGGCCTGCGCAAAGGCGGAAGGATGCAGGCTAATCATCAGCAGAAACAAGAAGCATTATGATGGCACCGGTGTGAAATGTCTGACACCGGAAGAATTCGTCATCTGATCCGAAAGCAATTCATCATTTAAAATAGACTTAATTGAGTCGCACCTGCGACTCTTTTTTGTTATAATACATTCCGTATGGACGTTAGAGAAAACACGGAAAACAATTTAACAACGGATACTGCCGTAGAAGTCGCTGCAAACGCAGCAAGTGGTGCGGTCACGGCCGGCAGGCCTAAGATCCGGCGCGTGATCCTCGGCATAGTGATTTTCCTCCTGTGCGCGGGGCTTTTGTTCTGCTATCTGAACAAGGTCTTCAGCATGGGGGATTCGGACGCCAACCGGCAGACCTTCAAAGCCTTTTACGCGGAGCCGAAGGACACCATCGATGTGATGTATCTGGGGACCAGCGCCTCCAACCGGTACTTTATCAACCCGCTGGCCTATGAGGAAGAAGGGATGACCTGCTTCACCATCGCCACCATGGGAATGCCTATGTTCTTTGTACCGGATCTGATCGATGAGGTCCGGAAGACCCAGGACCCGAAGCTTTATATCATCGAGATGCGGTGGCTGCTGAAGGACAGAGAGCTGATCACCGATGCCCATATCCGCAGGGTGACGGACAACCTGAAGTATTCATCGATAAAAAAGGACGCCCTGGAGACTGCCTTTGCAGAAATGGACGGCAGCAAAGGCATGCTGGGTGACATCGGTGAATTGGGTTTGGATTACTATATCCCGATTCTCAAGTACCACGGCAGACTCGCCGAGGGCAAGATGTCGCCGGGGGACTTTAAACTCACCGCCACAAAGAACAAGACCAAAGGCTACGTCATGAGTTTCAACACGACCAAGCAGGTGAACCAGTTCCCGGGCAAAGTCTCCGAGAAGCGGGAACCGATGTCGGACATTGCGGAGAAAGCGCTGAATGAGACGCTGGACAAGTGCGATGAACTCACAAAGGACAGAGATGTGCAAGTCCTGTTCGTCCTCTCGCCGTACTGCTGTCTCAAAGGGCAGAAGCCGATTTTCAACACAGCCTTTGACATAGTTCGAGAACGCGGCTACACGGTGCTGGATTTCAACAGACCAGAGATGTACGAGGAGCTGGGGCTGGACTTCGACAAAGACTACTACAACAGCAAACACGTCAACTACATCGGGGCTGAGAAGTACACGCGCTACCTGACGAAGTATCTGGCTGAGCATTACGATCTGCCGGATCACAGAGGAGAGGCGGGATACGAAAGCTGGGAGGATGCCTTTGCAATATATCAGGAATATGTCAGCGGCGGCATCGATACGATTGGCGTGAAAGCCTACCGGGGTGGACCGGTGAAAACCATCAAATTCAAAGGCAAAGTCCTGAACAAAAAAGAGATGGAAGCACTGGACGAAGAGAAGGAACAGATCCTGCAGGAACGGAATGAGCAGGACGGCGTTCTGGAGGAAGCGGAACAGAAGGAAGCTGAGCAGAATGAAGCTGAAAATACCGAAGAAAAATAAGCAGCCAAAAGCTGCAAGCAATACAGAAACAAATAGTAATACAGAAACAAAAAGCAATGCAGAAACGAGGAGCAGTAAGATGACGAAAGATATGAATGTCTTCAAAGGAAGCGACAATTACGTAGTAACCGACGAGCTGATGAACGCTGTCAATGTGTCCATCGCCCTGAAGAAGCCTTTGCTGATCAAGGGCGAACCGGGAACAGGCAAGACCATGCTGGCCGAAGCCATCGCGGAATCTCTGGACATGCCGCTCATCATATGGAGCATCAAGTCCACCACAAAAGCACAGGACGGACTCTACGTCTACGACACCGTGCAAAGGCTATATGACTCACAATTCGGCGAAGGTGATGTCAAGAACATCGGTCAGTATATCAAACTGGGCAAGCTGGGCGAAGCGTTTACATCCGACCAGCAGGTCGTCCTGCTGATCGACGAAATCGACAAAGCGGACCTGGAGTTCCCGAACGACCTGCTTTGGGAGCTGGACAAGATGGAATTCTACATCAACGAGACGAAGGAGACCGTCACAGCCAAGCACCGTCCAATCGTCATCATTACATCCAACGCAGAGAAAGAACTGCCGGACGCATTTTTGCGCCGCTGCATTTTCCACTATATCGAATTCCCGGATGCCGAAAAGATGGAAGAAATCATCCGCGTGCACTACGGGGACATCGACAAGAAGCTCGTAGAGAATGCGCTGGAAGCATTCTACAAAATCCGCGATATGAAGGATCTGCAGAAGAGACCATCCACTTCAGAACTGCTCGACTGGATTCAGGCTCTCATGATCAGCGGCGTCAGCATTACGGATTTGTATGAAGAGATGCCGTTCCTGGGCGTGCTTCTGAAGAAGAACCAGGACATTGATGTGTTTGCAGAAATCAGAGAGAAAGGCTACAGCCTGAGGAATTGGTAAGGCGCAGGCCGTCACGGCCGCGATTGATATATGTTTTTAGAATTCTTTTATCTGCTCCGTGCCCGCGGGTTGGAAGTCTCCATCAACGAGTGGATGATCCTCGTGGAGGCCCTGAACAAAGGTCTCGCCAATTCATCCCTCATGGGCTTCTACCAGTTGTGCAGGAGCATACTGATTAAAACTGAATCCGACTACGACAAGTTCGACCAGGTATTTTCAGAGTACTTCCAGGGCATCGAAACACCGGAAGATCTGCCTGAGGAGTTTTGGCGTTGGCTGAATGAAAGCGACCGCGAAAGAGACCTGGAAGATCACGGTGATAAGCAGCTCTTCGCTAAAGAGCTGGACGAACTGCTCAGAATGTTTGAAGAGAGAATCAAAGAGCAGAAAGAAAAACACGACGGAGGCAACTACTGGATCGGTACTGGCGGAACTTCTCCGATGGGCCGCGGCGGATACCACCCGAGCGGCATCAGGGTAGGGGGCAAAAGCCGCCACAAGACCGCGCTGCAGGTTGCCGGTGAGCGTAACTTCAAGGATTTCCGTGAGGATACGATTCTGGATATCCGTCAGTTCCAGATGGCATTCCGGAAACTGCGTCAGTACTCGTCCCGCGTCGAAGGCGTCGAAAAGGAACTGGACATCGACAAGACCATCGACGAAACCTGCGAGAATGGCGGTATGTTGTCTTTGGCATACGAGAAGCCTCGTAAGAATACCGTGAAGGTGCTGTTGCTCATAGACTCGGAAGGGTCCATGCTGCCGTACAGCCGTTTGTGCAACCGCCTGTTCCAGGCCGTCAGCAGATCCAATCACTTCAAGGATCTGAAAATCTACTATTTCCACAACGCCATCTACGACCAGCTCTACACCACACCGCACTGCAAACTGCGGGATTCCGTGGAAACGACATGGGTCTTCAACAAGCTCGACGCAGAGTACAAAGTCATCTTTGTCGGCGATGCAGCCATGGCGCCATCAGAGCTCTACCGCAAAGGCGGCAACGCCATCATCGGCCTCTTCAACCGAGAGACCGGCATGGAGTGGTTCATGAAGTTCAAGAAGCGCTTCAAGAAACAAATCTGGCTCAACCCGATTCCGAAGAAGTCCTGGTCGTACACCTACGGCTCCGAGACGATCCACGATGTGGGCGAAGTCTTCCCGATGTACGAACTGACCCTGAGCGGACTGGAAGCCGGAATCAAGAAATTGCTGGTGAGGTAAGTTTGAAAGAGAATAATATACAACAGCCACGTCACGATTGCGTGGCTGTTTTTATGTGAAAGTAAAATGGCTAGAACCACAGCCGCGGAAGGATACGGCGTTGGATGATTTCAGCAATTTTTTCAGGAGAATCAATTTCTTCCTCATAGGTTTCGATGAGGTTTTCATTACTGATGGTACCAGTGCATTTCATGACAGCGATTCGTTCGGATGTGTTACAGCGATAGATGAAATGATCAATCATCCCTTCGTGCTCCCAGACAAGGATAGTACCATCTGCAAGCATGATCATAAAGTCATTAAATAGTTCAATTGTTCCATCTGAAGGTTCATACGATCTCCATATAGAACCACGGACATTCATCCAATCCAGAGCAGAAGGAACATGCCAGCGGGTTGTTCCGTTGACGATGGAATATAAACGCCCCTGTAACAGTCTGTTATTCTGAAGGTAACTCCGAAGATTTTCAACTAAGGGTTGAACATAGATAATCTTTTGTTCTTCATAGTGATGAGGGACAGCGAAGGAGGCAAGTCCATTGGTAATGTCCCGCTCAGATTTTGAGCGGAAAGGAAGATGATAGGCCATAGCGTGCACATCCGATTCATTCATGTGCTTTTGATGGAACTGATTAGTAAACCATTTATGCTGACGGCTGGTAAGGACAACTCTGGAAAGATCCAGATTCCCACGTTCATATAGTGTAAGCAGATTTTGAAGTTTTGAAATGAGAGCAACTCGCCTACTTATTGCCTTTGGAGTAGAGGCATGAGTTAATTTAAGAACCTCAAGCAAAATCATTAGATACTTTTTGCGCGCCAACGGATGCAGCAAATCCGATTTCTTTGACAAATACTTTTGGTGCCCATTTCGAAAAACATAGAACGATACCGTGTTACCGTTATCTGAAGGATACAACGTCCCCTCAGGTAAACTTCGCAGTGCGCGTTGAATCATTTCAATTGATGTCATCGCATTGGGTGGCGACTGCAGAGCAGAAACGATAGATTTGTTAAGAGCAGATGCAGTTAATGTCAGTATTACTCTGTTCATAATAATGTACGATTAAATAGAAATAAATGGAAATTATGATAATATATTACATCTGCATGAGCCACGTGTCAACATAGAACGCACAAGTTCGTAGAAGGATTCTGACTATGATACAAAAACTACGAAATAACATAATGTAACGTGTAGTCAAAACGATTACGCGATAAGCTCTTCGTAGAACAAGCATGCTTTTCAAGCAAAACCTACGGAACTGTATTGTGTAATGCGTGTCTGAGATATCCAAGAATAGGGTAATTCATAGAAAACTATGATTGAATGAGCAAAAGCTACGAACGAGTGAGTTCTGAGAAGACAAAAGCCGCCACATCGGGTTGATGTGCCTTCGCAGCAATAAAAAAACGTGCGGATGATTACCCGCACGCTCTTCGTATTATTATTATTTCACAGTAACTTTCTTTGACTTTGACCAGCTGCCGTAGTAGGTGGTCTTGCCAACGGTCTTGTAGACTCTGACCTTCACGTAGTATTTGCCCTTCGTAGGGACTTTGACAGTCTTGCTGGTCTTCTTGTAGCCTTTGGCCTTTGTGGTCTTGCTGTCCTTGAAGCTTGAATTTGTGCTGTACATGATTTCATAGCCGGAGATCTGTTTCGTGATCTTCTTGTACTTCACTTTGAACTTCATGGAGCCGGAGCGCTTCAGGCTCTTGATGCTTGTCTTCTTCGGAACGATCTGGAAGGATACCTTCTTGGTTCCGTTGAAGCTGCCTTTGCCGGTGATGGTGACGACGTATGTGCCGACCTTCTTACAGCCGGAAGGGTAGGCAACGGTGAAGTTCGTGCCTTTGCTCAGTCCGTAGATGTGAACGGATGGCTTATGAACCTTGCCGTTGTAGGTGTACTTCGAGTCGGACAGATCAACAGTGTGGTTCGCAATGTTCGGATCCATGGTGATGACCGGAAGGCCGTCGTCAAATGCGACGTAGATGCCAGTAGCCTTGCCGCTTCCGCCTCTGAATGGATTTCCGGTATCCGGATCAGTAGGGTCCCAGCTGTAGGTATTGCTGCCGCCTAGCTTCTGATAAGTCGGAACGCCCAGCGGACTTGCTATGGAGTCCTTGTAGACTCTGACCTTCGTGCCGTTTGGACAGTGGTCATAGATCCACTTCGCATCAATGGCTCTGAGACGAACACATCCTGCGGATGCGACAGTACCCAGCTTGTTATACTCTTTTCTGTACATCTTGGCGTTGTTGCCGCGTTCTTTGTAGATGATAGAGTGGAAGCACTTGCCGCCTTTGAAACGAACCAGATACTGCGCGTAGGATGAACCGCTGCTCATGAGCGCCCATCTGGATCTGGCACACTTTGTGCCGGAAGGACCGATGGTCCATGTGCCGACCGGCGTGTTGCAGCCTTTGCGGGCGGTGGAACAAACAGATACTCTGATTGGTTCGTAGGTTCCTGCCGTGTTCTTCTTGTAGATCGTTACCACCTGGCATGTCAGGTTGACTTCTACGCGGAAGGTTGTCGCATCGATGACCTGTACCTGATTGACACCTGCTGCCTTCAGTTCAGCAACCTCTTCCTGTTCTTCTGCCGGTGTCTCCGCGATGGCTGCGTTGAAGTCGAATTCCTTCTTTTCGACGTTGCCGTTTACATCGGTAACAACCATCTCAGCAGTGTAGGTGTTTTCGGTAGGGTCGTCTGCAGGTTCTTCGGCTGGCTCAGTCGCTTCCGCAGCAGCTTCCGTTGGCTCTGTCGGCTCAGTGGCTTCCTCAGAAGTGGCTTCCTCGGCCGGCGCTGTTGCATTTGCATCTGTTGGCGCAGCTGCTGCATCGCCTGCTTCCGGAGTCGCCGCGGTCTCTGGTGTGACAGCATCTGCTTCCTGCGTGGCCGCATCCGGCTCGGTTACTGCTTCGGCGTTTGACTCAGTGGCTTCCTCAGAAGTGGCTTCTGCAGTCGGCTCTGTTGCCTTTGCTTCTGCTTCTTCTTCGGCTGCCTTTGCGGCGTCGAGCTCCTTGATGTTGTCAGCACTGATGACCAGAGAGTCGGACACCGTTGTGATAGGCTCTGAGGTGTTCGCCTGGGCGTCCGCTCCTTCGGTCTCGATCGTGCTTTCTGCGTTCATGACTTCGCCGTCCGCTGTTTCTATACAGTTCGAAGTATCATATTTCTTCTCGGCCAGCGTTTCGCCATTCACCACAATTGCAACACTGCTGATGCCTGTCTCATCAAAGAGACTGTAGTTCACTGTTACATCACCAGTGTAATATGCTGTGTCGTCTGCTTCGATTCGATCGCCCATCAGGGAGATGTCCTCGATGACCGCTGTCACGTCACTGCCTTCCGTCGCCAGGTTTTCGCCCGTTTCACCGTAGGCGGTACCTGTGACTGCAAAAGCAGCAGCCGTCGCGATCGCGATGAATTTTTTGCATTTCATGATAGTTTCTCCTCACTTATTCCGATACAGTATAATGATACAATAATAGGAAAGAAAGATGACGTTTATTAACAAATTGAAATCTTAATAAATTGTAATCTTGGCGGATTTGGAGTATACTAAAAACCTATCCGAAACTGCAGATGCAAAGGCAGGAAATCTCATGAGCAAACCAAGAAGAAAAATTAGCTTCAGAAACCTATATATCATCGGTCTGATGCTTTTGGCGGCTGTTATCATACTGCCCGTCTGGTTTGCGTACATTACAAACATCGAAAACTACAGCCTGAAGCTCAGCGTTGAGGCGGCGGAATACACGGGCGAGCCGATCAAGCCGAAGGTCAAACTGCAGAAAGGACCGATCGTGCTGGAAGAAGGCTTCGACTACACGCTTAAGTACAAAGACAACGAAGAAGTTGGAAAGGCGACTATCGAAATCGAAGGCAAATCCACTTATCACGGTTCCCGTGATACGGAGTTCAAAATCGTCAAAGCCCATCAGGAGATCGAAGGTAAGACGAAGATCGTCGCTAACATCGCTGATGACATCAGCATGAATCAGGAGGCGGATACGAATCTGAGTTACAAATCCAGCGACGAGAGCGTGCTCAAGGTCGATGAGAAAGGTAACGTGGAACCGCTCGCAGCAGGAGAAGCGACCGTGGAAGTTATGGCGGAAGGCGACGACTGCTACAGACCGGCCGAAAAGGAAGTTACTGTAGAGATCACGGAAACGGAAGTGCAGAAGACGATCCGCAACACCCTTGAGTGGGCCCGCGAAAAAGCAGCCGATGATTCCTATACGTACGGGCGCGGACAGTGTCCGGTCTGCCACGGCGGCAAACATGTTTACGATTGCATTGCGTTCCTGACTGCGTCCTATTGGCACGGCGGCCAGGTTCCGATGATGGAACGCTGGTGCTGGAACCACAATCACACAAGCAAGATCAGACAGGCGATGATCAACTCCGATGTCTGGCAGAGTGTTGGAAATCCTCGGGCGGAAGACCTGCAGCCGGGCGACGTTCTCTTTTACTACAGGGCTGGCCGCGGACGGAACGGTTCAGGCTGGTTCCATGTTGAGATTTACAATGGGGAAGGACAGGTAGTCGGTGCCCACACCTTTGGCGGCAAAAGCTGCATCAGCGTGGAGCCGTTCAACAACTACTTCCTCAGCTACAGCGACGTATATCGTTATGTAGGAGACGGAGAAGAAGAGGAAGAGGCGCAGGAATAAAAGCTGCTTTTGTATCATGTGCGGCGGCTTGATGCGCGTGCGTGTTGTCTTTGTATAAATAAAAAACAAGAATCAAAATGCAAACAAATGTTTGCATTTTTTGTTTGGATGTGATATTATGTTCGCGAAAAGGGGAACAAATATTCGGAGGTCATGTTTATGAAAGAACGTGAGAAAAAGATACTTGAATATATGAAGGCTGAGATCCGCGAGAAGGGCTATCCGCCAACAGTCAGAGAAATCTGTTCTGCGCTTGGGATCAAGTCGACTTCAACGGTACATAAGGATATCGCCAGCCTCGAGAGAGAAGGCTATCTGAAGAAAGACCCGGCCAGACCTCGTGCGCTCCTCGTAGTAGATGATGACTTTGATCAGCTTGCTGCAGTTCGTTCTGCATCAGAAGCAGGCTTTGGCGTGGTTCCGGGCGGCGCAATGGGCGCGGGTGCACCGCATGCGGCTGAAGTTGAGCGGGCAGATGTCATTGACGTTCCCGTCGTTGGAAGAATCGCTGCAGGCACACCGATCCTCGCAGAGCAGAACATCGAGGACTCCTTCCCGATTCCTGCCAGATTCGTGGGCAATAGTACGACCTTCATGCTGACCGTTCACGGCGAGAGCATGATCGAAGCCGGCATCATGGACGGCGACTACATCCTCGTGGAACAGTGCAACACCGCGCGCAATGGTGACATGGTCGTAGCGATGGTCGATGGCTTCGAGAGCGAAGCAACCGTCAAGACCTTCTACAAAGAAGCCGACCACATCAGACTGCAGCCGGAGAATTCCTGCATGAGCCCAATCATCGTCAACGACGTCAAGATCCTGGGCAAAGTCAAAGGCGTGTTCCGGTATTTCTAGCAGGGACGCTTTCGCGCTAGAAGAAACGCTTTCGCATACGCATTGGTTTGATGATAAACTGCCGCTTTCGCGCGGCAGTTTTTTGTACTTTTGGCGGTGATTGCTTCTGCTTTCTATGCTATAATGATACAGAAATGCATCGGCCGGCTGGCTGGGACAGATGCATCGGTCGCTATGGCATGAGCGACTGCAGCCGGCCATATGCGGGAGGAGACATACATAAGGAGTCGCAGATTATGATGATTTTTAATAAAACGGAGCTGACGCTTGACCAGCTTTTGCCTATATTCGACGGAATTACGGACGCGGTCTTCATCGATGACGCGAATGGCGTCTGCCAGTGGTGCAACGACGCGTGCGAGGATATTTACGGAATCGAGTTTGACGAGATCGTCGGGCGGAATGTCGACGATCTGGAGAAGTCCGGCATATTCACGCCGTCTGTTACGAGAAGGGTGCTGGATGAGAAGAGAGAAGTGACGATCATCCACGAGAACCGGTTCGGCAGGAGACTGCTCACGACAGGCACCCCAATCTTCATCCCGATGACCAGCGGCGGCTGGGTCGCTGCAGGCGAAGGACGGTACACCCGGAAGATTGCTTTTGTCGTAACTACGTCAAGAGACATCACGCAGATTTCCGATGCGACAGGTAAGAATGCAAAGACAACAAACGCCGGTGTGTTCGGACCTGGGCTGCTGCCGCCGGGAGGGCTGTCCGAGAAGGACATCTTCGGGCAGGACAAGGCGCAGGAAATGCAGGAAGCGAACGGGTCGGGCAGTGAGACGGTGAGAATCGTCTCCAGGAGTGAAGCCATGAAGAACGTCATTGCGCTGACGAGAAGACTGGCTTCCGTTAACACAACCGTGCTCATCACGGGTGAGTCCGGCGTCGGCAAAGGTCTCATCGCCAGGACGCTCCACGAAGAAGGAAACCGCTGGCAGAAACCTTTTGTCACGGTGAATTGCGGCGCGATCCCGGAGAACCTGATCGAATCGGAACTGTTTGGTTATGTCGCGGGTGCTTTTACAGGATCGAGATCCGGCGGCAAGAAAGGTCTGTTTGAAGCGGCCCAGGACGGAACCATATTTTTGGACGAAATATCGGAACTGCCGCTGAACCTGCAAGTTAAGCTTTTGCAGGTCATACAGGAAAGGCAGATCACGCCGGTGGGCGAAACCAAGCCGGTGCCGATCGACGTCAGAATCATTTCAGCCACGAATAAGGATCTGGAGAAACTGGTCAAGGAAGGCCGGTTCAGAGAGGACCTCTATTATAGATTGAACGTTGTACCGATCAATGTACCGCCGCTCAGGGAACGGCCGGATGACATTTTGCCGCTGATTCAGAGAAACCTGGTGCGCTGCAACAGGGAGCTGGGCGAGCGCAAGACCATCAGCGCAGATGCGCTGGCTATTTTGCTCAAGTATCCTTGGCCGGGCAATATCAGAGAACTGCAGAATATCATTGAGAGACTGGTCATCACCACGTCGCACAGCGTCATCACGGAAGACGACATCTTCATCTTCATCAAAGAAGCTGCCGATGAGAACCCGACCGTCTACGAGGAACTGTCGCTGACGGCGGCCCTCGAGAAAGCAGAGAAGGAGATTCTCAGTCAGGCGCTCGAAAATTACGGGTCAACGAGAGCCATCGCCCGCGTGCTGAAGGTGAGCCAGCCGACCATCGTGCGGAAACTGAACAAATACGGATTGACGACGGAGAAACAATAACCGACAGAGAAACAATAAAGAAACAATCCGACCCAATATGCAACAAAGCGATTCAGTTATGTATCAGCGATACATAATTGAATCGCTTTTTTCAAAGTGCTTGAAAATACGCAAGTTAGCCTGTGCCAACGCTTTCCGCATTTGTGAAAAAAGCATCAAGGTGGTTGATACAGAAATGAATCGAAACTGAAGGTGCAGGGAGGGAACGCGGCGTGGACTCCAGACCAGCCAGCCGGCCGAAGATAAAATATCCCACGACCTTGAAAACCCGCGAAACCCAGTTGCTGCAAGGGCCAAGCGGGATTTACTGCCTTTGCATGAAGATATTTGCAGGAATTATTCGCAGAGTTGGCACAGTCGTTGCTTAATATATAAGCGGGTCGGAAGGGGGCTTTCCCCGAAGACCGGAACAAATACGTTAACCCAAATCCATTTTTATATTATTAATAAGGAGGAAATTAAAAATGGCAGAAGAACTGAACATTCATGAGTATGTAGAAGGACTGGTTGCTAAAGCAAGAGCAGCTCAGAAAATCGCTGAGAACTTCACTCAGGAAGATTGTGACCTGATGACAGCAGCAGTAACTTATGAACTGACTAAGCCTGAAAACATCAAGGAATTTGCTGAGAAGCTGGTTGAGGAATCCGGAATGGGTATCGCAGCTGACAAGGAAGGCAAGATCATCGGTAAGGTTTGGGGTTCATATCTCCAGATGAAGGACAAGAAGTCCGTAGGTCTCGTAGAAGACAATCCTGAAACTGGAATGCAGGCTTATGCAAAGCCAATGGGCGTTATCGCTGGTATCATGCCTGTAACGAACGGTGAGGCAACTCCTATCGTTAAGGCAAACATGGCTCTGAAGACTAGAAACGCTATCATCCTCGCACCACACCCTAAGTGCAAGAAGCTCAACGTTGAAATCGTTGACAAAATCAGAGCAGTCCTGAAGAAGCTCGGATATCCAGAAGATCTGGTTCAGACATGTGCTCCTGAATATGTTAAGATCTCCACTTCACAGGAACTGATGGCACAGTGCGACTTCATCCTGGCAACAGGCGGCGAAGCACTCGTAGAATCAGCTTACTCATCCGGTACTCCAGCTATCGGCGTTGGTGTTGGTAACTGCGTATCAATCGTAACTGGTAAGACTGACCTGGACGATGTAGCAGAAATGATCTGCACTTCAAAGGCTTATGATAACGCTACTTCATGCTCAACTGAGAACAACATCCTCGTTTACGAATCCTGCTTCGACGAGTTCGTAGAGAAGATGAAGGCTCACGGCGCTTACATGTGCAATGAAGAAGAGAGAGAAAAGCTGAAAGTTACTATGTGGCCGAACACTCCGAACGACCACGTTCTGAACAGAGCAATCGTAGCTCAGAACTGCGAAACAATCGGCAAGATCGCTGGTATCCCTGTACCTGCAGGAACTAGATGCATCATGGCTATGGAAGAAGGCGCAAGCCTCGAGCACCCATTCGGCGGCGAGAAACTGTCACCAGTATCCGGCGTACAGATCGTAAAGGACCTGGACGATGCTATCGACAGACTGAACACAATCCTCGACTACCAGGGCAAGGGCCACAGCTGCGGTATCCACACTAACGATGACGCAGACGTTGCTAAGCTCGCAGCAGCAGCTCCTGTAACTAAGTGTGTTGTTAACCAGCCTCAGTGCCTGACTAACTCAGGTGGCTGGAACTGCGGATTCCCAGTATCCATGACTCTGGGCTGCGGAACTTGGGGCGGCAACAGTGTATCCCACAACGCTACATTCGCTGACCTGCTCAACTACACTTACGTTTCAAGACAGATTCCTAACTGGAAGCCAGCTAAGGTTGAAGACTTCATCGACGCTGATGTAATCGCTAAGGTTGATGCTTAATCACTAGTAAAAAAGCAACATACACGAAGATGAAATAAACTGTGAGACGGACGGCCGGAAGGCTGTCCGTCTGGGCAGGCTTTACAAAAGGAACAAAAAGGAGATATTAAAATGTCAGCAATTAAAGATAAAGATTTAAAGTACAATCTGCATTCATGGTCAGCACAGGGCGCTCTGAACCCTATCGTTGTTACCAAGGCAGAAGGAATCTATTTCTGGGACGAAGAAGGCAAGAAGTATGCAGACATGTCATCACAGCTGGTTAACTCCAACCTGGGACATGGCAACAAGGCTATCGTAGATGCTATCGTTGAACAGGCTCAGAAGATTCCGTTCATGGGACCTGCATTCGCTATGGACTGCAGAGCAGACGCTGCTGAAGCAGTAGTTAAAATCTCAGGATTCCCAGAAGGATCAAAAGTATTCTTCACTAACGCTGGTGCAGAAGCTAACGAGAACGCTATCAAGATCGCTCGTCAGTACACTGGCAAGTGGAAGATCTTCTCACAGTACAGATGCTATCACGGTTCATCCGCAGGCGCTGGTATGCTGACCGGTGAACCAAGACACTTCTTCAACGAGCCAGGCGGCCCTGGATTCGTTAAGTATGATGGACCTTATGCTTACAGAGCACCTAAGGCTTGCAAGTTCGAGAACGAAGACGATGTAGCTGATTTCTACCTCGAGCTGCTGGAAAACCAGATCCTGTATGAGGGACCTGAACAGATCGCAGCAATCTGGCTCGAATCAGTAGTAGGTTCAAACGGCGTTCTGATCGCTCCTAAGAAGTGGTATCAGGGCGTAAGAGCTCTCTGCGACAAGTATGAAATCCTGATGGTAGCAGACGAAGTTATGGCAGGTTGGTTCAGAACTGGTAAGCCTTTCGCTTACATGAACTTCGATTATCAGCCAGACATGATCACATTCGCTAAGGGCGT
>SVCS01000031.1 GCA_015058205.1 Clostridiales bacterium
GGCAGAACAGTAGGATCCGGCGTTGTAACTGAAATTATCGAGTAATCACGGATAAAATCCAAAATATTCCAAAGACGACCTTTATAGGTCGTCTTTTTTATGGTAAAATATCAATATCTATGGGGTAAAAGGGAGCTGAGAAAGGTGAAGATAAATGAAAGATATTTTTGTAAGCAATCTTAAGACTGATGAAGAGATCACGACCTACCTGATGGTAAAAGCCATCGCGCTGAAGGTGGGGTCAAACAGGAAAACCTATCTGGACCTGGTTCTGGGCGACAGCAGCGGAGAAATCAACGGAAAGAAATGGGACATTGCCGATGAGGAGATCCCTGGTCTTGAGCGTATCAAAGAGGGGAATATCATCAAGGTGCGTGCTTTGGTCACAGAGTGGAACGGCATGAAGCAACTGAGGATTTCCCGCATCAGACTGACAGGCGCTGAAGACGAACTGGAGATTTCTGATTTCGTCAAAGCTGCTCCGGAAAAGCCGGAAGATATGTATGAATACATCTACAGCATCGCCGAAAGTCTGGTAGATCACCAGCTGTCGGACCTTTGCAAAAGAGTGCTGACGGATCACAAAGAGAAACTTATGTACTATCCTGCAGCATCGAAGAATCACCATGCTGAGATGGCAGGGCTTCTTTGGCACATCAAACGCATGCTCATGCTGGGCGACAAAGCGTGCCAGGTCTATACCAATCTCGACAGAGATCTTCTTCTGACAGGCGTGATTCTCCACGATACAGAAAAGATGACCGAGATATTATCAAATGAGTTGGGCATTTCCTCCGGGTATTCCTTTGAAGGCAAGATGCTGGGACATCTGGTGCTCGGCGTGCGTGAGCTCGACCGCGTCTGCGAAGAAATGGGTATCGATGCGGAGAAGAAGATTATGCTGGAACACATGATCATATCCCATCACTATGAGCCAGAGTTCGGAAGTCCGAAAAAACCGCTCTTCCCGGAAGCGGAAATGCTCCACTATCTGGATATGATTGACGCCAAGATGTTCGATATGGAGGAAGCGGTCAGCAAGACCGAACCGGGAGAGTTCAGCGACAGAGTCTGGACATTGGATAACAGAACAATATATCGCAGGAAATGATGATACTGCGGAAAGGATAAGTTAGATGATCAAGCGACCAAAAGAGATAAACGAAATCGTCCGGAAGTTTGAAAAAGATGGCAAGGACATCATCTGTGCCGGCCAGTGCATGACGGGCTCTATTATCGGAGAAGTTCCATTGGATTGGGATCTCTACACGGAAGTTCCGCAGGAGAAGATCCGCGAGATGTTTCCGGAAGGAGAGGCAATCGGCAAGCGTACGACACGTCTGGACTATTCGTATTTTGTTGAGTCTCAGCACATTAATGTTGCTGACAGATTCGATGGTGTTATCGCGGATATTATCACATTGCAGGGACCAATCGAAGAACAGCTCGAGATATATGATTTTACATGTGAGGCGATGGGAGAACACGCGAACGGATCTCTCATTGACCCCTTTGGCGGACGCAAAGACATCAAGCAGAAGCTGCTGAAACCGGTTGGTGACATCAGGGCCAAAATGAAGAAGCGCCCGGAAATTGCATGGAAAGTTCTGCGTTACGTAGGTCTTTATGGATTTGACCTGAACAGAGACATCTTCGAAGCCATTCAGGCACACCGTGAGCTGGTGGGAATCGTGGATAAGGAAATCATCCTGAGCGAGTTCACCACGGCCATCACAGGAGATTACGCAGGCAAGATGCTGAAGATGCTCAAGGGACTTGGCCTTCTCGAGGCAGTCATAGGGCCGGAAGGCAAATCTTCGTTCCCAAGAGAGAGCAAAGACTACGAGAAATTATGCGAAAACATCGATAGAACCAAGAAGATTCCAATCAGAAGACTTGGGCTGTTCTATCTGGTATTCGATAAGAACTACGCGAAAGCGCTTCATTATCTGCCGCAGGAAGAGGACAGCCTTGATTTCCTGGAAGATGCCAAGAGACTATGCCCGAAGCTGCATTTCTGCAGAAACGATGAGGCGCTCAAGGATTTCATCTGCCAGTTCGGATGGAAGAAATACAACTTCTACGACAAGCTGCTCAAAGCGCAGAATATTGTCTTTGAACTGGATAACCAGCAGCAGGTTGCCCGTGATGCGATCATCAAGCTCATACTTGAGCAGCATCAGCCGATCTTTAAGGAGGACATGGTCATTGATGTGGACGATATCATAGAAGCAGGCATTACAGATGATCCGGAAAGAGCAGATTATCTGCTGGATCTTTTGCTTACTCCGGTACACAGGGATATGAGCAACAACGAGAGAGATAAACTGCTCAAGTTTGCGAGAGCATTCAACAAGAGCCGTATACGCAGAACGTTCAGAGACGTTACTTGGCTTAGATAGGCCAGCGCAAAGGCTGTAAAGACATGGATATTGGGATCAGGGGTAATCTGAGGATATGATCAAAGAGTACGAAGGCGCAATCGCCGAGATTATATTTCATAACAGTGAAAACGGCTACACAGTAGCCGTTTTTGAGATGGAAGAAGATTACTTCACGATCGTAGGAAACATTCCGGGGGCAGCCCCGGGCAAAAGCTACCGCGTGCAGGGCGAATTCGTCGAGGATCCAAGATACGGGGAACAGTTCCGCGTGAGCAGCTTCGAAGAGATTATGCCGTCGACAAAAGAAGGCATCAGGGACTTTCTTTCTTCGGGGACTATTAAAGGTGTCGGACGGAAGACCGCTGCTGCTATCGTCGCGAAATTTGGGGAAGACACTTTTGACATCATTGAGAATCATCCGGAGAGACTCAAGGAGATATCGGGAATCGGTGATAAAGTTGCCCTTAGAATCTCGGAGGCTTTTGCGCTCCACAGAGAGTTTGCCAGGGTCAGCATGACCCTGCAGCAGTATGGCATCACGGCGGCGCAGACGTTGAAGCTGTATGAAGCCTACGGTTCCGAGACAGTGGAAACGGTGCTGGAAAACCCGTATCGATTGGCTGATGATATCTTCGGAATCGGTTTTAAGAAGGCAGATGCTATCGCAGCGAAGATCGGGATCGCGCCGGATGATACTTTCCGTATCAGGGGCGGCATCAGATTCACGCTGAACTGGTTTGCAGGAGAAGGAAACACATATCTTCCGGAAGCGGAACTCTGTGAAAAAGCAGGAAGTCTGCTGGATCAGCCTCGTGAACTCATCGCCAGTCATCTGGAACAGATGGCGTTTTTCGGAGATGTCCACATCGATTTGATAGAAGGCCAGAGAGTCGTTTATCTGGCGGCTTATTACATGGCTGAACAGAATGTTGCCGGAAGGCTGCGGAGCCTTGTAAACGCCGATTTGAAGCCAATTCAGGGCAGTCCGGAGGCACTCATAGAGAGAACCGAGAAAGCGACGGGAATCATGCTCAGTGAACAGCAGAAACGCGCTGTTATGAACTGTCTTGGTGAGGGCGTTTCCGTCATTACCGGTGGACCTGGCACGGGAAAAACAACAATTATCAATACAATCATCAATATTCTGGAGGACAGCGGGCTGAAGACGGCAATTGCCGCGCCGACAGGAAGAGCAGCGAAGCGTATCACAGAGACAAGCGGACACGAAGCATCAACGATACACAGACTCCTGGAATACTCATTTTTTGAAAGTGAGAAGGGTTCCTTCGGAAGAAACGCCGAGAACCCTCTGGAATACGATGCAATTGTTGTAGACGAAGCATCCATGATTGATCTTCTGCTCATGAATGCACTCGTCAATGCAATTCTGCCCGGCAGCAGGTTCATCATTGTCGGGGACGATGATCAGCTTCCGTCTGTCGGAGCGGGGAATGTGCTCAGAGATATCATCACCAGTGAGTATGTTCATTGCACGAAGCTCAAAGAGATCTTCCGACAGGCAGGGGAGAGTATGATCGTAGTCAACGCACATAGAATCAACCACGGTGAATATCCTGACTGCAACAGCAAAGGCAAGGACTTCTTCCTGCTGCGCCGAAAGAGCGAAAAGGAGATGCTCGAGACGATTAAAGATCTATGCCTTAGGAGACTGCCGGAGTACTATGGAGACCTTGTTCCCGGAGGGCTGCAGCCTGTGCGGGACATTCAGGTTCTGACGCCTGTCAGGAAGGGAGCTCTGGGCTGCATCAATCTGAACAAAGAACTGCAGCAGATATTGAATCCGCAGTCTTTTGATGAGTTCGGGGATGCTGAGAAAGCCGAGAAAACCTACGGCGACAAGCTCTTCCGCGAAGGCGATAAGGTGATGCAGATACGGAACAATTATGAACTAGAGTGGAAGAACCGTGAAGACTTCACAGACGGCGAAGGCATCTTCAACGGTGATGTGGGATTTATACAGACGATTGATCATGAATTCAACGAGATGACCGTCATATTTGATGACGTGCGTTTTGTAAAATACAACTTCAGTCAGTTGGACGAAATTGAACTTGCGTATGCAGTGACCGTACACAAGAGCCAGGGCAGCGAATTTCCGATCATCGTTATGCCGATGAGCTGGTTTCCTCCGGTTCTCGCAACGAGAAATCTGCTGTACACAGGTGTCACCCGTGGTAAGGAAGTGGTTGTGCTCGTCGGATCTGAAGATAAGATGAACGGGATGGTCGACAACAACCGCATCAGCCAGCGGTACTCAGGTCTTGCATGGCGACTGAAGAAGTTTTTTGAAATTGACGGGGCGCTGTAAGGGGAACGCCTCAGGTTCATCATAAGCGAAGGGAACAACAATGGGGATTAGAGATGTCATGGCTCGGATCTTCGACGAAATATCCGAGGCGGTTTTTCCGTCTAATATTTATTGCATCATGTGCGGCAGTCTGATTGACAGAAGCCGCATTTATGCACTTTGCGATCAGTGTGTCAGGGAGATGCACTGGATTACAGGAGGTACTTGTGACTGCTGCGGTAAAGCGCTGCCGGATACGTACCGCGGCATAAGCTCCGACGGCAGGCGGCTCTGCTATGACTGTATGATACGGAACCATTATTTCATCAAAGGCTGGAGCTGCCTGAGTTACGGTCTTCATGAACGAGAACTCATGATGGACATCAAATACAATGGCAAAGGCTACATCGCCCGCATGATGGGGGATGTTATGTTTGACCGGATGGAGACACTCATTGACGCAGCGCAGGAAGGGGATGACGGTTCTTTTCCGCGTATTGATGTGGTCATTCCTGTTCCGGTCAGCAGGAAACGTATGGTCAGAAGAGGATACAACCAATCCGAGCTGATGGCCCGGCAATTCGTGCGCAGGTGGAGACAGCATGTGCAGCATCATCTGCACGGCGCTGTGGCAGGGAACGCGTCAGATCGTTCTTACTGTTTTTGCCCGAAGCTCGAATCTCATATACTCGTGCGGCGGAAGGCGACTGTGATGCTGCGCAGTCTGAATCCGGAGGAACGGAGGCTGGCGCTGCATGGTGCCTTTGCAGTAAACCCGGCTCTGCGCAGCCGGATCGAGGATAAAAACATATTGTTGATAGACGATATATATACAACAGGCGCTACGGCAGACGCCTGCAGCAAGGTATTGCTGGAGGAAGGGGCGGAATCTGTCTACCTGCTGACGCTGGCATCCGGCGGCAACCGCAGACCGAGAGAATAAAACAGCAGGAACCCATCGAAAGCGATGCAGTTCCTGCTGTGCTCTATTTCCTGTTTGTTATTTGGTTTTGATTTTTTTGACTGGTGACCACTTGGATTCATAGTAGTAACCGTCGTAATCTTCTCCTGCCTGATAGATATACGTTTTGATTCTGACGTAGTAGGTCTTCTTAGCTTTGAGCTTCTTGATGGTCTTGGTTGTTTTCTTGTATCCCTTCACCTTGACGGTCTTCTTGTTGTACTTGAAGTTTTTATCTGTCGCAACCTGAATCTTGTAGCCTGTGATGCGTTTGCGCGTCATCTTAGTCGATTGTTTCTTCCAGGTCACCTTGATTGCCTTTCTTTGTTTTTTGAGCTTTTTTATGGTCGTCCCTTTCGGAATGATTGTAAATAATTCCTCTTCCTCGAATCTGTATTTGCAGGTATTTGAGTTGCAGACTGAGTAATATCCGCTGTCTACAGCGATGAAGGAGGAAGCGTCCTCAATGATGAAATCCGATTTACTGAGGGTTTCATTGCCGACCTTTACGGTGACGTTGCTTTTTGTAGGACCATGTCTCTTGCCATCGAAAGTGACGTTTGGACAGATGACTCTGGCGGTAACTTCCTTTGTTACACAAAGCTGCTCATTTTTGACGGCTCCACCGATGGTGTAATTGACGATCACAGGTGTTCCGGGTGCAGCGTTGTGGAATTTCAGTGAAAACCTTCCGTCGTAATCGGGGTAGGTGTAGTCAGAATAATTGCCGACATGGACTTCGATTCTCAGGGCACTTGTGATGTCAGTGTCCCATGGAATGGATTCCTGGTTCGTGTAGTCGTTATACTCCTCCGGTAATCGAACCTCTCCCTGGAGCATCTGCTGGTTATAATCAGCATATTCCACAGCGGGACAAATGAAATTCAGATATCCGGCGTAGTTGTAGCCTGCCATTGCCTCAACCGTTGCATCTTCTTCAAGGATTGCATCATCAACGATAGTATTGTCATCTGGTGCAGTTTCGTCTTCAACAATCTTGTCCATGGATGGCTCCTGCGCATCGTCCAGCATATCGATGCAGCTGCTGTCCTGGCTTTCTTCGTCAGTTGCTGCGAATCCGGCAGCAGGGACGCTGAATACAGTGATTGCCATGACCAGTGCGATGATCCAGCTCAGTTTCTTGTTCTTGCTCATATGGTACCTCCTTGGTGTCGTTCAGCTGATACTATTATTACACGCAAACAGATAAAGATGTTACACTTTTTCTGTTTTTTTTCATTCCGCACTATGCTTTTGTGGTACAATGAATAAAAAGTGGCACATGATATTGTGCCTGAAGGAGGTTGTTATTATGAAAACTGTTATAACCGGCAAGAATTATGCTCCTAGTGAGAAACTTAAGGAAACCATCGAGAAGAAGTTCGCGAAGCTGGACAAGTACTTCTCAGATGAAATCACGGCAAACGTAATGACAATTAAAGAGAAGAGCAGGTATAAGGTTGAAGCGACGATCAACACGAAGGGTACGATCTTCAGAGCAGAGACCATCTCAGGAGATCCGTATGACTGCGTAGACCGCTGCATTGAAAAGCTCTCCACTCAGATGAGCAAGTTCAAAACAAAACTCCAGAAGAAGTACAAAGGCCAGAAGGATTTTGGCTTTGAGGAACTGCCTGAGTTCGAAGAAGAGCAGGAAGAAATCAGCGTAGTAAGATCCAAGAAGTTCCAGCTTGAGCCGATGAATGTAGAAGAGGCAATCATGCAGATGGAAATGCTGAACCATGACTTCTTCGTATACCTTAACATGGAAACAGATTCCGTAAACGTCGTATATAAGAGAAAAGACGGAAACTACGGATTACTGGAAACGACATATTAATTCATAAGCCGAAAAAACAGAAAACAACAGGAGACCCGAAAGGGTCTCCTTTTAAGTCTTACAATATAAAACGCTCTGCATATGACCCAGCTGACCTGATCTTTGCCCCCACACTCGCCTTGGCCGGGATTTTCCCGAGGACTTACTTCTAAACTACGCCATGATCGCCGCTTACTCTTCTTCGGCGGTTTACGTGGGACCTTTTGCCCGTAGCTGGCCTGGCCTTTCAATCACAGACCTGGATCATATGCAGAGCGTTTTGCTTCGCTCATGCTGTCTTTGGATTATACGACAGGGTGCGGTGCTTTTGCAAGAGGCAATAAATTCATTAACAATTGCTTGGTATGCAGTTGAAAAAACACCACTAAATATAGTACAATAAAGTGACGTATTATACACAGCAGGGAGACGAAATGAACGATATTATTCAGTTCTTTGTGAATACTTTTTCAGATTTTGAGATTTCAGATGCGATAGATATTATTATCGTTACTTTTGTTGTGTATTATCTGCTCAAACTCATTCTTGAGACCCGTGCCCAGCAGATTATCAAGGGTATCCTTGTGTTGGTGGGAGCGACCTTTGTTTCCGATGTGCTTGAACTGCACACTCTGAACTGGATGTGCAAAGGAGCGCTGACCCTGGGTGCTGTCGCAGTGCTGATTGTGCTGCAGCCGGAACTCAGAAGAGCCTTGGAGTTCATGGGAAGAGGCCGAATCGTAAGCGGTATCGGTAGCGGAGACAAGGAACGCAGCAAGAGAGCTGTAGAAGCGATTACCGATGCTGTGGAGAAGTTCAGCAGTGAGAAGACGGGGGCACTTATTGTATTCGAAAGACAGACGATACTTGAGGACTACGCGGAGACAGGAACAGTGCTGGATGCCTTCATATCTTCACAGCTTCTAGGCAACATCTTCTATGAGGGATCACCGCTCCACGACGGTGCTGTGATTATCTCCGGTACAAAGATCTACGCGGCGGGATGCGTCCTTCCGCTTTCCACGAACAGAAACATCAGCAAGGAACTCGGCACACGGCACAGAGCGGGCATTGGAATCACAGAAAACTCTGATGCGGTTACGTTGATCGTCTCTGAAGAAACAGGAATCATCAGCATGGCGGAGGACGGAAAGCTAGAGCGCTTCCTCGACACCAAGACCGTAGAGAAGAGACTGCTGGATATTTACCTGAACAACAGAGCAATCGGAGGAAAAATATCTGGTTTTTCGAAGGTTCGCTCAAGACTGGATAAGTCTGCAGATGACAGGTCCAGGAGAGATGAAATGGTCTACGGCAAAACCGATCATGGCAATGGAAAGGAGGATGACGATGAGAAGTAATAAAGTACTCATGCTCATATCCCTTCTTGTTGCCATCGCTCTGTGGATGTTCGTCATGGGGAATGTAGATCCTCAGATCAGCGAAAGAGTTTCAGGAGTATCAGTCGAAATGGAAGGCACGGATACGCTGGAAGATCAGGACCTCACTGCGACTGTTAACAAACCGAAAGTGGTAAATATAACGATAGAAGGAAAACGTTCACAGGTAATCAAAGCTAAGAAAAAGGGAATAAAAGCGTATATCGATGTTTCAACTTGCGATTATGGCAAGAACGAAGCAGAAATATATGTCAGGATTCCTGATGGAGTGAGCGGATTAACGGTAGAAGATATATCATCAGAGACCGCAGTATTTACGGTCAGATAGCGATAGCGTCAATAAGGAGGAAAAAGATGGGAAGCTTATTCGGAAACGGAGATGTCAGGGGAGTTGCAAATACAGAACTGACACCGGATCTGGCCTTTAAACTTGGCAAAGCAACAGGTTATGTCCTGGGTAAATCCAAGGAAAAGCCAGTTTTTCTGATTGGTAAGGACACTAGAATATCCGGCGATATGCTGGAAGATGCTCTGAGCGCAGGGTTCATGTCAACAGGTGCGAATGTCATTAAAGTAGGAGTTCTTCCGACGCCTGCAATCGCGTACCTGGTTAAGGCATATGGAGCAGATGCCGGCGTCATTGTATCAGCATCTCACAATTCTTTCGAATTCAACGGAATCAAGTTCTATAACAGCGAAGGCTTCAAAATGGATGATTCCTTTGAAGATGAAGTGGAAACGATTCTTCTCAGAAATATTCATATGGACAGCCATGTTTCAGGCGCAGGAATCGGAAGATGTCTTGAAGCTGATGACGAGGCCGAAACGAAATACGCCGAGTATCTTGAATCTACCATTGATACAGATATTAAGGGAATGAAGCTTGTCATCGATTGCGCCAATGGCTCCGCATATGAAGTGGCAGAGAAGGTCTTCACGGATCTCGGGGCAGATGTTACCCTCATCGGAAACCAGCCTGACGGACTCAACATCAATGCCAAGTGTGGAAGTACACATCCGGAACTGATCCAGAAGGAAGTTGTGGAGAGGGGTGCGTTCATGGGCTTTGCCTATGACGGTGATGCAGACAGACTGATTGCCTGTGATGAAAAGGGCAACCTTATCGACGGCGATAAACTGATGTGCATCTGCGCACGGATGCTTAAGGAGAGAGAAGAACTTCCGGACAACAAGGTTGTCTCAACACTGATGAGCAATGTAGGTTTCCACAGATTCATGAAAGAGGAAGGATTCCAGTTGGAAATCACAGAAGTTGGCGATAGATATGTTTTGGATAAGATGCTTGAGGAAGGCGCCGTTTTCGGAGGAGAACAGTCAGGACATATCATCTTCCTGAACCATGCAACGACAGGAGATGGAATACTGAGCAGCCTGCAGCTTCTGCAGGCAATCATCCATACAGGAAAGACTGCCAGCGAAGTAAGCGAAGAAATCGCACTTTATCCTCAGGTGCTGAAGAACGCGAGAGTTAAGATCGAAAACAAATTCAAATACAGCAGAGATGAGGAAATCAAAAAAGCCGTTAATGAAATATGCGAGGAACTGGGAGAGGACGGAAGAGTACTCATCAGGCCGTCCAGCACAGAGCCGCTTGTAAGAGTCATGATTGAAGGACAGGATATCGAAGATATTACTGCCAAGGCTCAGAAACTCGCCAGACTCATTACGAAACGCTTCAGTTAAGGAGGGCAGTATGTGCGGAATAGTAGGATATGTAGGCACTGACCATGCCAAAGAAAAGATCATCGATGGACTGAAACGTCTTGAATATAGAGGATATGATTCTGCGGGAATCGCGCTTCCGATCAACGGAAAAATTCAGGTGAAGAAAGCTGTAGGCGAAATCAAAAACCTGGAAGCGAAAATTGCATCCCCGGATTTTGATGCACCAATTGGCATCGGACACACCAGATGGGCAACCCATGGAGAACCAACCGAAATCAATGCGCATCCGCATCTGAACATGGAGGAGACCATTGCCATCGTCCACAACGGTATCATCGAGAATTATCAGGAGATCCGCGAGTGGCTGGTGACAGAGTACGGTATCGTCTTCAAATCAGAAACTGACACGGAAGTCATCGCGCATCTGATTGGTCTCTTCTACGATGGCGATTTGCTGGATGCAGTCAACAAGGCTGTTGCTGAAATGCGCGGCGCGTATGCGATCGCTGCCATCGCAGCAGATGAGCCTGACAAGATCGTTGCCGTCAGAAAGGACGCACCGCTCGTAGCGGGCATCGGTAAAGGCTTCAACTTTGTCGCTTCCGATATCCCTGCAGTGCTCAAATATGTCAGAGATGTTTACCTCATAGAGAACAATGAGACCGTTGTTCTTACCAAGGACAGTATTGTCATCTACGATGAAGACGGCAATGAAGTCGACAGAGAGGTATACGTTGTCGACTGGAAGGCAGATGCGGCAGATAAGGCAGATTATGACCACTTCATGCTTAAGGAAATCCATGAGCAGCCGTCAGTCATCAGAGAAACACTCATGAGCAGACTGAATCCTGACGACTCCATCAGACTGGACGACATCAGCCTTACCAAAGAAGATATCGATAACATCAACAAAATCTATATTGTAGCCTGCGGAACAGCATACCACGCGGGACTCGTTGGAAAGATGGTCATCGAGAAGATGGCGCAGATTCCTGTTGAAATCGATGTGGCGTCGGAGTTCAGATACAGAGATACCTTCATCGATGACAAGACGCTGTTCATTGCAATCTCCCAATCCGGCGAGACATTGGATACATTGGCAGCTCTCCGTGACGCCAAAGACAGAGGCGCCCGCATCCTGAGCGTTGTCAACGCAGTGGGGAGTTCCATTGCGAGAGAGTCTCACGATGTTTTCTACACGCTGGCAGGACCGGAAGTGGCTGTTGCGTCCACGAAGGCGTATACCACGCAGCTCATCTGCATGTATCTCATTGGTCTGTATATGGGCAGCACCAAGGGAACCATCGACAAAGAGTATTATGACTTTATGCTGAACGAACTCAAGGCACTGCCGGAGAAGGTCAGCAAAGTCATCGAAAATGAGCCGCTTCTCAAGGAACTGGCCGAGAGATATTACTACAAAGACAACGTCTTCTTCATCGGACGCGGATTGGACAGCGGCGTAGCATATGAGGGATCCCTGAAACTGAAGGAGATTTCCTACATCCACTCATTCGCAATCGCAGCCGGTGAACTGAAACACGGAACCATTGCGCTGATGGATTCAGACACCCTTGTCATTTCGCTGGCAACACAGGACAAACTCTATGAAAAGATGGTTTCGAATATCGTTGAAGTTCAGGCGAGAGGCGCCCGTATTATAGGCCTCGCCAAAGAGGGCAAAACGGAAATCGAAAAGACCAGCGATGAAGTCATCTATATCCCGCAGTGCGCAGACGAAGTGGCGCCAGTACTGGCGGTCGTACCGCTCCAGATATTCGCGTACTATGTGGCACTCGAAAAAGGATGCAATATCGACAAACCGAAGAACCTGGCGAAGTCAGTAACAGTTGAATAGAATCTTACAAAGGCGGCGGATCACAGCATCCGCCGCGTATTATAAAATATCGCCTTCGGGCTATTGGAGGGAAGTCAATGAATACAATGGACATTCTCAGAAGCTTTCTGTTAGACAGCGAACCGGTAAGCTGTGAACCTTACGGCAATGGTCATATCAACAGCACTTTTCTGGTACAGACCCAGAAGGGTACAAGATACATACTGCAGAGGCTGAGCGAAGAAGCATTCAAAAATGTTCCTGAACTGATGGAGAACATATCCGGCATCGCTCAGTTTCTTGACGCAAAGGCAAAAGCAGAGGGGACTCCCTGCCATGTTCTGCCGCCAGTCATGACGGTCGACAAAGAGACATATGTCCACGTAACGGAAGATGCGGCACAGGCTGAAGACGGTCTTTCCGGATACTTCAGAGTAACCCAGTTCGCTGAGAACTCCATTTGTCTGGAAAAGCCGGAGTCCGAAGAGGACTTTTACCAGTGTGCCATTGCTTTTGGCACATTCATTTCAGAGTTGGCGGATTATCCTGCAGAAACACTGCACGAGACAATTCCGAACTTTCACAACACAGTAGACAGGTACAGAATTTTCCACGAGACTTTGGAACGGGCGAAAAATGATCCGGAGCTTGCCCCAAGAGTGGAAGAGGCAAAGGATGAGATCGCCTTTGTGCTGGAGCGTGAGCACAGCGCAGGTGTTCTGCAGGAGATGAGAGAGTCCGGAGAACTCCCAACGAGAGTTACTCACAATGACACAAAGCTCAACAACGTGCTTCTCGATAAAGATACGAGACAGTTGCTCTATGTTATCGATCTGGATACGGTTATGCCTGGTCTGTCTCTCTATGATTACGGGGATTGCATCCGCTTCGGTGCCGCGACAGCACCGGAGGACGAGAAAGATCTGTCGAAGGTTCACTGTGATCTTCACCTCTTTGAGGTTTTTACAAAAGGATTTATTGAGAGCTGCAAAGGCCTGACAGATCTGGAAATAGAAATGCTTCCGGAGGGAGCCAGAACCATAACGCTGGAACTCGGAGTCAGATTCCTTACAGACTGGCTTGATGGAGATAAATACTTTGCGACAAAATATCCCGGACACAATTTGGACAGATGCAAATCGCAGCTGGCACTTGCCCTGGATATGGAGAGCAAGAAAGAACAAATGAAGGAGATTGTAAATGAATTATCTGGGCATTGATCTGAACATGAAGAACATACCAGTACTCGATCAGGAATTCATCCCAATGGGACCGTGGATGATCGAGTATGAGAAGGAAGCTTTCAGACCGATCGGAATCGCAATCGAACGGGAAGAAGGTAAAGTTTCTGTTTTTGAGACGAAGTTGAGAGACAAGAGTTTTGAAGAAGCAAATCTCAGATATCTGGAGAGATATATCAAGTTCTGTCTCTGGAGTGTAGGCGGCTGGAAAGTTACCGTATGCGGCTGCGACGAGGAAGCAGCGAAGGTCAGAGAAGACTATGTTCTGGGCGGTCCACGTGATTTCGATGTGAACTTCATGATGAACACCTATGAGAGACCTTTTGAGTTTGAAATCTGCGATGCGGCAGAATTGCCTGCAGCCAACGATTCGGACAAGTCTGTTGGAGGGCATCTGGAAGGATGCAGAATCGGCTTCGATGCAGGCGGCTCTGACAGAAAAGTTTCAGCAGTGATCGACGGCGAGACCATCTATTCAGAGGAAGTAGTCTGGCACCCGAAACTTTCAGAGGACATTTCATACCAGTATGAAGGAATCGTGGATTCCTTTAAGACGGCTGCGTCCAAGATGCCGCGTGTCGACGGCATCGGCGTTTCTACAGCCGGCGTTCTGATCGGTAACGCACCAATGGTATCCAGCATCTTCCTGAAGATCTCAAGAGACAACTGGGATGAAGTCAAGAATGTGTACGACAGGGCAGCGCGTGAAATCGGTGATGTTCCGATTGTCGTTGCCAACGACGGAGATGTTACAGCGCTGGCAGGAGCGATGAGTATGGATGTCGCTCCAGTGATGGGTATCGCCATGGGAACCAGTGAAGCAGGCGGATATGTAAATGCTGATAGAAACGTTCTCGGATGGTTTAACGAGCTTGCCTTTGCGCCGGTGGATTTGAATCAGGAATCTATGGCAGATCCATGGTCAGGAGATAACGGTGTTGGCGCCACCTATTTCTCGCAGGATTCCGTCATCAAGCTGGCACCTGCTGCAGAGATCGAACTGGACGAAGCGCTTGCGCCGGCGGAAAAGCTCAAAGTGGTACAGAACATTCTGGACGGAGCTGATGCGGAAGACCATCCAAAGCGCGAAGGAGCTGAAGCAATCTTCAGAACGATTGGATGCTATCTGGCCCACACCCTTGTACTCTATGGGCTGTTCTACGATCTGAAATATGTATTGATTCTCGGACGTGTTGCCTCAGGACACGGCGGAGAGATTCTTGTAAGTGAATGCAACAGAGTACTCGCTGATGAGTACCCTGAATTGAATCATAAAATCACAGTTATGCTTCCGGATGAGAAGATGAGAAGAGTGGGTCAGTCCGTTGCGGCTGCAAGCCTTCCGGAAGTTGTTATGCCATAGACGGTTGAAGTTATCACGCCATGACGGCGGAGGTGAAATAGAATGATTTACAGAAATGCAGAAGTATTTATCGACGGTCAGTTCAGGATCTGTGACTTTGAAGTCATTGATGATAAGATCGTGGCGCTTGGAAATCCTTATCTGCCGGCCATCAATGAAGCGGCAGGGGATGAAGAAACAGATCTCGACGGTTACTATGTCATACCTGGCCTGGTCGATGTACACACACACGGCAGTATGAATGCGGACTTTTCCGATGGAGATTATGAGGGGCTGAAATCCATGGCAGCCTATCTTGCAAAATCAGGAGTGACTTCTTTCGCGCCTGCAGGTATGACCTTGCCTTACGAAACACTGGCGGTTGCTTTTGCAAGCGGGAAAAAGCTTCATGACGAACGCCCTGAGGGCTGCGCAAGACTCATGGGCATCCACATGGAAGGGCCGTTCTTCTCAGAGAAAAAGAAGGGCGCACAGAATGGAGCGTACCTGCGGGATCCGGATTTCGATGCGTTCAAAGAGCTTTATGACGGCTGCGATGGACTCATCAGAATCGTGGATGTCGCTCCGGAACTTCCGGGAGCTGCAGAGTTTACGGCAAAGGCGGCAGAACTTACGACTGTTTCTATTGCTCACACCGATGCGACATATGAAGAGGCCTGCGCAGTGCTGGATGCAGGTGCCAGCCATCTGACGCATCTGTACAATGCAATGCCGCCGATCCATCACCGCAAGCCAGGCGTCATCGGCGCCGGTTCGGAGAGAGAAGATGTCATAGCAGAACTTATCTGCGACGGATACCATATTCATCCGAGCTCTATAAGAATGGCGTTCAAATTGTTTCCGGAACGAATCTGTCTGATCAGTGATTCCCTCAGATGCTGCGGTATGCCGGAAGGAAAGTATGAACTCGGCGGGCAGGATGTGTTCCTGAAGGATGGCGTTGCACGACTTGAGGACGGAACCATTGCGGGATCCGCAAGCAATGTCTACACCTGCATGCTGAATGCCATTGAGTACGGCATTCCTAAGGAGGTTGCAGTGGCAGCTGCAACGATTACGCCGGCTCGTGAGATTGGAGCAGACGATCAGGTTGGATCAATTGCAGAGGGGAAGTTCGCAGACTTCATCATATGCGGAGAAGACCTGAAACCACAGAGAGTATTCCTTGGCGGAGTTGAATTATGAGATACGATATACGAGACATAAATCTGGCACCTTACGGCCATACAAAAATAGAATGGGTCAGAAACAACATGCCATTGTTGAATGGCCTAGAGGAAGAGTTTCTTAAGACGAAACCATTGAAAGGTGTGAAAATCAGCCTGTCCATTCACCTGGAAGCAAAGACAGCATACCTGTGCAAAGTGCTCGCTGCCGGAGGCGCTCAGATGGCTGCAACAGGCAGCAACAACCTGAGTACACAGGATGATATCTGCGCGGCTCTGGTAGAAGACGGCATCAGTGTTTTTGCCTATCATGGCGCGACAGAAGAAGAATACAACAGGCACATTGAAATGTGTTTGGAGCATAAGCCGAACATCATCATTGATGACGGCGGAGATCTGGTGGGACTTGTGCACGGAGCGCGGCCAGATCTGGCGGAAGAAGTGTGGGGTGGCTGCGAAGAAACGACCACCGGAATCATCCGGCTCAGAGCAATGGAACGCGACGGCATGCTGAAGTTCCCGATGCTGGCCGTCAACGATGCTGACTGCAAGCATCTCTTCGACAACCGTTACGGAACAGGACAGAGTGTCTGGGACAGCATCATGCACAACACTAATCTGATTGTTGCCGGAAAGTGCGTTGTCGTCGTCGGATACGGATGGTGTTCCCGTGGAATCGCCATGAGAGCGGCAGCTTTGGGAGCCAGAGTCATTGTGACAGAAATCGACCCAATCAAGGCCATGGAAGCTAAGATGGACGGATATGATGTTATGCCGATGGCAAAGGCAGCGCCGCTTGGAGATATCTTCATCACGGCGACAGGCTGTAAACACACCATAACAGTCGAGCATATGCTCACCATGAAAGATCGTGCGATTCTCGCCAATGCAGGTCACTTCAATGTGGAAATTGATATGGCAGGTCTTGAAGAAGCTGCTGTTTCGAAGAAAGAGACTCGTGAGAACATCACAGGTTATACTCTTGAGAACGGTAAGATGGTGAATGTCATCGGTGAGGGCAAACTTGCCAATATCGCTGCCGGAAACGGACATCCCGCCGAGGTCATGGATCTGAGTTTCGCAGTGCAGGCCATGAGCGCTTTGTACATACTGGAGCATCACGGCGAGTTGCCGAACGCGGTCATCGATGTTTCCGAAGAGATTGACGATATCATTGCACGCAGAAGACTTGCTGCGTGGGGCATTGAGATAGACAAGCTGACACCGGAACAGGAAGCGTATCTGAACAGCTGGCAGCTGTAAGGCAGCAGCTGCACCTGCGACGGTAAAAGGTAATAAGATAGTAAAAAAGGAACTTGCGAAGCAAGTTCCTTTTTTATCTGTCGATTAGTTTCGCCCTAGCCGATGAGCTCACTGATACGGGCTCTTACCTTGTCTTCTCCGAGAATCTGCTGAATGGTCCAGACATCCGGTGACTGGCTTCTGCCCATGACTGCGATACGAATCACGGTGCTCACATGAGCGACAGAGCCTTTGTACTCGTCAGGATGTTTCTTATAATCCTTCGGTTTGACAGCATATCCGAGATCTGCAGTAATCGTTCTGATTTTTTCGAACCAATGGGACTGATCGTCGCTATGGTCATAGGTTTCCAGATAGCGCTTCAGTATTTCCTTCGCATCTTCATCGCTGACCTGTTCAGGAATCTGCTCTTCGATGAAGAAGTAATCATCGTAGAAGTAGCTGATGAAGTCGAAGATCTGCTTCGCATAGATAAGGTCTTTTCTTGGTTTTGCATCATCTCTGCCGATGTTCAGGATCTTCGTGAGATATTCTTTGTCTTCAAGCAGCGGCGCCGCCTTAGGCTTGAACTCACGTGCCCATTCCAGCATGAAGTCGGCCAACTCATCAGCCGGAATCTTCAGCAGAACATCCTTAGAAACATCATTGAGCTTGTTCAGGTCAAACAGTGCACCTGCGCTGCTCATCTTCTCTGTTGTAAATGTGAACTCATCCAAGTCTGCGTCAGGATTTGCCATGCGCCATTCCTCAAAGTCAGAGTTGAGAATTGTCATGAGATATTCCTTGACGGCCTGCGGATGATATCCTTCCTGGCGGTAGTAGTCCAAAGAGAGCTCAGGGTCTTTACGCTTGCTGAGTTTTCTCTTGTTGCCTGTCTCATCGTCCAGCTTCATCAGTACTGCAGTGTGGCAGTATGTCGGAAGCTTGAAGCGCAGAGCCTCGAACAGCTCTACATGGATAGGGAGCGACATGAGCCATTCCTCTCCACGGACAACATGTGTTGTTCTCATCAGATGGTCGTCGATGACGTGGGCAAAGTGATATGTCGGAATGCCTGTCGCTTTCAAAATGACCACATCCTGGTCGTTGGAAGGCATAGCGACTTCACCGCGCACCGCGTCATTCACGATGATGTACATGACGCCGTCACGATTCTGGTATGTTACATTGCCGGAGTTACCTTGGCAGGTTGCGCCGTTTTCCATACAGCAGTTTTCAGGGCTGATAGCGTTGCCTTTGGATTTAAGTCTGACGACATACGGTTTACCGGCCTTGATGTTTTCTTCTATTTCTTCATAGGACAGGTTGCGGCTCTTCTCAGCGTATTTTCCATAGATACCGGTCGTCTCTTTGGCGGCTTCTTGCTGCGCCCTGATTTCAGTCAGTTCTTCCTCTGTCAGGAAACAAGGATAGGCTTTGCCCTGGCTGACCAGATGCTTTACAAATGCCTGATAGATCGGTCCGCGCTGCGACTGATAGTAAGGACCATAGTCGCCGGAGTCTGTCGGTTCGCCGTCTGCGCCAATAGGACCGCAGCCTGCGCCTTCGTCGAAGTTGATGTCAAAGAACTTCAGTGAATTGATTACCGTATCAACGGCGCCTTCCACGTAACGCTTATCATCTGTATCCTCGATTCTCAAATAGAATGTGCCGCCATCCTGATGTGCAAGTCTCTCGTCAACGAAGGCACCGTAGAGATTTCCCAGATGGATGAATCCGGTCGGGGAAGGACCCATTCTCGTTACGATTTTACCTTCTTCTCTCGGCGGATACAGCGCCTCATAATCTTCCGGTGTTTTATCGATCTGCGGGAACAGCAGCTCCGCCAGTTTGTTATAGTCCATTGATTGCTCCTTAT
>SVCS01000032.1:0-10793 GCA_015058205.1 Clostridiales bacterium
GAATTCAAGAAAATCGAAGACTAGGAAGGAGAAGGTCAGATGATGAAGAACAGCTTATTCTCAAGCTACAAGGTATTTGCATGCAACTCGCATCCGGAACTGGCGGAGGAAATCGCCTCCATTATGGGAAAACCTCTGGGTGATCTGGAGGTCAAGCAGTTCAGTGACGGGGAAATCTGTGTGAACCTCGGTGAGACAGTCAGAGGAGTCGACTGCTTCGTGATTCAGTCAACAAGTGAACCGGTCAATGACAATCTGATGGAGCTGCTGATCACCATCGATGCGATGAAGAGGGCTTCTGCAGGAAGAATCACGGCAGTTGTACCGTACTACGGATACGCCCGTCAGGATCGTAAGGCAAAGGCAAGAGATCCAATCACAGCAAAACTTGTAGCAGATATGATCGTCACAGCAGGCGCGGACAGAATCATCACCATGGATCTGCACGCAGCACAGATACAAGGTTTCTTCACGATTCCTGTGGATCATCTGATCGGACAGCCGCTCCTCACAGAATTCTACAGAAAGCAGAACATCGATGATCTGGTCATCGTATCCCCGGACCACGGCAGTGTGCCGAGAGCCAGAAATATGGCGGAACCTCTGAACTGCCCGATCGCCATCGTCGACAAGAGACGTCCGAAACCAAATGTCAGCGAGATCATGAACATCATCGGCGACATCGAAGGCAAGAACTGCGTTCTGCTGGATGACATGATTGATACAGCGGGCACCATCACGAACGCGGCAAACGCCATCAAGGAGATGGGTGCGAAAAGTGTCAGAGCATGCGCAACACACCCAGTGCTCTCAGGTCCGGCCATTGAGCGTATCGAGGCGTCAGCAATCGAAGAGCTGGTAATCCTCAACACCATGCCGATTCCGGAAGAGAAGATGCTGGATAAGATCAAAGTAATCTCTGTCGGTCCTGTATTCGCTGAAGCGCTGACGAGAATTCACTGCAACGAATCCATCAGTAAGATCTTCGCAGGGAACAGATTCTAAATGTATGTCATAGCCGGCCTGGGAAATCCGGGCAGACAATATGAGAAGACACGTCATAACATGGGCTTTCTTGTGGTGGATGAATTCGCCGCGGCCCATGGTATTGACGTACGCAGGATCAAGCATAAGGCCCTCATCGGCGAGGGAAGAATCGCCGGTGAGAAGGTCCTGCTGGTCAAGCCGCAGACCTATATGAATCTGAGCGGGGAATCGCTGAGAGAAGTGATGGCGTACTATGATGTCCCCATGGAGAACCTGATTGTCGTATACGATGATATGGATCTTAAGACCGGAACACTCCGCATACGGAAGAAGGGGAGCTCGGGAAGCCATAACGGTATGAAGTCGGTGATTTACCAGCTTCAGTCCGATGAGTTTCCCCGCATCCGCATCGGCATCGGATCCACTTCCGGTGATGAGTGGAAGGATTACGTCACAGGACAGGTCACGGAGAAGGAAGCCGGGGTTCTGGCAGAGACAATCAGGAATGCCGCTGCTGCGTTGGAGTGTATTCTGACAGATGGCATCGACATCGCCATGAACAGGTTCAACACCGGCAAAAAGCATGAAGAAGAGCATGCAGAAAAGGAAGAGCATGCAGAGAAGTAAGAAATGAAGATGATCAATATAGCCGGTGCGTCCGATGGACGCATCGCGCCGTATATAGCTGAATCAAGAAGGGAAAGTGACGGTCAGTGCCTGATCGTGGTACCTACACTGAACAGGGCGCGCAGACTTCAGAACGACCTTTCTTTTTTTAATGGAGAAGAACCTGTCTATATTCTGCCTCCTGATGAAGACAGCGCCATTGCCTATGAAGCAAAGAGCAACGACTCTCTCCTTGAGCGTATGCGTGTGCTCAAGGCGCTGACAAATGGCGGTAAATGCACCGTGATTGCGCCTGTTACAGGTGCCGTTCGCAGGATTCCGCCGAAAGAGGTCTTCACGGAGAATACTCTGGAGCTATCTCTGGGAGAGGATCTGGATATTTCCGGGCTGCGCAGTACGCTGTCTCTTCTTGGATATGAGCGGGCCACTATGGTGGAAGCACGCGGTGAATACAGTATCAGAGGCGGCATCATCGACATTTTTACACCGGAAGGGGAGGACCCTTACCGGATCGAGCTTTTTGATACGGAAATCGATTCCATCAGATCCTTCGATATCGATTCCCAGCGATCTATTGAAAATTTGGAGCACCTCACTGTTTTTCCGTGCTCCCAGATCACCAGAGACGAAGAGCTATTTACAAAGGCATCCGGGCGCATCAGAAGAGCCTATGACAGAGCCATTAAACGGGCGAAAGGCAAAAACAGTACAGATGATGAACACAGCATCAACATAGCAGCAGAGCTGGAAAAGCGCAGAGATCAGCTGCTGGAGTACACAGAGGGTATGATCAATCTCCAGTATCTGGAGAAGTTCCTGGGATACTTCTATGATGAGACAGCGTACATCTGGGACTATATGGATCAGCCGCAGCTGATTGTAGATGATCCGTCCAGAATTCTGGAAACACTGGAGGCTTCCATCAAGGAGCGCAACTATGAAATCGAAAGCATCCTGGAGAGCGGCAGGGGAATCAAGGAAGACTTCGCGGCGCTTTATGATGAGGATGACTTTTATAGAATATACAGACTGGCAGAAGAGCGGAATCTGGAGTGCACCATTTTCACGCCTTTTGTCATGACCATTAGAGGCAGCAAAGATTCCGCGGAAGGTCCTGCCCTCACGGAGCTGAGGCAGGTCGAGACCAGACAGATGCCGCAGTATGATGGACATATGGATCAGCTGCGCGCGGATCTGGAAGGATATGTCGCCAGAGGATTCGATGTGCACATCGTCTGCAGTACGGATGACAGGATGAAGAACATGCTGGAATTCGTACAGCATGAAGAGTTCAATGAACGCATTCTGCCGGGACGGTATGAAAAGGGTCATGTGAGGGTTGAAAACGGCATTCTCACAGCCGGCATGGAACTCACAGATCAGAAGGTCTGCTATATCTGGGAAGGCGACATCTTCGGGGGCAGCCGCAAGACAAAAAGACGCTCTAAATCAGTCAGAGGCGGCAATCCAATCAAAAGCTTCGCCGATGTTCAGAAAGGGGATTATGTCGTCCATGAGAGCCATGGTATCGGCAAGTTCACAGGGATTGAACAGCTGATCGTCCAGGGCATCAAACAGGATTTTCTGAAGGTTGAATACGCCGGGACTGACATGCTTTACATTCCGGTGGATCAATTGGACAGTCTGCAGAAATACATAGGCGGAGAGGGCATATCACCGAGGCTCAACAAGCTCTCCGGAAGCGAATGGAAGGCGACGAAGGCCAGAGCGCAGGCAGCGGTTTCTGACCTTGCCAACGAGCTGATCCGGGTGGCCAATGTCAGACGCAACACGGGCGGTTATGCCTTTGCAGAAGATACGGTCTGGCAGAAGGAATTCGAGGATTCTTTCCCGTATACAGAAACAGAGGACCAGCTCCGGTGCATCAGTGAAATCAAAGAAGATATGGAAAGACCGTATCCTATGGACAGACTGCTCTGTGGGGATGTGGGCTTTGGAAAGACGGAGGTTGCTGCCAGAGCATTATTCAAATGCGTCATAGAAGGCAAACAGGCTGCGGTGCTTGTCCCTACGACACTGCTGGCGAATCAGCACTATTACACACTGAAGGAACGATTTGAGAAGTTTCCGGTCAGAGTGGAGATGCTGTCGCGTTTCAGGAGCGCAGCCCAGCAGAAAAAGATCGTCAAGGATATCGCACATGGAGATATAGACCTCGTCATTGGAACCCACAGAATCCTTTCATCAGATATGAAATTCAACGATCTCGGTCTGCTTGTCATCGATGAAGAGCAGCGGTTCGGTGTGAGGCATAAGGAGAAGATCAAGCAGCTCCGCGAAAACGTAGATGTGCTGACCTTGTCCGCTACGCCGATTCCAAGAACGCTGCACATGTCCCTTTCCGGTATGAAGGACATGAGCACCATAGAAGAACCGCCGGAAGGACGGTATCCAGTCCAGACGTACGTGATGGAGGAGGATTCCTTCCTGATTCGCGAGGCCATTGAAAAAGAACTGGCAAGAGGAGGTCAGGTTTATGTTCTGAGTAACAGGGTCAGCTCCATACGCAGGACAGCTTCTGCCCTCCAGGAGCTGGTACCTAACGCCAGCATTGCCGTCGGACATGGCCAGATGAAAGAGACAGAGCTTGAAAACATCATCATGGATTTCGCGGCAGGTGAATATGATGTGCTGGTTTCCACGACCATCATTGAATCAGGTACAGATATTCCGAATGTCAACACGATGATCATACTGGACGCTGACAGATTCGGTCTGGCGCAGCTTTATCAGCTGCGGGGACGCGTAGGGCGGTCCGGAAGAATCGCATATACGTACTTGATGTACCGAAAGGATAAAGTGCTTTCAGAGATTGCGGAGAAGCGCCTCAAAGCCATTCGTGATTTCACAGAGTTCGGTTCCGGATTCAAAATCGCTATGCGTGATCTGGAACTGCGAGGGGCAGGAAATGTCCTGGGACGTGAGCAGTCGGGTCATATGCTGGAAATCGGATATGAACTCTACTGCAAACTGTTGGGAGAAGCCCTGCATGAAGCGGAACGCGCAGGAGAAGCAGGGGAGGCTGCCCCTGTCAGTGATGTTGGATCAGGGGCAACAGAAGCAGAGGCGACAGCAGTCAATCTGCCGATACAGGCAATCATCCCAAGCCGCTACATAGACGATGAAGTTCTGAAACTCCAGATGTACAAGAAAATCGCAATGGTCGAGACGGAGGAAGACGCGTCTGACCTTATGGATGAGTTTATCGACAGATTCGGAGATCCGCCGCTGCGCACCCAGAATCTCATCAGATTGTCTCTTATTCGTGCAAAGGCGAAGAAGCTCGGCATGACCGAGATATCCCAGGACGGCTTCAAGCTCAAATTCTCACTGATGCCTGAAGTGCGTTTCGGTCCGGAAGTCATACCGAATCTCGTGGAAGCGTATGGCGACCGCATTAGATTCAATGGCGGCAACAGGCCGTTCATCAGGCTGACGAGCGCTGTCCGGTCGGGTGCGGCAGGCAGACCTGCCAGTGAGGATTATACACAGGGGATCCTCAAGGAGCTGGAACAGTTCTTCAAGACAGCAGAAGGGGAAAACGGGAAGGTCAGCTGAGGATGCAGATCACTGGGAATACAAACAGTTGAGAATACAGATATCGAATCGTTAAATGAAGGAGGCTTTTTTTCATGGTTAAAGTTGTTATTACTGCGCCACGCGGCGCGATGGACAGTCTCATCGTCCAGGAAGCATTCAAAAATGAACACATCCAGGTGGTTGGATGCGTGGGTACACCGGGGAGAGATTATATCGGAAAGGATGCCGGTCAGGTATGCGGAATTGGTCAGGACATCGGCGCGCTGGTGTATGACAGCCTGGAAGCGGAGACAGGGAAGGGCATGCTTATCGACCTGTGCGACGTCGTTGTTGACTATTCCAGAATCGAAGTGAGCATGGATACACTGGCCAAATGTGTCGCGCACGGCAAAGCCTATCTCTGCGGGACGACAGGATTCTCCGACGAGCAGCTTGCTGCCTTTGCAAAGGCAGCAGAGAGCATTGCGCTGATGCAGACAGCGAACACCTCCTATGTGGTCACTGTCATGAAAAAGCTTCTGCGTGAGGCGGCCGCCCTGCTGGAAGAGAAAGCCGGCATGGAGATCATCGAACTGCATTCTGATACGAAGCTGGATGCACCAAGCGGCACTGCTATAGAGCTTGCAGAGGAGATGGCGGCGGGCATGAAGAACAAAGGCTATGAGGATATTACATTCCACTCCGTCCGTGCAGGCAATACGCCGAGCAGCCATCATGTGCTCTTCGGATGTCAGGGCGAGATGTTCCAGATCACCCATGATGCTTACGACTGGCGCTGCTATGCCATCGGCGCGTGCGACGCGATTCTCTACCTGGCAGCGCGCCGGGAAGCAGGAGAACCGGGCTCGTACACCATGTTTGATGTGATAGGTTAATGTTGACGAACAGGGGAGGATATGAGATACTTATTGCACTTGCGTATCGCTACTAGAAAAACAGTTTTGGAGGACATTTGATATGACTGCTTCGCAGATTATTGCACTGGCTATTTTCGTAGCCGTCATCGCGGTTATCGTATCCGAGAAGCTTCACAGAGCAGCCTGTGCCCTCATTGGCGCGGTACTACTGATTCTGATTGGCATACTGGAACCGCACGAGGCCTTGGGATTTATTGATTTCAACACCATCGGCGTACTGATCGGCATGATGATGTTCGTTGCCGTTGTCAAAAATTCCGGAATATTCGAATATCTCGCTGTGAAATCAGCGAAGATCGCGAAGGGAAACCCGTGGAAGATCATGGTCTACTTCATGATCATCACCGCTGTGCTTTCTGCATTCCTGGACAACGTCACAACGGTTCTGCTCATCGGACCGATGACATTCAGTATCTGTAAGACACTGGAACTGAACCCGATTCCGTTCCTGATGACACAGATCATCGCATCTAATGTAGGCGGAACCGGTACACTCATCGGAGACCCACCTAACATCATGATCGGCAGTGCAGCCGACATCCCATTCGTTTCATTTATTATCTATGATGGTCCAATCGTTGTCATCACAATGATCGCAACGATTTTCGCATTCAAGTTCATCTACAAGAAGGGGCTTTCGGTTGCGCCTGAGAAGATGGAACTGATTATGAAGATGGATGAAAAAGCTGAGATCAGAGATCAGGTGCTGTTCTACAAGAGCATCGTGATGATCTGTCTGGTCGCACTGGCTTTCATACTGCACGATACACTGGAACTGAAGACAAGCGTCATTGCACTCTCATGCGCAGCGCTTATGATTCTGATCGGCAAACAGGACGTTGAAGAGACCGTTCACGACGTTGAGTGGCCGACGATCGTCTTCTTCGCCTTCCTGTTCATCGTTGTAGGCGGCCTTGAGAAGGTTGGACTGATCCACATGCTCGCGGTAACACTCATGGATGCAACAGGAACCCATTACGTCATCCTGATGATTGTGCTTCTGTGGGTTTCAGCAATCTGTTCAGCAGTGCTGGACAACATTCCGTTTGTCGCAACGCTGATTCCGCTGATTCAGCAGATGGAAGAAGCAGGGCTGGATGTATGGCCGCTTTGGTGGGCTGTATCCATCGGTGCGTGCTTCGGCGGAAACGGAACGATCATCGGCGCATCAGCCAACGTCGTTCTGACCGGTATCGCAAACAGAAGAGGATATCCGATCACATTCATCGACTTCCTGAAGATCGGTGGACCGATGATGATCATGTCCATCATTCTGGCAACGATCTATCTGCTGATTCTCTTCGGGAGATACTGGGCGTAATTGCACCAGACAGCAATTTAATAAGCAAAAAAAGAACAAGTGGGTCACTTGTTCTTTTTTTTATTAGTAGTATAATAGGGATTGTGTGTGTTGAATATTGTATACACCCAGCACCGCGCAGATTAATCATTATCATACTATGGAGGATAAAAATGACCGCATCACAAATCATTGCACTTGCTATTTTCGTAGCCGTCATTGCGGTAATCGTATCCGAAAAACTACACAGAGCAGCCTGCGCTCTTATTGGAGCCATGCTGCTTGTTTTGATTGGGATACTGGAACCTGCAGAGGCACTCGGATTTATCGACTTCAACACCATCGGCGTACTGATCGGCATGATGATGTTTGTAGCCGTCGTTAAAAACTCCGGTATTTTCGAATACCTTGCTGTGAAGGCAGCCAGAATCGCCAAGGGAAATCCTTGGAGAATCATGGTTTATTTCATGATCATTACAGCGGTTCTTTCTGCTTTCCTGGACAATGTTACGACTGTTCTGCTCATCGGACCAATGACATTCAGCATCTGTAAGACGCTGGAACTGAACCCGATTCCGTTCCTGATGACACAGATTATTTCATCCAATGTAGGCGGAACGGCAACGCTGATCGGAGATCCGCCAAACATCATGCTGGGAAGCGCTGCAGATATTACATTCCTGCAGTTCATTCTCTATGACGGACCGATTGTCGCTATCGTTATGATCGCAACCATACTCGGATTCAGACTGCTGTATCACAAGGGACTGACTGTAACACCGGAAAAGATGGAACTCATCATGAAGATGGATGAGAAGGAAGAAATCAGAGATCAGATTCTCTTTTACAAGAGCATCATCATGATTTGCCTGGTTGCACTGGCATTCATTCTGCATGATACTCTGGGTCTTAAGACAAGCATCATCGCTCTTTCCTGCGCAGCACTGATGATCCTGATCGGTAAGCAGGATGTAGAAGAGACTGTTCACGACGTTGAATGGCCGACAATTGTCTTCTTCGCATTTCTGTTCATCGTTGTCGGCGGACTGGAAAAAGTCGGCCTCATCCACATGATGGCGGAAGGAATGATCAATGCGACAGGTTCCCATTATGTCATCCTGATGATCGTCATTCTCTGGGTATCCGCAATCTGTTCAGCAGTACTGGACAACATTCCGTTCGTTGCGACACTTATTCCGCTGATCCAGACCATGGCTTCAGAGGGCATCGATGTATGGCCTCTCTGGTGGGCTGTATCCATCGGCGCATGCTTCGGCGGAAACGGAACGATCATCGGCGCATCCGCCAACGTAGTACTGACAGGTATTTCAAACAGAAGAGGCTATCCGATTACCTTTATGGACTTCCTGAAGATCGGACTGCCGATGATGCTTTTGTCCATCGTGCTGGCTACCATTTATCTGCTCATCCGTTTCGGAGGATACTGGAACTAGGGTGAGAACTGTGGTATAATACCTCTGCTTTGTTTAAGCTTATTCAGATTACAGAAAGGAATGTAAAGAAAAATGTTTGAAAACCTTATTGAAATCCTTAAAGCCAATCCAAGGAAGATCGTATTTACAGAAGGTCCGGATGCAAGAATCCTCGAAGCTTCAGACAGACTGAAGAAGGGCGGATTCCTGACACCTGTTCTGATCGGTAATGTTGACGAAGTGAAGGCAGCTGCAGCAGAAGGCGGATTCGACATCGAAGGTCTCGAAATCATCGATCCGGCTACTTATCCTGAGATGGATGAGATGGTAGCCAAGATGGTTGAGCTGAGAAAAGGCAAGATGGACGAGGAGCAGTGCAGAGCAGCCCTTGCTAAGGGAAACTACTTCGGAACAATGCTCGTTAAGATGGGATATGCAGACGCACTTCTGGGCGGAGCGACATACTCAACAGCAGATACCGTAAGACCGGCACTGCAGCTGATCAAGACAAAGCCGGGCAACAAGAGCGTATCTTCCGTGTTTATTATGGTAAGAGAGCACGAAGACGGCAGCGCTCCTGAAATCCTGGGAATGGGTGACTGTGCAATCAACATCAAGCCATCTGTAGAAGAAATCGCAGAGTGCGCTGTAGAGTCCGCGAGAACAGCCAAGATCTTCGGCGTTGAGCCTAAGGTTGCAATGCTGTCCTACTCAACAAAGGGCTCCGGTGCAGGCGAAGATGTCGATAAGATGGTTGAGGCTACCAAGCTGGCACAGGAAGCAGCTCCTGAGCTGGATATCGACGGCGAGCTTCAGTTCGACGCAGCAGTTTCACCGGTCGTTGCGAAGACGAAGTGCAAGGATTCCAAGGTTGCAGGTCAGGCAAACGTATTCATCTTCCCAGACATCAACGCTGGTAACATCGGCTATAAGATCGCACAGAGACTGGGCGGATTCGATGCTTACGGACCAGTGCTTCAGGGTCTGAACGCACCGATCAACGACCTTTCAAGAGGCTGCAATGCTGAAGAAGTTTACACAATGGCTATCATCACAGCAGCACTTGCATAAGGGAAACAAAACATCATATAAGAAAGCCCCGGATCATCCGGGGCTTTTTGATGTGTTAGGTTATTATGTGCTGTTATTTTCCTTGTACTGCTCCCGCTGTTTCCGTTCCGGCAGGTTGGTGATCAGCACAGCAGCAACGACGAGGGCGGAGCCGATCAGCATGATATGTGTCAGTACATCACCGACCAGAAAGTGGCCGAAAATGCACGCCAGAACAGGTTCCATGGTGTTGACCAGCGCCGCGTTGCCCGGACCGATCAGTCTGACGCCGATGGCGTAGAACAGGATGGCCATAAATACGCATACGACGGAGAGAAGAATCATCATGCCGATCTGATTCGGCTCCGTCGCGAAGAGGGGCTTACCGCTGATCAGACATCGGATGAAGTTCACGGCAGCAGCCGAGACCATGACATAACCGGCCACGGCGAAACTGTCGACCTCTTTGATTGCTTTTGCAGAGAGGCCGAATATGTAAATGACATATCCGATGGCCGATCCGAAGGCGAAGAGAATGCCCAGCAGATTGGCGTGCATATCCGGATCCCACACGATCAGCACAAGACCCCCAAAGGACAGGATCACGGCCAGAATCTTCGCGAATCGTACAGGTTCCATCTTTGTGATCATCTCGATCGCCACGATCATAGCCGGAAACGTGAAGGAGATGATTGTAGCGAGGGATCCGGAAATGTAGTCGAAGGACACGTAAAGAGAAGTAGACATTCCGATGTATCCTGCGCAGGTAACCATCATGGTGATAGCACCGCGGCGTGAAAGCCGGAAGTCTACTTTTCGAATCAGGAGGTACGCCCACATAATGATGGCGGCGTACAGGAACTTGTTGAAGAGCAGCGTCGCGGTTTCCACGCCCATACCGAATGCGATGAACGAGAA